>JAFGUJ010000115.1 GCA_016938595.1 Campylobacterales bacterium | reverse complement strand
GAGGGGAGTTTCGTCCCCGGCCCGACCGAGGCGAGGACGAAGCGGGGGTGTTCGGAAGTAGAGAACTTCTCGCATTCGCTCTTGCACACCGCCGCTCCGGCGCGGGCGAGCTCGTAGGAACGGTGTCCGATTCCGTACTCATCGAGCACCCAGCGAAACGCGCCGAAGGTGTTGGTCGTGATCAGGTCGGCTCCGGCGGTGAGATAGGCGTGGAAAATCGAGCCCATGATGTCGGGGGCGGTGACGTTGAGGAGTTCGTTGCACCCCTCCAGCCCTTCCCAGGCACTCTGGGGAATCTTGTCGGCACGTTCCTGCAGTTGGGTCCCCATGGCGCCGTCGATAATGATCGGGCGGCGGGTGATGGTTTCAAGGAGATACGTTTTGACCGACATGGAAAACCTTGCGTAAAATGGATTTTTGTCGCGATTTTACCCTAACGGAGCATAAGGGGTTCTAAGGGTGAAAACATAATTGTTTCGCTACACTCTAACCCATGAAAAAAATCGTTATTTTACTCTTTCTTTTGGCGTCAATCCTCTCTTCTGCGGAAAAGGTGACGATACAGCTGCCGTGGCTCCACCAGTTCCAGTTTGCCGGCTATTACGTCGCCCGGGAGAAGGGGTATTATGCCGACGCGGGACTCGATGTGACGATTCTCGATGCGGCGCGCGAAAGCGACGCCTACCGTGCCGTGATGAAGGGGAAGGCGCAGTACGGTGTGGGGCGCTCCTCCCTGATCGTCAACTACGCTTCGGGGGCTCCGATCGTCCTGATGGCCGCCGTTTTCCAATCCTCGCCGATGATGCTGCTGACCCGCGAGGATGCCAATATCCGAAGTGCGAAAGATCTCAAAGGCAAACGGGTCATGCTGACCGGCGATACCGTTGCGGGAGCGGAGATGCAGGCGATGTTCCGCAGTGCCGGTATCCTCCCCTCCGATCTTCGGCTGCAGCCCCATTCGTACGATCCGAGGTCGCTGGAACGGAACGAGACCGATGCGATGGTCGCCTATCTTTCCAACGAGCCCTTCATCCTGAAAAAAGCGGGGGTCGAGACCTATGCGATCGACCCCAAGGAGTACGGATTTGACTACTACAGCGATATCCTGTTTACTACAAGAGGGGAGATCGACCGTCATCCCGAGCGTGCGGAAGCGTTTTACGAGGCGTCGATGCGGGGATGGCTTTGGGCATTTGAGCACATCGAAGAGACGGCGGAATTGATCTACCGCCATTACAATCCGCAGAACAAATCCCTCGAAGCGCTGATTTACGAGGGGAAAGTACTCCGGGATCTGGCGTTTCGCCCGAACGTGAGTTTCGGTTCGATCGACCCGGTCCGTCTGGAGATGGTTGCCCAGGGATACCGGCTGATGGGGGTGGTCAAATCGATCCCCTCTTTCGATCCTCTTTTGTTCAAACACAATACCCCCCACCTCACCGTTGAAGAGAAAGCGTGGCTCAAAGCGCATCCGATTATTCGGGTCGGGATCGACCATAACTGGTTCCCGATCGAATCGGTGGATCAGAACGGACGCCATTTCGGGATCAGCGCCTCGTATCTGAGTTTGCTGGAAAAGAGGCTCGGGGTGCGGTTCGAGATCGATTACAGCCGCCGTCTCTGGAGCGATACAGTGAAAGCGATCGAGGATAAAGAGCTGGATATGCTCTCCCGGGCCGCCGTCACCGACAAACGGCAAAATAGCCTTGTTTTCAGCCGTCCCTATCTGAAACAGTCGATCGTCGTGGTCGCCAATTCCGATGTCGGATACGTCAACGATCTCGGGGATCTGGAGGGGAAAAGGGTCGCGGTGGTCCGATCGTACGCGACCGAAGAGATTCTGCGTGACCGCTACCCCAAAATCATCCCCGTCATGGCCGACTCCTCTCTCGAGGCGCTCAAAAAAGTCTCCTCGGGCGAGGCCTATGCCTGTATCGATGCGCTCGGAGTGGTGAGCTACCTGATCGAGCGCCATGGGATCCGGCACCTCAAAGTGGTCGGAGAGACCCCCTACCAGTTTGAACTGGCGTTTGCGTTTCGGGAAGACTGGGGGATGCTCGCATCGATCGCGGACAAGATGCTCGCATCGCTTACCCCCGCCGAATACGAGGAGATCCACGGCCGCTGGCTTGTGATGGAGCATGATGACCCGATCAATTATCGGCTGGTGTGGGGGATAGTCGGATTTGCGGCACTGCTGTTCATCCTGATCGCGTACAAAAACCGGCGGCTTGATGTTTTGGTCCGTCAGCGCACCGATGAGCTGGAGAGTTTTAACGCGCGCCTCCAGGAAGAGATCGAAAAAGCGGTGGAGAAAAACCGCAAGCAGGAAAAACTGCTGATGCAGCAGGCCAAAATGGCCGAAATCGGTTCGATGCTCGAATCGATCGCCCACCAGTGGCGCCAGCCGCTCAATATTCTGGGGCTGTCGATGACCCGCCTCAGCCTCAGTTGCTCGATCGGGGGGGCTCAGGATGCGTCCAAGGTGATCGAAATCGCCGAGGCCCAGATCCAGTACATGTCCCAGACGATCGATGATTTCCGCAACTTTTTCAAGCAGGACCGGAGCCAGATCCCCGTCAACATCGATGCGATGATCAGCGACGTCGAATCGCTTCTGGGGCCGCTGCTGGTACGCAAACGGATTGTTATCAAACGCGAAATAGATCCGTCGATCGAAGTACTCGTCTACCCCAACGAGCTCAAGCAGGTTCTGATCAACATCATCAACAACGCGCGTGAAGCGATCGAACACCACAGAGGCGAGGAGAAAGTGATCACGGTCCGCTGCGAAAGCAATGAGCGTTACTGCACGATCAGCATCGAAGACACCGGAGGGGGTATCCCCCCTGAAATCGTCGACAAGATTTTCGACCCCTACTTTACAACCAAGTTTGAATCACAGGGGACGGGGATCGGGCTCTATATGGCCAAGACGATCATCGAAAAACATTTTCTCGGAAAGCTCAGCGTCTATAACGCCACGAAAGGGGCCTGCTTCGAGATCCGTCTCAACCGTGCGCCGCAGGATCACTCCGACACACCAGCTCAAAATGGTGCTCTCCCGAATCGTAGCGGTAGCTCATCGTAAAACCGTGGGCGTCGATAACCGATTTGACGATATACAGCCCCAGTCCGAAACTGTTGGGATCGGCATCGGGATGGTGAAACGGCTCACATAAGGAATCGAAAGTGCACCCGCGCGGCCACGGTTCCCCCCGGTTCGAAAACACGATCCGCACCCCCGTCTGGACGATTCGGACGGTGTGGTCGGGGCTGTATTTGAGCCCATTGTCGATCAGATTTTTAAACACGCTCACGAAGACGTCGCAATCGGCATGGATTTCCGTGTCGTCATAGATCCCTTCGACCGCTTCGGGAGGGAGAAAAAGGAGTTTTGCGGCTTTGTCGGCCAGCTCTTTGGGGCGGCACGCTTTGAGCGTGGGGGAGAGGGCCCCAGAGGTGATCTGCTCTACCCGGACCACTTCTGCAATCAGATGCTGCATACGCAGAAAAGCCCGTTCCAGAATCGATTTTTCCTCGCCGTTTTTGAGAAACGGCAAAGCCAGTTTTCCTGCGGTGATCGGAGTTTTGAGCTCGTGCATGATGTTGCGCAGAAACAGACGTCTGGCTTCCATCAATTTCTGGTTTTTGTGCATCGCTTCGTCCAGCGCGTTAGAAATGGTCGCAATTTCATCTTTGCGGGAGCTTTGGATCGGAAGATATTTCCCCTCATCCCCGTACCGCTCGATTGTTCGGATGAGGGTTTTGAGGGGGAAGAGGGTCTTGATGATCAGGAGGTAAAACAGAAGCAGTGCCGCCAGCAAGGTTCCGAAAAGGGCCTCGGGCCAGAAGGGTTTGCGGGCGATGTCGGCTTTGACCACGAGCATCGGCGGGGCGGCCTGCGTCAGGTAGACATAGAGATGGCGATCGTCTTTGAGTATCCGTATCCGTCCTTGTTCTATCGATTCCCTGACCGCCTCGGAATAGGTTTCGGGAAGAACGGCAAAGGCGTCTCGGAGGGGGCGGATGAGGTCGGGATGGGGGTCGACGATGCTGTAACCGTTACGCTGCAAAAAGGACCGCCGCATCGGAGGAGGGAGGGGAACGCTCTGGCGCAGCAGCAGGAGCATCTTCCCCGCTTCGCTCTGGAGCCGATGCTTATGCTCCCGCTCCAGCTCCTGATGAACTGCATAAAATCCCACCCCCATCACTACGAAGACGATGAGGAAAAAGAGGGTGATTTTGAGAAAAAGGCTCCGGCGTATCATCAAAGCGCCATTTTGTACCCGCTACCCCGTACCGAATGGATGTAGCGCGGGGTTTTAGGGTCGGTTTCGATTTTCTGCCGGATACGGCTGATGATCACGTCGATGGTGCGTGCCGAACTTTCCCATCCGATCGCCTTGGCATTTTGGAGCAGGAAGTCGCGGCTTAGGGTCTGTTGGGGATGGAGAATCAGCAGGGAGAGAACTTCATACTCGGCGCGTGTCAGGGAGAGCGGGATGCCGTTGTGCCGGATGGTTTGTTCCGCTTCGTTGAGGAGGAGGGGTTTGGCGCTCTTCTGCGCTGCGGGACGGTAACGTCGCAGGACACTTTTGATCCGGGCGATGAGTTCATCGGGCTCATAGGGTTTGGGAAGATAGTCGTCGGCACCGTATTCCAGAGCGATTACTTTGTCGTTGATGTCGCTGCGGGCGCTGGAGATCAGAATCGGGATGTCGGTCCGGGCGCGGATTTTTTGGCACAGTTCCAAACCGTCCATCTGCGGAAGGGTTAAATCCAGAATGACCAGTTGGTAGCTGTTTTTTTCCAGCAGATCCAGTCCGGCTGAGGGAGTCGCTACGGCATCGACGGCAATACCGTTGTTTTTGAGGTAATGAACCAGCAGCGTCGTGATATCCGGGTCGTCCTCGACCATCATCGCGTGAATCATTGCACTCCTTTACCCATTGGTAAAAGACAGTATGACGTACCGATGTTAACAAAAAGCAAAAAAAAGAGGAAGTGAAGAGGGGGATTCTTGCCCCTAAAGAGCAAAGCGGCAGTTAGTCAACCATCCAACGGGCACGTTTGGACCGGCGCAGTTTTTGGAACATCATTTTTTCAAACGGTGTCATCTTTTCCATGGTTATTTCTCCTTTCGCAAAATAATACCGGTATCGTACCGGCAATAGATTACCGGACGATAACGTGTTTGACGAAACAATGACATTTTAATCGATCCGGCGGGCGGATAGGCGCTTTCAGTGATTAAAAAAAAGACAGATAAGAGAATAGTTTAATAACGAGGCAAGAATAGTTCGGAATAATACGATAACAATTATTGTTTTAATGAAAGGATGGCCAGTGGAAACACTCTTCGAAGCGTTCTGGGAACTGAGCGTTGATATGGGGGGCTACATTTTGTTCGGACTTTTGGCGGCGGGGGTCCTGCATCAGCTGATCGACGAGGAGTGGGTCCGGAGACATCTTGGGAGAAACAGCAGTGGTGCGGTTTACAAGGGGGCATTGTTCGGAGCTCCGCTGCCGTTGTGCTCCTGCAGCGTCATTCCCTTTGCCGCGTCCCTTCGCCGCAGCGGTGCGTCGAAGGGGTCGACCCTTACGTTTTTGATATCGGCCCCCATAACAGGCGTTGATTCGATTCTGGCGACGTTCGGGATGTTCGGGTGGGCATTTACCCTTTACCGTCTTTTGAGTTCGGTCATCCTCGCGGTAGCTGCCGGGTTGTTGATGAACCGTTTTGAGCCTGCCGAGCCTGCGCCAAAACCGGTTTTCAGCACCGTTGCTCCCTCGCAGGCAGGAGCGACCTTTACGCTTCAGGCACCTCTCCCGGCCAAAAAAACATTTTCGGTGGCCGAAATATTTCGCTACGGGTTGGGAACGCTACTGGGAAGTTTCAGCAAACCCCTGTTCTGGGGACTTTTGATTGGTGCCCTGATTACCGTCGCCGTTCCGCAGAACCTTCATACCCTGCTGGGGGAAAACCGCTGGATCGGATATCTCCTCGCGGCGGCGATTGCTACACCCATGTATGTCTGCGCCACCGCTTCGCTGCCGATCGCCGCATCGCTCATGCTTGCGGGAGTCTCTCCCGGAGCGGCGTTTATTTTTCTCTCGGCGGGGCCGGCGACGAATACGGTGACGATGGGGGTCGTCAAATCGATGCTGGGAACGAGGGCCCTCATCATTTATCTGTCGGTGATCATGGGAGGAAGCGTGCTGTTTGGCGCGCTGATCGATCTATTGTTCGAAAAGTTTTCCGTGGATATGGCCGGTGCCATGGAGGAATCGCACGGATGGTTTTCACAGGGTGCCGCTGCGGTATTGCTCGGGCTGCTCGGATGGCATCTCATAACCCCGCTGTGGCGCAAGCGGAAGGGGGACTGTAGCGGCGACTCCTGCTGTTCTTAAACTTTCATGTCACTCCGGATCGCTCAAGCCGTTCACAGCCGATGCACCCGATAATCACCCACAAAAAAGGAACAATCATGGCAGTAACCGAAAAAGCGCTTCTGGGGGGTGGATGCTTCTGGTGTATCGAAGCGGTTTATACCCGTGTTCGTGGGGTGTACAGCGCCATCAGCGGCTATGCGGGAGGGGCGCGTAAAAACCCCAGTTACGAGCAGGTTTGTACCGGGGCGACCGGACATGCAGAAGTAGTGGAAATCACGTACGATCCCGCCGTCATTTCGTATGAAGAGATTCTGGAGATTTTCTGGGCCATCCACGATCCGACGACGCTGAACGCCCAGGGAGCCGACCGGGGGACGCAGTACCGCTCTGTTATCTATTATTATAACGAGGAGCAGAAACAAAAAGCCCTTGCATCGATCGCCCAGGCGCAGGCAGGATGGAGCGATCCGATCGTTACCGAACTCTCACCTGCCCCCGAATTTTATCCGGCGGAAAGCTATCATCAGAATTACTACAACGAGCATCCGACGCAGGGGTACTGCCATGTCGTGATCGCCCCTAAAATCGAGAAGTTTATGGAAAAATTCGGGGATAAAGTAAAGGAATAGGAGGAAAAATATTCCCGTCACCGGGAATATTTCACAGAATCGGGGTGGTTATTTACAAAGCTCGATTTCGATTCGACGGTTTTCGGCACGCCCCTCTTCGGTCTCATTAGAGGCTACGGGCATCGTTTCCCCTTCACCATCCGTAAACAAACGGTCTTCATCAATGCCATCGGCGATCAGCATCTCTTTGACTTTTTCTGCCCGTCTTTCCGAAAGCTTCTGGTTGTACGCTTCAGAGCCGGTACTGTCGGTATGGCCGACGATCGTCACTTTGCATCCCGGGCTTCCTTTGAGATACTCGGCGAATGTGTTGACTTTGGCCGAGCCTTCGGCATCGACGCCATTCGAGTCGAATGCAAAATTCAGATGCAGGGTCGCTTTGATCGGGCATCCGTCGTTATCGACTTTGAATCCTTCGGGAGTGTTGGGGCATTTGTCGGCAGGGTCGAGGACGCCGTCGCGGTCACTGTCGAGATTGCACCCTCTGGCATCGACGGGATATCCCGCAGGGCTGTTGGGGCATTGATCCTGCGGATCGTATACACCGTCCCGGTCACTGTCTACCGGGGCTGGGACAACCACCGGTTTGGGCTCAGGAACTGGTTCCGGTGCGGGCTCCGGAGCCGGAGCCGGCTGCTCTTTTTCGCCGAAAGCGAAGGTCAGACCTGCGAGAGCGGCGACATTGTGCACTTCACCATTGCTACCATCACTGGAGCCGTTTCGGTTCCATTTGAACATGTAGAGTCCCTCGAGCTTGAGGGCGATGTTTTTGGCCAATGCGATTTTGGTCCCGAGACCCGCATCGACGAGGAAGCCGTCATAATCGTTGGGATGAGTATTGGTATACCATTCATACCCCGCCCCCGCTTTGGCAAACGGTGTAAGCAGCGTTCCGGTATCGACTTCATAGACACCGTTGAACATGGTGGTCAGGACGCCCGTTGTCTGATCGGCTCCTGTGACACGGTCGCGTCCATAAAGGACGGAGATTTCCGGTTTGATCAGATAGTCATCGCCGTTCATCTGCATTTCAAGACCATACGTTGCACGGTTTTGTACACCGCCCATCGCGCCGTCATTGTAGAGGGTGGTTTCATCCGAAGTGCTGTTCCACAGATATCCCGCGACCGGAGTGATTTCATAATGGTAATCACTCGCACCCAGCAGTGTTGCGGCCAGAAGGGCCGAAAAAGCCATTTTTTTCATGGTGATGTCTCCTTAAGACTGTAGCTAAGATAGATAAATCGTACAGCAAGCAGTATAAAATCACTTTGTGTATTAAGTGTTAATATAGATAAACAAGTTTTATTTTAGAACGTTATCAAAAGCGGAAGCACCACAGAGGGCAAAGCCCCTATGGTGTTTTGTGGAGTTAGTGGGAGAGTTCGACTTCGATGCGGCGGTTTTGGGCGCGCCCTTCTTTGGTCGCATTAGTTGCTACCGGCTGGGTTTCCCCTTTGCCGCTGGCGCTGAGACGCTCTGCTGCGACCCCCTGATCAATCAGCATGGATTTGACTTTGTCGGCCCGTTTTTCGGAGAGGGTCTGGTTGTAGGCTTCCGATCCGGTACTGTCGGTGTGGCCGACGATCGAGGCTTTGTAGGCGGGGCTGTCTTTCAGGAATGTCGCGAAATCGTTGACTTTTTCGGTCCCTTCGGCGTCCACGGCGTTCGAATCGACGGCGAAGTTCAGATGGAGCGTCGCGGTGAGGGGGCACCCCTCGCTGTTGACGCTGAAGCCTGCCGGTGTCCCCGGACATTTGTCTTCGGGATCGAGGATGCCGTCTTGATCGCTGTCGATGTTGCACCCTTTTGCATCGACGGGATATCCCGCCGGACTGTTGGGGCATTGATCCTGCGGATCGAAAACACCGTCACGGTCGCTGTCTACCGGAGCGGCGACGACCGGTTTGGGCTCTGGCTTCGGCTCGGGTTTTGGTTCCGGAACCGGTACGGGCGCCGGAGCGGCAGGCTGTTCTTTTTCGCCGAATGCGAAGTTTAGACCCGCCAGCATCGCGAGATTGTTGTCCCAGCGGAAGTCGTTGAATTTCAGCATGTAGATCGCTTCGAGTTTGAGGGCGATCTGCT
>JAFGUJ010000114.1 GCA_016938595.1 Campylobacterales bacterium | reverse complement strand
GGCCAAAAAGAAAGCGGTTGTCTATAAAGCGGCGCTGTATGTTTCCATCGGACTGTCCGTAATCTCGGCGGGGATCAGTATCTCTTTGCTGTTGAGACCATAAACAGTCAAAAAAAATAGGATATAATTTTATTTCATTACAAAAATCGAAGGCCAACCATGAATTTCATCTACCGTCTTTTAGTGGCTTCCTGCATACTCGTTCCTTCAGCGATGTATGCCGACTGTGTGATCGATTCCTTAGGCAATGTGTATTGTTCCAAATACCCAAACGGCGGCGCCAAACTAAACAACTTGGGAAATGTCGCATGCGGAAAGGGAGAATGTGCGACCAACAACCTCGGCACCGTCTACTGTTCCAAAATCCAGGGCGGAGGTGCGGCGCTGGATTCGTTGGGGTCTGTACGCTGTTTGGGCGGATGTGAAGAAGGGTCGATGAAAATGTGTGAAGCAGGAAAAATTTAAAAAATGAAACATTTCGATACAGGTTCTCTCATCGTCATCATAATCACGTTTATTCTTTTTACGATGGCCCTGTTTTTTACAGGGTTAACCCACGACCTGTTACTGGAAGCGGGGGTGTTTCTGGTTTCGGTCAAACTCATCATCATGGCCTACAAATCCAGCGTCTCGTCGCAAAGCATCCAGCAAGAGCTTGAAGAGATCAAAACCCTGCTACACGAACTCAAAAAAAACCGTTAATCCTCTATACCTCGCCAGCTACGATGACCCCTACTGTGGTACCGTTGTTTGAAAACAGGCAGCGGAAACGAGAGAAAATTTTATTATGTTTCATAATATTTTAAAACACTATCATTTCGGCAATATTCTGCTAAAATGGATGCTGATCAATAATCTCGTGAATCAGGATACCAAACTTGATGAGGGAATTTATGTATAGCTACAACAGCGTCTTGATCGTGTCGGGCATCTTTATTGTTATGTTGCTTGCGATGGAAATCGGCTTTCAAAGCGGTCGCCGGAAAAAGGTCCGTGTGGCTGAAGCGATCACCCAGGCCAACGCCGTTCTGGTCTCGATGCTTGGGCTGCTGGCGCTGTTGCTGGCTTTTACATTTTCTGCGGCGTTGCAGCGCTACGAAGATCGTAGCCGGACGGTCGTAGCCGAGGCCAATGCCATCGGTACCACCTATCTCAGGGCACAACTGCTGCCCGGCGGGATGCGCGATGAGGTGCAAGCACTGCTGAGCCAGTATCTGGATATCCGTCTTCAGGAAGGGCGCGCCGATGCCACGGAGCCCCTATTGCGCGAATCACTGCTGCATCAGGCAAAACAGATGGAGGCACAACTGTGGAGGCATGCCGTGCGGGCCGCGGAACTGGACAACAGCGTCGTTGCCAGCGGACTCTTCATCCAATCCCTGAATGAGCTCATCGATACCTCCACCACCAGAGATGCGGCGCTGAACCGTCAGGTACCCGAAAGCGTATTGTTCCTGATGATCGCGACGATCGTGCTGACAACGGCCACGCTCGGCTACGCATCGGGAACAGCCGGGCACAGGGTCACCCTCGCAGCCCTGATCCTGGTGATACTTATCGCCCTGGTCGTCTATCTCATCATCGATCTGGACAGACCTCGGCGCGGTGCCATTCAGGTGAGCCAGGAAAGCATGCTGAACCTTCAGCGCAACATCACCACTGCCCGAGCCGGCAATCCGCTGGCCTCTGTGCAATCCAGCAGCGGTGAGTATAAACCCTAGAAAGGCACGGCAGAGAAAATGGCACCATTACGCTCACGTTCCTTGTTCAGGACTATCATGGTACGCAAACTCATGACGGGGGCAGCCTGCTGTCTCCTAGCAGGATGCGCTACCCTTCCCGACGCATCACTGGAATTGCAGCCCCCCCAGATACAGGCAGTGGCATTCGAGGGGACGCGCGGTCCCGTTTCCGAAGGGAGAAACACCGCCATCATGGAAGGGCTCGAACGCAAATCCGGCGACATCGACATTCTGGACAAGCACCTGGCTATGGAGCAGGCGATCAATATCGACAGCCCTTTGGTGCTGGGCAACAAGCTGGTCTTGCTCCAAGACGGGCCGCAGACCTACCAGGCTATGTTCGCTGCCATACGCGCGGCAAAAGACCATATCCATCTGGAAACCTATATCTTTCAAGACGACGATGTCGGCCAACAGTTCGCCGCTCTGCTGCTGGAAAAACAGGCGGAGGGGGTCCAGGTCAATCTGATCTATGACAGCGTCGGCTGTCTGAATACCCCCAAGGAATTCTTCGCCCGGCTGAGCGCAGGCGGCATTCAGGTCCTCGAGTTCAACCCGGTCAATCCGATGGAAGGGAAAAAAAAGGAGTGGCTCCTGAATAACCGCGACCACCGCAAGCTGCTGGTGGTCGACGGCCGCATCGCCTTCGTCGGGGGTGTCAATATCAGCCAATCCTATTCCAGTACCTCATCCATCCGCTCCGCCAGCAAAAAAAGAGCGAAACCTATAGGATGGCGAGACACCCACCTGCAGATCGACGGGCCCGTAGTAGCCGAGTTTCAGAAGCTGTTCATGGACACCTGGAACAAACAAAAGGGGCCTCATCTGGCCGATAAAAACTATTTCCCGAAACTCGAACGACAGGGCAACGACATCGTGCGTGCCATCGGCAGCGCTTCCGCCGATCCCCACAGCCTGATCTATCTCACCCTCCTCTCGGCGATCAACAATGCGCAGACACAGGTCTCTTTGACCAATGCCTATTTCGTTCCCGATCCCCAACTGCTCAAAGCTCTAGGCGACGCAGCGCAGCGCGGCGTCGATGTGAAACTGATTTTGCCGGGGCATACCGATTCTTGGATTGTGTTTCACGCGGGGCGCTCGCATTATTCACAGCTGCTGCGCAATGGGGTAAAAATCTACGAACGGCGCGGTGCAGTGATGCATTCCAAGACCGTCTCCATAGACGGCGTCTGGTCGACCATCGGATCGACCAATCTGGACTGGCGCAGTTTCCTGCACAACGACGAACTCAATGCAGTGATACTGGGCCGAGATTTTTCCCGCCAGATGGATACCATGTTTGCCAAGGACCTGTCCGAGTCCGATGCCATCGATCTGGAAACATGGGAGAACCGACCGCTGTTGTTACGACTGAAGGAGAAAGCAGCGCGAATCGTCGAATACTGGCTGTAAACATTTCATCCTCTCAGCACCTCTTGGGTGTCCAGATCGGCATAAAGCCGCCGCGGTTTCAGTAAAAAGCGGTAGTAGAGAAGATAGAGGAATAGCCCGATATAGTTCAGGAGACCGAAAAAGATCAGCAGCAGACCGATATTGAAATGCTTGTTTTCAACGACCAGGCGCATCCCCGATTTCTCGACCCGCTTGTAGCCGTTTTGATAAAACATCTCGTCGACTTTTGCCATCTTCTCGCTCAGGGGGAGATCCGAACGGCTGATACGCGAAACGTAGTCGCGAAAGAGCGCCAGACTCTGTGTATAGTTGCGCCGGTCCCAGAAATAGGTCAGTATCCCCAACGGCAAAATAAACATCATTATGACGGTGCTCATGGGATCACCTCTCATGTCAGTATGCAACCATTATAGCACTTTGCGGAAAAGGGACAGGCTTCTCGCCGGCATTCAGACCTTACAGCTTCGGTTTCTCCCCCCCTCTTTGGCCCGATAAAGCCCCTCATCAGCCCTCTGAACCATCTTCTCCACCGTATCCCCGTTTCGGTACGCCGTCACTCCCGCGCTGATACGCACTTGGGGTACCGGCGAAAAATCGCCCTCGCTGATACGGATGCGCAGATGTTCGGCGACGGCGAACCCCTTATCCAGGGATGTTTCGGGCAGGAGGATCAGAAATTCCTCTCCGCCCCACCGTCCGACCTTGTCGACAGAACGAACCGACTCGGTCATGATTTTCGAGAGATTTTCGATCACTCTGTCCCCTGCATTGTGACCATAGATGTCGTTGACCGTTTTGAAATAATCGATGTCGAGCAGGATGATCGAAAAATCCTCCTGATAGCGCTTGGCCCTCTCGATCTCCGCCACGCAGAACGATTCGATTTTCATCCGGTTATAAAGACCGCTGAGCTTGTCGGTCGTGGCCAGATGTTCGAGCTCTCTGGCGTCCATAAAAATCCGCTTGTTCGTCCGATCAAGGATCAGCGCGCTCAATACGCCGAACGAATACGCCGAACTGATCCACAGCAGGTGCAGATGAAACAGGGGGTCAGGGACATCAAACGAAAGATGATAGGCCACGCTGGCCGCAACGGCAACCGACGCGCTGATGAGGGCATGCAAAAACCGAAGCCCCGAGATCGCGAACATCCAGATGATACTCAGATAGATCTCCGGTGAATAGATCTCCGCAAGACGCGGCGACATCCCACTCAGATAGAGATTCCCCAGATTGGCAAGCAACGGAGCCAGAGCCAGCAGCAGCGTCATGATACGGTAGAGTTTTGGAGCATAAGTCATCGCGCTGATCAGAAACAGCAGCGGAGGTAGAAAATAGAGGTGGAGCGTCATCGCAAATGAGAGGGCTTCCCCCGTCAGTATCTCACGATCGATAAACGAAAAAATAATATACAGCAGAGCCGTCAGGAAAGTGACGGAACGGATTTGCACGGTGCGGGAATCTTTATCCCATTCCCGGAACGCTTGTTTGACATCTCGCGATTCATGGTACAGGGGGTCCAGAGAGGTCATAAGCGTACGAGCGGCACCTAACATCACACCCTTCCTGACAGATTTAACGAAAAAACCACGGATTGTACCATATTCATAACGGAATCTCCATTTTCAGATTGCCCTGCACGAATCCTGTGGGCACGGCCTGATCGAAAGGGGCAAATCCAGACAATATTTAAACAAAAAAACACATATGACTATAAAATAAATCATTAAGACGTCTATAAGTTTTTCTACTAATAATATTTTTTGATATTGAGCAAAAAACGCTATGGTACCATCCTCCCCTTATTTTTCAAAGGAGTGAGTGAATGGAAATTATGGCTATTATCTACGGTGCGCTGCTTGCCGTCGCCTCGGGCATGTTCGTCTACCACAACACCGGCAGCCGCAAACACTGATGCCATGCAGGCAGGTTTTGCCTGCCGATCTGCACCCTGTCCCGATTTGGGTCTCTACTCTTTTCCTTCCCCTTTTTTACGGCTCACATAGGTCAGCACCGCCATCGAGACAATCAAAATACCAACCCCGCTGATCAGATAGAAGGGATAATTCATCTCGCTGATGTCGTTAATCGCAACTTTGAACACCACCATCAGCGATTCGATCGAGAGGGCGATAATGATGGAGGTGAGGAATTTGGTGAGGGTGGCGTATTCGTTCCCCTCCTCCAGCGTCAGGGAGCGGAAGAACACCTCTTTCTCCAAAATCGTTTTGGCCAGATCGTAGATCGCGATCGCCAGCGTGATCCCGATGATCGATTTAAAGACGTGCTGCAGCGTCTCGTCCCCGAAACTGAAAAGGGCTTTCCCGAATCCGATAAGACCGTAGAGCCCCAGAAAGAGGGCCAGCAGCACGAGCCCTCCCCCCATCAGCGCGTAAACCCCCACCGAGAGTCTCGAAATGAAGCGGCCGCTGTCGATCAGGTGCATTTTCGTCATGACCGATACGAGATCGAGGTCGAACACGACGATTTTGCCATCGGGAAACCGGCGGGCGACGGAGACCTTGGGCTGCCCGGAATGGGCGCAGATGTAGGGGTTTGAGACGTAGTTGCCGTGCTCGTCGAACTGTATCCGGTTGACGAAATATCCCCGGTCGCTCCCCAGCATCGTCTCATCGTGGCCGCTGCGGCGCCATGTCGGGGTGATCTGCATCCCTGAAGCGTCCATCACGTACAGATCGCTGAGGCACGGGAGGTTTTTGAAAGTGCTCCGCACCTGCGCCTCGTCAAAGTCGCTGTAAGGCTTGTCGCTGATCGTCGTGAGTAAAAACCCCTCTACCGTTTCACGGTTGGCACGGTAAATCTGCATCATCTGTTTCATAAAAGTGGTATCCTGTTACTCTCTAATATAGCCTTTATTATAGTGAAATCCAGCTTTTCAGAGTAAAATTTCAATCATCGCAAGGAAATTAACATGCCCAAAAAACGTATTGTGTCCCTTTTCGCTACCTTCTCGCTCATCGGCACGCTCCATGCTGCCGAAAACACGACGGCATGGGAGCTGTTTGACTGGATGGAACAGACCCTGATGGGAGAATGGAAACTCTCGCCTGCCGAAGCCCAGGAGGGGAGTCAATCCTACAAGCACCAGGCGGTACTTCCCCTCGTCGGCACCGATGCGACGGGAATGGCGTTCAAGCTCATCGGGGGCGAAGTGACGATCCAGGAAGATCTTCTCCCCGACACCCCAAAACAGATGGTCACGATGTACCACTGCAAGGACATCGCGTGCACGAACCTCAAAGCGACCCACTACTGTTCCAAACAAAACCAGCCCGAGTTCCTCGCGAATCTGCGCGAAAGCACCCCGGAGCGGATCATCTTCGATTGCGACATGAGTACCGAGCTGTGCCGCTCGGACGAGGACCATATCCACCAGATCGTCCACGAACTGAGCGAGGATGGCAGGCACCTCAAAAGCTCCTATTTCGCCTGGAAAGACGGCAAGCTCCATACAACCCACTCGATCTACCATTTCGACCGGAAATAG
>JAFGUJ010000113.1 GCA_016938595.1 Campylobacterales bacterium | reverse complement strand
TGCGTCTGAAACGCTTCGACATGGGGGAATTTGGTGCAGAGCGTTTGAAACAATTCGATATTGGTTTGTACGACGCCATGGATCGTCTTGACCTGTTTCTCGCCGTCACTGAGGTCGTTGCTGATCTCTTCGATCAGATCGAAAATTTCCGAAGCCTTCTGTTCGCTCTCCTTGGTGACATCGTCGAGCTGATGGACCATTTTATTATCATCCGTCGGAGGGGGAGGGGGCCAGCTGTGCAGGGCCGACACGCGGTAACCGGGTTGCTCGGGTTCGTCCGTGGAAATGCCCTTTGTATCTTCGGAATCGGACGGAAAGGATTCCTCTTCTTCGTATCCTTCGTCCAGATCGATGTCGCCGTTCATCAAGGCATCTAGTTCTTCTTGCGTCATAACGGGTACCTCACCAAAAAATTGCACTATAATATCATGTAAAACTTTATTTTTTCGGACAACAAACCATGAAAGTCGATCTTCACAACCATACGGTACTTTGCAACCATGCGACGGGGACCGTCGACGAATACGTCGAGGCGGCGATCGGATGCGGCACCGAATATTTCGGCTTTTCCGACCACGCCCCGATGCACTACGACCCCCAGTACCGGATGAGTTTTGAGGAGATGGAGCTCTATGAGCGGTGGGTCCGCGAAGCACGCGAACGGTATGCGGATGAGATCACCGTGTTGCTGGGGTATGAGGTCGACTACCTCCCCGGGTATATGGACGAACGGGTACTGAAACGCCCCTGCGACTACCTGATCGGAAGCGTCCACTTCATCGACGAATGGGGGTTCGACAACCCCGAATTTATCGGACGTTACCAGGGGGCGGACATCGACGAGATCTACCGCCGCTACTTCGAGCTGGTTGAACAGATGGCGCACAGCGGCCGTTTTGACATTGTCGGCCATCTGGATCTGCTGAAGGTTTTCAAATACCTCCCGACGAAGGACATCCGGCTGCTGGCGAAAAGCGCGATCAAGGCGATAAAAAAAAGCGGCATGAGCGTCGAGATCAATATGTCAGGATACCGAAAGCCCGTCGCCGAAGCGTACCCGTCCCCCCTTTTGCTGCAGGAGATTGCCGAAGCACAGATTCCGAT
>JAFGUJ010000112.1 GCA_016938595.1 Campylobacterales bacterium | reverse complement strand
GTGGCGGGCAGACTGAGATTCGAACTCAGGGAGGTATTACCCTCGCCGGTTTTCAAGACCGGTGCATTCAACCGCTCTGCCATCTGCCCGTAATTGAGTGTATTTTTAAGTGGAGGCGGCACCCGGATTCGAACCGGGGATCAGGGCTTTGCAGGCCCATGCCTTACCACTTGGCTATGCCGCCATTTTTATGGTGCCCGAAGCCGGACTTGAACCGGCACAGTGTTACCACCGAGGGATTTTAAGTCCCTTGCGTCTACCGATTTCGCCATCCGGGCAACGGACAAAAAAATACCCCAGCTCAAACATCGAAGTTCCAATGTTTCAACTGGGGTTATGGAGCGGGAAACGAGGTTCGAACTCGCGACCCCAACCTTGGCAAGGTTGTGCTCTACCACTGAGCTATTCCCGCATTACTTTTTGTGGACTGGAAGTATAGCAAAAAAAAAATGGCGTGTAAAGAGTTTTGGTGAAAATTTTGCGTTTTTGTCTCGGGAATAAGGTTTTTAGAGCATCGCTTCGGTATAATCGCGTCAATTGAAACTATTATATAAAAGGAATCCTATGCGCAGTGATACCATCAAACGGGGATTTGACAAAACTCCTCACCGAAGCCTTTTGCGTGCGACCGGACTCAAAGACGAGGATTTTAGCAAACCGTTCATCGGGGTGGCAAACTCCCACATCGACATTATCCCGGGGCACTTTTTTCTTCAGGAGTACGGCCGCATCGTCAAAGAGGCGATCCGCGAAGCGGGCGGGGTTCCGTTCGAGTTCAACACGATCGGCGTCGATGATGGTATCGCGATGGGACACGACGGGATGCTCTACTCCCTCCCGAGCCGCGAGCTGATCGCCGATTCGATCGAGACGGTGATGAACGCCCACAAGCTCGACGGCCTCATCTGTATCCCCAACTGCGACAAGATCGTTCCGGGGATGCTGATGGGGGCGCTTCGCGTCAACGTTCCGACGATCTTCGTTTCGGGCGGGCCGATGAAGGCGGGGCACAAAAAAGACGGTACTCCGATCGATCTAGCCACGGCGTTCGAAGCGGTCGGAAAACACGCCGACGGCAAAATGTCCGACGAGGAGCTCTATGAGATCGAGTGCGAGGCATGCCCCAGCGGCGGATCGTGCTCGGGGATGTTTACGGCCAATTCGATGAACACGCTGTGCGAAGCGATGGGGGTGGCGCTACCGGGTAACGGGACGGTGCTCGCCATGACGCCGGAACGGATCGAGATGGTCAAAACAGCCGCGAAGCGGATCGTCGAGATGGTGATGGACAAGAACCCAGAAAAATGGAACATGCGTAATATCCTGAACGAGAAAGCGGTCCACAATGCGTTCGTCGTCGACATGGCTATGGGGGGAAGCTCCAACACCGTGCTTCACATGCTGAGCATCGCCAAAGAGGCGGGGGTTGAGTTTGACATCACCCAGATCAACAAGATCAGCGAGAACGTCGCCCACATCGCGAAGATCTCTCCGTCGCTCTCGACGGTCCACATGGACGACATCAACCGCGCGGGCGGTGTCAACGCGGTTATGAAAGAGGTAAGCCGCCGCGGAGGCATCCTCCATACCGACGCGATGACGGTGACAGGAGAGACAATCGGCGAGCGGATCAAGGACGCCGTGATTAAAGACCCCAACATCATCCACACCAACGAAAACGCCTACTCTCCGGTCGGCGGCCTCTCGATCCTTTTCGGGAACCTCGCCGAAGAGGGGGCTGTCGTCAAAACCGCCGGGATCGCGCCGGGGATGCGCCAGTTCAAAGGGACGGCTATCTGTTTCAACTCTCAGCAGGAGGCGATCGCGGGGATCGTCAGCCACAAGGTCAAAGCGGGCAACGTCGTCGTCATCCGCTACGAAGGACCCAAAGGGGGACCGGGAATGCAGGAGATGCTTGCCCCGACGTCGCTTATTATGGGGATGGGGCTGGGCGAGAGCGTTGCTCTGATCACCGACGGCCGCTTCAGCGGTGCGACCCGCGGCGCCTCGATCGGGCATGTGAGCCCCGAAGCGGCGGAGGGAGGGCTGATCGCCCTCATCGAAGACGGTGACGAGATCGAGATTGATGTCGATGCCCATCTGCTGCAGCTCAACGTCAGCTACGAAGTGCTTGAGCAGCGCCGCCTCCACTGGAAACCAATCAAAAAAGAGATCGCTTCCAAATGGCTCAAACGCTACAGCCTTCTCGTCTCCAATGCCTCCAACGGCGCCGCACTCAAAACAGAACTGTAAGATCTCCGTACCGGTGTACGGAATGTAACAAAGGTGTAATCCTCCGGGATTACACTGGTGCGCATGAACGACACACCACTTCATTTCCGCAGTGTTTTTATCTCCGATCTCCATCTGGGGACACGGGACTCCCAGGCCGAACATCTCCTCGACTTTATCCGAAACGTCGAATGCGAATACCTCTACCTTGTCGGCGACATCATCGACGGGTGGGGGCTCAAGCGCAGCTGGAACTGGAGCCAGCACCAGTCGGACGTTCTGCAGAAAATCCTCCGTAAGGCGCGCAAAGGGACGAAGGTCTATTACGTCATCGGCAACCACGACGAATTTCTGCGCCCCTTTCTGCCGATGATGATGGGGGATACTATCACCCTTGCCGAGGAAAAAATCCATTCCGGGGCCAACGGCAGACACTACCTTGTCGTTCACGGAGATATGTTCGATGCGGTGACGATGACGAAAAAATGGGTTGCCCATCTGGGGGACCGGTGCTATCTGCTCCTGCTGCGCCTGAACCGCCCCATCAACAGGGTGCGGCGGTGGTTCGGAAAATACCACTACTGGTCGCTCTCCCGGGCGGCAAAACAGAACGTCAAACAGGCGGTCAGTTTCATAACCGACTACGAGGAGGTCCTCTCTTCCCACGCGCGTGAGCGGGGATTCGAAGGGGTCATCTGTGGCCATATCCACCATGCAGAGATTCGTTCCATCAACGGGATCGAGTATCTTAACTGCGGAGACTGGGTCGAATCGTGCACGGCGATCATCGAAACGCATGAAGGGGAGTTTTTCATTTATGAACACCACCAAAACCGTTAGCATCGTTTTTTACAGGGGGGAGGGGACGCTGGCCGAAAAGCTGATCCGGCTGTGGACGCAAAGTCCCTATTCGCATTGCGAGTTCGGACGAAGCGACGGGCTGTACCACTCCAACGACCGATTCCGTTTTGTTTCGCGGACCCAGCGGATCGAGCTTGACCCTGAAGAGTGGGAGATGTGCGAGATTTCCCTCCCCTGCGAGATTCTGGAACGGGTAGAACGGCGGCAGCTTCGCAAAAACGGAACCGGCTATGACTGGATGGGGATCCTTTTTTCCCAGGTGTTCAGGCTGGGGCTCCATAGCCCGAAGCGGTGGTTCTGTTCGAAGAGCAACGCTGACGATCTCCTCTATGCCTATCGCCTGATGAAACGGCATGGCGCGGGGCGCTATGATGCGTTTTTGGAGGTGTTGGAACCGATCAGCTGCTGCCGTCCCTGTGATCTCTCCCCCCGGGATCTGTTCAGGATCATGCGCCGGATGGAGTGTATTCAGGGACGATGGTGCGCAAGAGAGGGCGGGG
>JAFGUJ010000111.1 GCA_016938595.1 Campylobacterales bacterium | reverse complement strand
CGAGTACAACACGAGCGAGTTCGCCCGTTACCGTCTCCAGTACACCCATTCCAACGCGCTGTTTAACGAAGAGGGGATGCGCCAGAACCTCGATTCGCTGATCTTCTCGGTCAACATCGCCCTCGGCACCCACGCCGCCCACGCGTTCTAAGGAAAAGCCATGCGTCTGATCGCCCTCTTTCTGGCCCTCTTTTTCAGTGCCCACGCCAAACTCACCGTTGCGGTGAGCTACCCCTACATCGCTTCGCTCACCGAAACGATCGGGGGGGAGAATGTCCGCGTAGAAACCCTCGCGCAGGGGAACTGGGACCCCCACTTCGTCGTCCCGAAACCTTCGCTGATTACGAAAGTACGTAACGCCGATCTGCTCATCACCAACGGTGCCGATCTGGAGATAGGATGGCTTCCGCCTCTGCTGAACCGCGCGGCCAACAGCTCACTGGCCCAGAGAGGCAATACCCTCGAACTGGCCAAAACCGTACCCCTCATCGATATCCCGAGGGACACGAGCCGCGCCGGAGGAGACGTCCATGCCGAGGGGAATCCCCATTTTCACCTTGATCCGCATAACATCCCTCTCCTGGCCGATGCAGTAGCGGGATTTTTGGGGCGAAAAGACCCCGCCAATGCCCCCCTCTACCAAAAAAATCTCGCCGCGTTCAAACAGCAGTGGAACACCCGCCTGAAACAATGGGACGCCCAGATGGCCCCCTTTCGCGGCAAGGAGGTCGTTCAATACCATCCCGTGTTCAACTATTTTCTCCGTGCCTACGGCATCCGTTCGGTCGCGACGATCGAGCCGCTGGCGGGGATCCCTCCCTCGACGTCCCATACGATGAAGCTGATCAGACTGATCCAGGAGCGTCGCCCCTGCTGCATCATGCACGATGTCTACCACCCGACCAAAACCGGGGAGTTTTTGAGGGAGAAAACGGGGATCCGGCTCGTCGTCCTGCCGCACGACGTCGGGGCGCAAAAAGGGAGCGACGATCTGGCCTCGCTCTTCGACACGCTGATTCAGGCGCTGAAATGATCGACCTATTCTTGCTTCCGATCGCCCTGATCGTCGTCCTTGTCGCGATCCATGCGTGGTTTGGAAAAGGGATTCTGGAGAGGGGGATCATCTTTACCGACCTCTCGATCGCCCAATTCGCCGCGCTGGGTTCGGCGGTAAGCCTGGGCTATTTCCACGGCGAATACCTCACCCTCCTGACCCTCTCGTTCGCACTGGGCTCAGGGCTGCTGATCGCCCTCGCGACGACGCGGGCTCTGCACCTGGAAGCGTTTATCGGCCTGTTGTACGTTCTGGGCGCCAGCGGCATCCTGATCGTTCTGGCCCATTCGGCAGAGGGGATGGAGCATTTCAAATCGCTGCTGGCCAACGACATCCTCTTTACGACCCCCGGACAGTTTGTTGCCGCCCTTTCCCTCTATGCCCTGGTGGCTGCGGCCATTCTTTTCCTCTACCCCCGCACCCGCGGGTTCGGACGCGAAGCCCTCTTTTTTTCGCTCCTCGCCCTCACCGTTACCTCATCGGTGCAGCTGGCGGGGGTACTGGTCGTTTTCGTCCTCCTGGTCGCCCCGATCCTCGTCGCGTCGATGCAGCGTCGATTCGAACCCTACCGCGCGGCCCTCGGATTCGGAACCCTCTTTTCGGTTTTTTCCGTCCTGATCGCCTTTTACGCCGATCTTCCGACAGGGTATTCCATCGTTTTTATCGGCGCGCTGAGCGCTCTGATCGCGGTATTGTCGCTCTCCACCAAAAAAGACCCGAATGCGTTATAATAAAGGATGCGAAGCACCGAACCGGCTATTCTCACCGTCCAGACCGAAGGTTCAACAACCCGCATCGTTTGCGCGGGGAGATGGACCCTCCCGACTTTAGCGGCAGTCGCCCGTGAACTTGAACATCTGCGCCCTTCGGAAACTGTGGTGTGGGATGTCGGCGGGATCAGCGACGTCGATTCGGCCGGCGTCGCCCTCTGGCACCTCTACTACCGTGCTTTTGAACAGCAGGGGATTGCATCGACCCTGATAGGGGCAGACGAAAAGCAGGCCAAACTCTACCGCCTCCTTTACCCGCGACCCATCGAGGACGTTCCCACCCCTAAGCCCTCTTCATGGCTCGAGACACTCGGAAAAAATACCCATCAAAGCTTCCGGGGGCTCACGCAGTTCCTCTCCTTTTTGGGTGAAGCGTTTGTCATTTTCTTCCTCATGCTCCGCCGTCCAGGCCGGATCCGCTGGCGCTCGATCGGAGCCCACATCCTCACGACCGGCGCCCAGGCGCTTCCCATCATCGCCATCAGCGCTTTTTTGATCGGGGTCGTCGTCGCCTACCAAAGCATTATCCAGCTCCAGAAATTCGGTGCCGATATTTTCATCGTCGATACCATAGGAATCTCCCTTACCCGCGAACTCGCCCCCCTCATCACCGCCATCGTCGTCGCGGGACGGAGCGGTTCGGCCTTCACGGCGCAGATCGGCGCGATGAAGATGACCCAGGAGATCGATGCGATGAGCACGATGGGATTCGACCGTTTCACCTTCCTCGTGTGGCCCCGCGTCATCGCTCTCATGATCGTGATGCCCCTGCTGATCTTTTTTGCCGATATGGTGGGAATTTTCGGAGGGATGGTGATCGCTTCCGCCCAGTCACAGATCAGCTACAGTGAATTCATCCACCGTCTCCAGGACGCGCTGGCACTCAAACACTAT
>JAFGUJ010000015.1 GCA_016938595.1 Campylobacterales bacterium | reverse complement strand
GGTGCTCAGGGGCGTTTCAAACACCTTTTCACCAAACAGTACGAGCACCTTATCGAAGAGTGGCAAGCCCGCGTCGACAAGCACTGGGATTACCTCCAGCGCCGCGAAGAAGCCAGCGTATAAATTTTCTTCTCTCCTGCTTCGGCAGGAAGATCCTTTCTCCCTTTTCTTTTCTGCCTATTTCACCGGTTAACACTGTTGTAACACTCACCGACTAAAATATTTAAATTCTAAAACATAGTTTATTTTCTTAGAAGAAACAAAACCGAAGGAGTGAAAATGACAAGACGTGTATTTTTGGGAATGGCGGCCGTGATGGCGCTGGGGCAATCCGTATTCGCGGCGAGCAAAAGAGGCGGCGGCACGGTACAACTCAGCGCCGAACAGAAAGCTGACCTGCTGTTTATGTATCAGGAAGAGAAAGTGGCGCGGGACGTCTACATCGTACTCGGGCAGAAATATCCCACAGCACAGACGTTTGCCAACATACAACTCTCCGAACAGCAACATATGGATGCGGTCGAGAACATGTGCCTCAAATACGGGGTGGACATTTCCGGGGTAAACGAAACGAAAATCGGCGAATTCGTACTCCCAGAGCTTCAGAATCTCTATAATACGCTTGTCGCGCAGGGGAGTGTCTCGCTGATCGAGGGGCTCAAAGTGGGGGTCGCGATCGAGGAAAAAGACATTGCCGACCTGACCGAAGCTGCCGAGGGTATGCCGGCCGACGTCGTCAAAGTGTTCAACAACCTCAAAGAGGGATCGTACAACCACCTCGCAGCGTTCAACAACGCCCTAGCATCCGCTTAATCTATCTTTTGCGGCAGTGCTTACCTGCACTGCACGGACATTTCTTTCCAAATACTCTGCTATTATCCCCTTAAAAGAATATTTGTACAAGAGACAGTGATGTACCGAATGACCTATAACAACAAGGGGATAAAAGGGTGTTCTGCACGGGGTGTGGCGCGCCGCGAAACCATCGAGGAGCTGCAGGAGCTGGCCGAACAGCTCAAAGAGACGATCTGCAATGTCGAAATCAAACCGTGCGATCCTCCGGCAACCCAACCGCCCCATTATGGGAAACAAAACGATAAAACGTGATTATCCCTGTTTTTTAAAGGCAGATTTACCGATTTTCGTTACACTTCCCCACTTTGACTGAGGAATAAACATGCCGTTGCTGGACAGTTTTACCGTTGACCACACCATTATGCCCGCCCCCGCCGTTCGTCGCGCGAAGGGGATGAAAACCCCCAAGGGGGATGATATTACCGTATTCGACCTGCGCTTCTGCCGGCCGAATCAGGAAATCATGTCCCCCGAGGGAATCCACACCCTGGAACACCTTTTTGCCGGGTTTATGCGTGATCATCTGAACTCCGAGCGCACCGAGATCATTGATATCTCTCCGATGGGGTGCCGTACCGGTTTTTACATGAGCGTTATCGGAACCCCGAGCGAAGAAGAGGTGGCAGAAGCCTGGGAAGCGTCGATGAAAGACGTTCTCGCCGTCCAAGGCCAAAACGATATTCCCGAACTCAATCTCTACCAGTGCGGCACCTACACGATGCATTCGCTCAAAGATGCCCAGGCAATCGCGGCGGAGGTGCTTCGCCGCGACATCGATATCATGGACAACGAAGCGTTGAAGCTGGACATGTCGAAGGTGCACGGATGATACTGCTCCTCCCATTAAACGGTGACGATACCCAGGAGTCGGAACTGACCGGCGTTTTGAACGCCGCATTCTGGGCGACGGTGGAAGTCGAAGAGGGACGGGTGGTCGAGATCAACTTCTACACCGACCGCACCCAAATCGACCCGATCCCCGACGCGGTCATCATCACCAACAACTATGAGCCCGTGATGGAGTTCCTGGATCAGCAAATGATGGTTCTGGTCGCTCCCTATCAGCGTACGATCGACGATATCGTCGAAGCGTATCTGTTCCGTGAGCTGCATGATTTGGCACTGTAGCCATACCCTCTCATGATTACGTCACTCCTGCATCCCACCCCCCACACGAAAATTATGCTCGCCACGAGTCATTTGGATTCGATGGCGGAGGAGTTGCGTGTTTTTCTCTCTGCGCATGATGGGGAGGTCGATCTGTCGCTTTTTCCGGGAGAACATGAGAATCTTGCCCACGATGCGTTTCACAAAGTGTTTTCGATCAAAGACTACCGTTCCCCCGCAGGGGGAGTTCCCCGAGACTATGCGGCGGTGATCGTGCAGGACGTCCTTCATTTGCACGAATCCCCGCAAAAATTTTTGCAGCTCATCTACCGCACCCTCCTCAACGCCTCCGAGATCATTATCGTCCAGAAAAACGGCTCGATGGGGATCGGTGAGGTCGAAGAGCTGCTCGACCAGGTCGAGTTTCGGGCGATCAATGCGATGAGTGATCTGATCGACGGTCATGAAGTCATCGTGGGGAAAAAGATGCATATGTGGGGTAACGGACTATGAAAACATGGGTGCAAAGCGACGACGGCAGCTATACGGCCTACAGCAGCGAGTACGACGAACACTACCACTCGACCAAGGACGGAGCGCTGAACGAATCGCTCAAAAAACACATCGAGCCAGCTTTTGCCCTGCACGCGCAAAAAGAGGATCTGCGGATCATCGACATCTGCTTCGGGCTGGGATTCAACACGTTGCTGAGCCTCTACTGGCGTGACACCTGTTTCCCCGACAAAACGCTCGAAATCTACTCTCCCGAACTGGACGGCGATCTGGTGGCGTCGCTG
>JAFGUJ010000110.1 GCA_016938595.1 Campylobacterales bacterium | reverse complement strand
GGCGACGAGGATGATCTTCGTGCCGTACTTTTGTGCGATGTAGATATTGGAGAGGTCCTTGTCCATCAGGTTCAGCTCGACGGGACTCCCCGCCCCCTCGCAGATGAGACAGTCGTACCGCTTACTCAGGTATTCGAAGCACTCGTCCACGGCGGGTTTTAGCTGATCGAGGTCGCGGTAGTACTCCCGCACCTCTTTGTCCTCTACGACGTGCCCTTTGAGTATCAGCGAGGCGCTGTTGCCGTGCCCCGATTTGAGGAGGATCGGGTTGAGGTGATGGCTCGTCGGGACCCCCAGAATCTCGGCCTGGAAATATTGGGCGACGGCGATTTCGGACCCGTCATCGCACACGCGGGAGTTGTTGGAGACGTTTTGGGCTTTGAACACCCCGACATTGATCCCCCGCTCCTGCAGAAGCCGTCCGATGACGAACGTCAGGGTCGATTTCCCCGCGTCGGAAGAGGTGCCGAAAATGGAGATCGATCTCACAGCAAAGCCCCCGCTCCCAAAAGTAGTATCACAAGGGTATCGAGTTTCCACTGAAGGGCCAATGCGCGCTGAACATCCAGCGTCGTGATTTCCCGCTTCCCCTCGCCGAAATAGGGTTTTTCTTTGACTTTGCCGAAATAGGGGGTCGGTCCCCCTAGCGATACATCGAGCGATAGCGCCATCGCCGCTATCGGGTATCCGGCGTTTGGGCTTTCGTGCCCTGCGCCGTAATGCCATGTTTGTCTCAGTTTGCCGAACTTGCCGAAGAGAATCAAGATAAGAACCGCCGTAATCCGCGAGGGGATATAGTTGAGTACATCGTCCAGCCGCGCGCTCACCTTACCGAATCTTTCGTATTTTTCGCTTCGATACCCCACCATCGAGTCGAGGGTATTGACCGCTTTGTAGGCAAACAGCCCAACCAAACCGAACACTAACAGATAAAACAGCGGGGCGATCACCCCGTCGCTCAGATTTTCGGCGTAGGTCTCGATGGCGGCTTTGTTGATCTCGCTCTCATGCAGGTTTTCGGTGTCGCGGCTGACGAGGTAGCGGATCGATTGCGGGTCGCTCAGGACGTT
>JAFGUJ010000109.1 GCA_016938595.1 Campylobacterales bacterium | reverse complement strand
TCTGTCAAAACGGGTATGGGTGATGGAACGGTCGTTGCGGTTGTAGACGAGGAGTTTTGCGTGTTCGCGGGGGGAGGCGGGATAGGCAGCTATGAGCTCTTCGGGAAGCTCATAGTGATAGCTCGATGTCAGAAGGGGATTGGGCATTTAGTCGATGGTCTCTTCTTCGTCTTCGGCGATGTAGGGCTCCTCTTTGGGGGCAGGGTTGACGGCACGGACGATCAGGATCGAGATCCCATACAGCAGCGTTAGCGGGACCGCCATTAGGATCTGGGTCAGGACATCCGGTGGAGTGAGGAGCGCCGAGACGATGAAAATCAATACGATCGCATAGCGGAAAAAGCCCGTCATCATCCGGTCGTCGACCAGCCCCAGCAGCGCCAGGAAATAGCAGATGACGGGGAGCTCGAACGCGAGGCCGAACCCGAACAGAATTTTCGAGAAAAAGCTGACATAGTCTTCGATATTGATCAGCGGGACAAACTCGAAGGCTCCAAACGCGATCAGAAAACTGAATCCGAAGGGAGTGACGACGTAGTACGCGAAGAGCGCCCCCCCGACGAACATGGTGGTCCCCCCGAAGATGAAGGGGTAGAGCATTTTCTTTTCGTTCTCGTAGAGTCCGGGGGCTACGAAGAGCCATAGCTGCGCGAGGATGACGGGGAGCGAGGCGAGCAGTGCGGCGAAAAAGGCGACTTTCATCGCGACGAAGAAGGTCCCTCCGACCTGTGTCGTCGTCACCATCCCCTGCGCGGCGTGTTCGGAGACCTTGGCCACTTCGGCGAGGGCGTCGTTGAGCGGCTGCGTCATCCACGACAGGAGCGGTTCGTGAAAGTTGAACATCACGAAGAACATCACGATTACGGTCGCAACGCTGATGCCGAGTCGTTTGCGCAGTTCGGCGAGGTGGGGTTTCAGATCGTCAAACATTAGGCATTCTCTTCAGGTTTGGTTTCGGCGGGTTTGGACTGCTCTTTGGCTTTCGGGGCGAAAGTGATCACCTCCGGCTCTTTGGGGGCTGCAGGAGCGGGTTTGGGAGCGTCGAGATTGAGATCGTTTTTCACCGAGGCGAGTTCGCTCCCTATTTCGGTAACGTTGGTGAGACGTTCAAGCTCTGCGCTCGCGTCGGTAAGCTCTTTTTTGTAGTCGAGCGCTTTTTCCTTGATTTCGGTGAGTTTCATCTCTTCTTCGAGCGTTGCACGCGCGGTGGAGACGGTCCCTTTTACCTGCCGGAAAAATTTCGCGATCTCGACCATGGCCGAGGGGAGTTTGTCCGGCCCCAAAAAGAGGACCGCAATAATAATGATAATAAAAATTTCACCTAGACCCATTCCAAACATAGCGCAGTCCTAAAAATAATGTAATAACTTCGGGAGATTTTATCGAAACAAAGTTTAAAACCCCTCAACCCTCAGGGCGATTTCGTCGGCGAGGAGGAAATCGGTGTTGAAGTAGCGGCCGTTTTGAGAGGTGAGAAGCCCTTCGCCGACGAAGAGATCGGCCTGTTTTTTTTGCGGGGCTGTCAAAAAGGTTTCCTCCACTCCGACGCAGCTTCGGAACCCCAAAAAAAGCTTTTCGCTGAACAGGTCGGCGTCGCTGAGCTCTTCGGCATGGACGAAGAGGGGATCGGCAATGTAGCCTTCGACGCTGTTGGACGGATAAAAGCGTTGATGGTCCAAAAATCCGACGGCACCGCATCCCAGACCGATGTAGGGCTTGTGCTCCCAGTACCCCAGATTGTGGCGCGAGCGGTAGGTGCCGAAATTGGAGATTTCGTACTGACCGAAGCC
Organism: Campylobacterales bacterium; assembly: GCA_016938595.1. Lineage (GTDB taxonomy): Bacteria > Campylobacterota > Campylobacteria > Campylobacterales > Sulfurimonadaceae > Sulfuricurvum. The sequence continues at coordinate 13 of JAFGUJ010000109.1, read as the reverse complement.
CCGCTTTTCGATC
>JAFGUJ010000108.1 GCA_016938595.1 Campylobacterales bacterium | reverse complement strand
GGGGCGATAGGCGACGATGCCCCTTTGCGTGCGATTATCGAGACCGCGATCCAAAGAAGCCACTGATGCATTACCTGATCGTCAGCTTTTCACATAAAAATTCCACCCTATCGGTCCGGGAAAAACTTGCTTTTGTCGACGAATCAGCCCAACTCGACGCCATGACCGTCCTTAAATCGTCACTTTCCATCAGCGAAGTGATGATCCTCTCCACCTGCAACCGGGTTGAAATTTTCTGCAGCTGCAACGACACCGAAGCTTCGATCGACACTATTTTCAAGCTCCTCTCCAACCGTTCCGGGCTCAGCCGCGAGGAACTTCATGAGCGTGCCGATATTTTTGACGACGAGGGGTGTATCCACCACCTCTTCAGCGTCGCGAGTTCGCTTGATTCGATGGTCGTCGGGGAGACCCAGATTGCCGGACAGCTCAAAGACGCCTTCCGGCTCTCTTCCGAAAACGGCTGCTCGGCCCAGAAAATCGCCAGAGCGATGAATTTTGCCTTCAAATGCGCCGCCGAAGTGCGCAATGCGACCAATATTTCCTCCAAACCGGTTTCCGTAGCCAGCGTCGCCGTGGCCAAGGCCAAAGAGAGCCTGGGTGATCTGGAGGGAAAAAAGGCGCTGGTGATCGGTTCCGGGGAGATGTCGGTCATCACCTGCAAGCATCTGAGCGCGCAGGGTGTGGATGTCACGATGATGAACCGTACGTTCGAGAAAGCCGAATCGATTGCGCAGGAGTGCAACGCGATGGTTCGCCCGTACGATGAGATCGAGTATGCGATCAACGAATACGAGCTGCTGTTCACCTCGACCGGATCGATCCAGCCGATCATCACCGAAGAGATGATCCGCCCCCGTGACATGCGCCGCCACTGGTTTGACATGGCGGTTCCGCGCGACATCGAATGCGATCCTTCAAGCTGGAACATTGCACTTTATTACGTCGATGACCTCCAGGAGATCGTGAGTGAAAATATCGCCCTGCGCGAAGACGAGGCGAAACTCTCCTACGTGATCGTCCGCCGTCAGGTAGCGCAGTTTTTCGAATGGCTCAAAACCCTCTCGATCGAGCCGCTGGTCAAAAGCCTCTATGTGAGGGCGGATGAAGCGTCGGTATCCGAGAGCGCGCGGGTCATCGCGAACGGCTACCTTCCCAAAGAGTACGAGCACGTGGTGCGTAAAGCGACGGCACAGGCTCTGAAGCGGTTTTTGCACCCTATTGCGTCGCGTATGCGCGACGGTTCGGACCCGATGCAGGTGGACGCCCTCATCCAGTCGTTGAGTTTTTTGATGGAGCAGGAAGAGGGGGATGACCTCTCTCAGCGCTCCTGTACCTATTTACCCAAAGGAAAATAATGCGTTTTAGCAAAGCCTATATCCCGACAACCAAAGAATCTCCCAAAGATGCCCAGCTTCCCAGCCACATCTATCTCTCCCGCGCCGGTTTTATCTCGCAGGTGGCGAGCGGTCTGTACAATTTTCTTCCCCTGGGCAAGCGGGTACTGCGTAAAATCGAAAACATCATCAACGAAGAGATGGCTGCGTGCGGCGCACTCGAAGTCGATCTGAGTTTCGTCACCCCGGCAGAGCTGTGGGAAGAGAGCGGCCGTATCGAAAAATTCGGTAAAGAGCTGCTGCGGTTCCGCGACCGCAAGGAAAATCTCTTCGTTCTGGGGCCCACACACGAGGAGATGATGGTCAACATCGTCCGCAATCGGGTGACGAGCTACAAGCAGCTGCCGTTGAACGTCTACCAGATCAAAACCAAATTCCGCGACGAGGCGCGCCCAAGGTTCGGACTGATGCGCGCCCGCGAATTCGTCATGAAAGACGGCTACAGCTTCCACTCCTCCACGGAGGATCTTGACCGCGAATTCGACGCGATGGAAGCGGCGTACAAACGGGTTCTGGAGCGTCTCGGGCTCAATTTTCGTATTGTTGAAGCCGACAGCGGTGCAATCGGCGGTACGGGCTCCAAAGAGCTGATGGTTCTGGCGAGCAGCGGCGAGGATACCCTCGCGGTGTGCGACAGCTGTGAATACGGCGCCAACGTCGAAGCGGCCCGCCGTGCGCCGCGCTCTGTGATCCCCGAAGCGCCGCAGGCCGATTTCGCCCGCTTCAAGACTCCCGGCGTTAAATCGATCGACGATCTGAGCGCCTTTTTCCATACCGACCCCTATTACACCCTCAAAGCGGTTGTCCAGCGGGCGGTCTACACCGAGGGGAGCGAGCTGGTCTGCTTTTTCCTCCGCGGCTGCGACGAACTTCAGGAAGTCAAGGCCCGCAACAGTGTCGGGGCGATCGATCTGGTCGATGCTACCGAGGCGGAGCTGCGCGAAATTGGGCTGGTACCCGGATTCATCGGGCCGCTCGATCAGGAGAAGATCCGGATCGTGATGGACAACGACACCCGCGGTGCCACGTCGATGATCTGCGGTGCGAACGAAGAGGACTACCATTTTGTCGGCGTGGATCTGGGCGTCATGAACGAGGCTGCTTTCGCCGATCTGGCTGCGGTACAGGAAGGGGACGGATGCCCCCACTGCGGCGGAAAACTCCTCCATACCAAGGGGATCGAGGTGGGACACATCTTCAAGCTCGGCACCGTCTATTCGGCACCTCTCAAAGCGGAGTTCCTCGACGAAAACGGCCGTTCGCAGCCGTTTATCATGGGAACCTACGGTATGGGGGTCAGCCGTCTCGTCGCGGCGGTCATCGAGCAGCACCACGATGAGCGCGGATGCATCTGGACGCCCGCAACGGCTCCCTATGTCGTCAATGTCATGGTCTCGAACGTCAAGGAAGAAAGCCATCTGGCGTACGCTGAAAACCTCTATCAGGTGCTTCAAAAACAGGGGATCGAAACGATCCTCGATGACCGGAAAGAGCGTTTCGGATTCAAAATGTCCGATGCGGAACTGATCGGGTTCCCTTACACGGTGATCGTTGGAAAAGAGCTCGACAACGGATCGGTTCAGATTATGGTGCGCAGTACGCGCGAGATGATTACCGTCGATGCGGGCAAAGTAATCGATACGATCAAGGAACTGTTAGGATGATCTATTTTCTGGTCTATCTCTTTGCCGAGGTGATCATTACCGTCGAGATCGCGTCGCAAATCGGCGGTCTCGCGACGTTTCTGGAGATCGTCGGTAGCGCTTTGTTCGGGATATTCATTCTGATGAATTTCCGTCATGCGCTGGCGGAAAACCTGTATGCCCTGCAGACACGCCGGATTGACGTACAGGGATTTTCGAACCGGAACCTCCGAGGGCTGCTGGGGGCTTTTTTGCTGATCGTTCCCGGATTTTTGAGCGATCTGACCGGAGTCATCATGCTCATCGGCCTCTTTTCTTCTTTGCTCGTTAACCGTTTTGGGCGACAATACGAACCACCAACTCAACCAAAGGATGACCATGTCATTGATGCCGAAATTATCGACGATACTACTGCTCTCCGCTAGCCTCATGGCGGCTACCGATGCCGAAGTGATTGCTTTCCTGAAAAAAGGGATCGGAAACAACCCTAATGTCAGTAATCTCAAAATCCAGATCAACAGCAAAAAAGCGGTCCCTTCCATGAAGGAATGGCAGGCCTATTTTGTTACCATCGAAGCCGATGTGAAGCAGGGGAACGAACAGCGTCGCATCAGTCAAAACGGCACCTATTTCGTCAGTGGTGACGTCATCGCCCCGGAACTCGTCAACGTCAAAAGCGGCGAACGCTACAACGACATGATCACCCCCGATTTCAGCGCGGCGTTTTACACCAAAGCCAACCATGTCAGCGGGGAAGCGAATGCGCCCCACAAAGTGGCGATTTTCTCAGATCCCCTCTGCCCGTTTTGCCGCCGGTATGTTCCCGAAGCAGTCTCCTATATGGCCAAATACCCCAAAGCGTTCGCGGTCTATTATTACCACCTCCCGCTGGCCGGTCTGCATCCAGCGGCTGTAACGCTCACTAAAGCAGCCATCGCGGCCGAAGAAAAAGGGGTAAGAAATACGGTGTTGAAACTCTATTCCGTTAACGTCGACGCGAATGAAAAAAGCGACCAGAAAATTCTGGAAGCGTTCAACAAAACGTTCGGTACCAAAATAACCGTGGCCGACATTCGCAGCGCATCGGTGGTCAAACAGTTTGAATTTGACCAGAAGGTAGCCCAGGCTATGATGGTCAGCGGCACCCCCACCGTCTTTTTTAACGGCGTGAAAGATCCGAAAAAAATGAAATACAGAGAAGTAAAGGTTAAATAATCGATGAAAAAACTCACCATCGCCACCCGCGGAAGCAAACTCGCCCTTTGGCAATCCAACCACATCAAGGCACTTATCGAATCGCATTTTGCCGATCTGCAGGTGGAACTGAAAATCATCATCACCTCGGGCGACAAGATCCTCGATGCCCCGTTGGCAAAAATCGGCGGGAAAGGGCTGTTTCTCAAGGAGATCGAAGAGTGCATGCTCCGCGGTGAAGCGCAGATGGCCGTCCATTCGCTCAAGGACGTTCCGACGGTGATGCCCGAGGGGCTGGTCCTCTCGGCGATCACGACGCGCGAAGACGTCCGCGATGCGATGCTGAGCGACAACTATTCCGACATCGTATCCCTGCCGCAGGGGGCGGTCGTCGGCACCTCGTCACTGCGCCGCCGCATGCAGCTGCTGGAGCTGCGCCCCGATCTGATCATCAAAGATCTGCGCGGAAACGTCGATACCCGGATCCGCAAACTCAAAGAGGGGGAATTCGATGCGATCATCCTCGCCGCGGCGGGGATCAACCGCCTCGGGCTGCGGGATAGCGTAAGCCATTTTTACCCCATCACCCTGGACGAAATGCTTCCGGCAATGGGGCAGGGGGCTTTGGGAATCGAGACTACCACCGAGCCGTGGGTCCTTGAAATCGCCGCATTCCTGGACGATAAGGACAGCCGTATCGAGACGACGATCGAGCGCGGGTTTGTCGATACGCTGCAGGGGGGATGCCAGGTTCCCATCGGCGTAAGCGCGCGGGTACAGGAAAACGGGGAAGTGGTCGTCCGTTCGACCCTGGGACTTCCCGATGGCAGCGAAGCGATGGGCGAAGAGATCACCGTTCCCAAAGACCAAACCGCCGGTGTCGGCGAAGCGATGGCCGCACGCCTGATCGATCAGGGGGCACTGGAACTGCTGCGCCGCGCCGAAGCGATGGCCAATGAGGGATAAACAATGACCCTGGAAAAAACGATCGATCTGCTTACCTCGCACGGCGAACTCCGTATCATCAGCGAGCCACTGGATATTTACCTAGAAATCCCGCATCTGGCGTATGCCGAGGTCAAAAAAGCCAACGGCGGCAAAGCGCTGCTGTTTACCCATCCGGTTGACCGCAAGCGGGGCAAAAAATTCGACACTCCCGTCGTGATGAACCTGTTCGGTTCCTACCGCCGCACCGAACTGCTGTTCGGGCGTGATGTCGAGGGGGTGGCTGGCGAGATCGAAAAACTTCTGCACATGAAACCGCCGCAAAGCTTCAAAGAGAAGATGGGGATGCTCGGCGATTTGTTCGCGATGAAAGACATTTTCCCCAAAAAACTTCCCAAACGTGGGAGCTGCCAGGAGATCGTCCGTGAGGGTGAGGATGCTGACCTGTACGATCTGCCGATACTGACGACGTGGGAAGAAGACGGCGGGCCGTTCATCACGATGGGGCAGGTCTACACCCAGAGCATGGACGGAAATCTGGTCAATCTGGGAATGTACCGTCTGCAGGTTTACGATAAAAACCATCTGGGGATGCACTGGCAGATACACAAAGACTCGTCGCACTTTTTCGACCAGTATCAGCGCGCCGGCAAAAAAATGCCGGTTTCCATCGCGATCGGAGGAGACCCCCTCTATACGTGGTGCGCAACGGCACCTCTCCCGTACGGGGTCAACGAGCTGCTCCTTTACGGTCTGATCAAAAAAGAGTCGCCGAAACTCGTCCAGTCCATTACGACGCCGCTGTACGTTCCCGAAGATGTCGATTTCGTCATCGAGGGGTGGGTGGATCCCGAGAAAATGCGGATGGAGGGGCCGTTTGGCGATCATACGGGGTATTACACCCTGGCCGAATATTATCCGCAGATGGAAGTGAGCGCGATCACGAGCCGCAAAAATCCCTATTACCTCGCAACCGTCGTCGGGAAACCGCCGCTGGAGGACAAATACATGGGGTGGGCGACCGAGCGGATTTTTCTGCCGCTGCTCAAAACCAATGCGGCCGATCTGGTCGATTACCATATGCCTGAAAACGGGGTTTTCCATAACCTGATTCTGGCAAAAATGAAACCCCTTTACAAAGGGCATGCAAAACAGTTCATGCATATTTTCTGGGGATCGGGGCAGATGAGCTTTGTCAAACATGCCCTTTTCTTCGGAGACGACGCTCCCAAACTGACGAACTACGAGGCACTGATAACGTACGCGCTCAACCGCTTCGTCCCCAAATGCCTCTTTTTGTCCGAGGGGATTACCGATGCTCTGGACCACTCCAGTCCCGAAGCGCTGGTAGGGGGCAAGCTGGGGGTGGATCTTACGGCTTCGTATTCGCCGCGGGCCCCGGAATCGGTTGACAGTTCCGCGCTGCGGGAACGGCTGAGCGCATTGATCCCCGAAGTGTGCGATGTGACCCAGTACATGCGCCATACCGCCAATCCGATTACGGTCGTAAGCGTCAAAAAGCTCGGGCGCTCCGTCCGGGAGTGTTTTTCATCCCTGGAAACGCTGAAAGAGTTTTTGCGTATCGTCGTCTTCGTCGATCAGGAAAAGAATGATATCCACAACCCCTACATGCTGGTATGGAGGGTGACCAACAACATCGACGCACAGCGCGATGTGTACCGCAGCGAATCGATCGTTGCACTGGACGGTACGGCGAAAACGGTCGTTGACGGGTTTGAACGCGAATGGCCCGGGGATGTCGAATGTACCCCGGCCGTCGTCGAGCGGCTCAAGTCTCTTGGGGTGTGGGATCTGGATCCGAAGCTGGAAAAAAAATATCAGCTTTGATCCCTGCCCAGCGTCTTAACTTACCTTTTCATCGACAGTAAGATTAAGGCCTTTATTAGAATTAGTAATGTAAGATTGATTCAAATTTTATTTAACAGGGAAGACCCATTCCGATGCGTACACTATATGCTACAGTAGCCATATTTACCCTTGTCACCGGTTCCACAATGCTGAGTGCAGCGACGTATAAAGGGCAAAAGATTTACATTGAGTCGTGCAAAGAGTGTCACGGCGGCGGTCAGGAATTTGCTGCTTCCAAAAAACAGCGTGTATGGGAAAAACTGATGGATAAAAAAGGGGAGAAACTCGCCGATATCCATCTCTCTTCCAAAAAAGCGCAGCCCTCATGGAAATATTTCGAGAGCCGTGCTTTTACCCGCGGGGCCAAACATCTTGAGGATTTCGTCGTCGAATACGCATCTGACAGCGGTAACGTACCGGCCTGTAACTAACAGCTCTTCGAACGCATCATGCCAGAGGATGAAATCCTTTTGGCATCCGGATGAAACTTTCCTCTAAACCAAACTTCGCTAAAATACCCCACTTTTTAATACTCGGAGATACCATGGAAAAAATGTGGTCCGGACGTTTCGCCCAAGACGCGTCAACCCTTCTAGAACAGTTCAATGCCTCAATCATGTTTGACCAGAAACTTTACCGCGAAGACATTGAAGGCTCTATAGCCCATGCCCAGATGCTGGCCCATCAGGGGATTTTGACGGCTGAGGAACTCTCAAGCATCGAGTCGGGAATGGCGCAGGTGCTGAACGAAATCGAGTCGGGGGCGTTTGAGTGGAAAATCGGTGACGAAGATCTGCATATGGCGATCGAAAAACGGCTCACCCAGATTATCGGCGATGCCGGTAAAAAACTCCATACGGCCCGCAGCCGAAACGATCAGGTTGCCCTTGATTTCCGCCGTTATGTACTGCGAAAAAACCGTGAGATTGTCGAACAGATCAAATCGTTGATGAAAGTGATCGTCGATATTTCCAGAGACCATACCTCGACGCTGATCCCGGGGATGACCCACCTTCAGCATGCCCAGCCGATCAATTTCGCGTTTCATCTGCTCGCCTATGCCGCCATGTTCAAACGCGATATCGAGCGGTTCGAGAGTTCTGCGGCTCGCAACAATATTTCTCCGATTGGATGTGCCGCACTGGCCGGTACACCTCACAACATCAACCGCGAAATGACCGCCAAAACCCTCGGATTCGACAGCGTCAGCATCAACTGTCTCGACACCGTCAGCGACCGCGATTTCGCGCTGGAGATATTGTTCAACATCTCCACGCTGATGATGCACATTTCGCGCCTCTCCGAAGAGATCATCCTCTGGTCGAGCTATGAATTTCGTTTCGTGGAACTCTCCGATGCCTATTCGACCGGAAGCTCGATAATGCCGCAGAAGAAAAATCCCGATGTCCCCGAACTGCTCCGGGGCAAGACGGGGCGCGTCTACGGAAACCTGATCGGACTTCTCACCGTGATGAAAGGGCTCCCTCTGGCGTACAACAAAGATACCCAGGAAGATAAAGAGGGGGTATTCGACAGCGTTTCCACCGCCGAAATTTCCCTCGAAATTCTCCGCGAAGCGCTCCGCACCATGACGGTCAAACCCCAGAACATGGCCCGCGCCTGCAAGCTCGGGCACCTCTCTGCGACCGATCTGGCCGATTATCTGGTCGAGCATTGCGACGTCCCTTTCCGCGAAGCGCACCACACTACCGGACGCGCCGTCGCCCGTGCCGAGCAGCTCGGAATCGATCTGAGCGAAATCGAATACGCTGAGCTGCACGCGATCGATGAGCGGATCAAAGAGGACGTCTGTTCGTATCTCTCGATCGTCCATTCGATGAACGCCCGGACGTCTCAGGGGGGAACGGCGGAAGTGCGTACCCTCGAGCAGATACTCTATTTTGACCATTTTTTGAAGGATGTCAAGTGAAAATAACCGTCAGCCATCAGGACGAGATGCGTTTTGAAGCCAAAACAGAGAAGAGCAGTTTCATCATCGACTGCCCGCAGATCTCTCCGATTGAATATTTTTTGAGCGGGATTATCGCCTGTAGCGCGACCGATGTCGTGATGCTTCCGAAACAGCAGGGATATGCAGTCAAAAATCTGGCCGTGGAGGGTGAAGTGGTGCGTAACGAGAGCGCACCGCGCAAATTCAACACCCTCCACCTCGAATACCGATTCGACTCTGATGCAGATGATACCCTCGCAGCGCGCTGGGTCATGGCGAGCCTGGAGACCTACTGCTCGACCATCAACACGATCCGGGACAGTGTCGTCATCACCTACACGATCATCCATAACGGCAACACGATCCGCGAAAACGAGAAGATGATCAGCGGCGGCGGAAGCAGCGTCGATTTCGGCTCACTTCAAGGGTGCAACGCCTAAAACCCCTCTGATGTTTTCCCCTTCGAAGCGTGAAGGGGGTTTTCCCAACTTCTTTTTTTGCTTTTTGTATGTCTCATTCAACGTCATGATGTTTATCCCTTACACTTTAGTCAGGTAGTATGATACACTTGTTCTTTATTCGTTCACTAGCTTTGCATACATAATAATTTTTTATTCTTAGATTGCATCAAGGGTATTTTATGTACTCTTGATAGATGTTGTTTTTTATGTTTTTACATATCTAAAACAATACATGGAGGCAGGTGGTTATACCATTACATTTACGATTAGCCTGTTTATGGCAGAAGGAGACGTAAAATGCTTGAGACTATTGCAATTATCCTGATTATTCTGTGGCTTCTTGGGTTCGTCACCTCATATACGATGGGGGGATTGATTCATATTCTTCTGGTCATCGCGATTGTGGTGATTCTTGTTCGCGTCATTCAGGG
>JAFGUJ010000107.1 GCA_016938595.1 Campylobacterales bacterium | reverse complement strand
TATCGCTTTTCGCACGCCATATCTCTCCGTGGCACAAAACATGATACCCTTCTTCGTCCGATTTGACGATTTCGGCTTCGGCACCGACCATCTCTTCAGCCCCCGTAACGACGTTGGCCGATCGCGAACGGAGAAAGAGGTTCGCCACCAGCATGAAAAAAGCGAGACTGATCAGACTCAACGCGATCACGAGTGAGAGGGAGATCGTGCTGCCAAGGGTATCGGCATCAAAGAGCAGCAGCGAACCGAAGACAAAGGCGACAACGCCTCCTATCCCCAGAATTCCGAATCCGGCGACAAACACCTCGGCCACCATAAAAGCGATCCCCAGTACAATCAGAAGCAGCCCCGCATAGCTGAAAGGGAGCATATTGAGGGCGAAGAGGGCGATGACTCCGCAGATCACACCGACAACCCCCGGAAAGATGGAGCCGGGGTTCATCATTTCGAAAAAAATCCCGTATATCGCCACCAGCAGCAGGATGTAAGCGATATTGGGGTCGGTCACGGTTGCGAGGAAACGGCTTTTCCAGTCCGCTTCATACACCACGATCGTGCTGCCTGCGGTATGCAGTGTCGCGGGCACCCCCAAGAGGTTGACCGTCCTCCCCTCAACCTTTTCGAGGAGGGAGGCGGCGTCATCGGCAATGATGTCGATCACCCCCAGACGCAGGGCATCCTGCGCTGAGAGGCTTTGTGCCGATTCCACCGCATTGATGGCCCATGTGACATTGCGCTCATTCATCTGGGCAAGGCTGGTGATGTACGCGATCGCGTCATTGATGGCTTTCTTTTCCGCTGTTGATGTGGTATTGGATTCCCGGAACGTCGAAGGCTGCGCCAGACTGATCGGGGTGGCGGCGCCGAGGTTGGTCCCCGGAGACATCGCCGCCACATGCGAAGCGTAAAGCAGATAGGTTCCGGCGCTGGCCGCATGTGCCCCTCTGGGGCTGACATAACTGATGACGGGAAGGGGGCTGTTGGTGATGGATTGGATCATTTGGCGCATCGACGATGACAAGCCGCCGGGGGTATCGAGTTCGATCAGCAGTACTTTCGCTTCCTGTTCCTGCGCAGCCCTCAGCGCTTCGCTCAGGACGACGGGGTGGGCCGGACCGATTGCCCCTTTTATCTCCACTTTCACAACCACAGAGGCCTCCGCCACAAGGGCAGTCAGAAACAGAAGAGAGAAAAAGAGAAAACGTTTCATCTTAACGACCTGTATGGTAAGATATAGACGTACCGACAAACATAATAACTTATAAGTAAATCGAAAGTCAAGGCGAGTATAACCGCCCATTTTTGAATCAAAATCGTTATTTTGCAATTTTTTTCTTCTGATTGGCGGAATTTTACAAGACATTTTCCTCCCGGTGGTTTATGATTAGCGCACTAATAAGGAATATGATTTAATGAATATTATTTGCCACGAAAGCCCTTTTATTGATTCGGTCTATTATGTTCCCGTCGAAGCCTATCCCGAAAAGCAGGATTTTCACTTCATCGGAGCCCCCTCGATTCACGAACATATTATTTTAAACAACGATTGTGCCATTATCACTTTTGATGTCGGCGGCAAGGTGTACGAATGTCACGGCCATATCGTCTGCGGTAAATTCACCCATGCCCCGAAAATTAAAATCACCTTTAAAAACAAAGGGGAGAAACTCACCGTGATCCGTCTGACGTCGTGTGGATTGTACCAGCTGACCGACATGCCGGTCGCTTCCATAGTCGACCGTATCGTCTCCGGATCGTTTCTAGATATCGACCTCTCCCCGGACACACTCGCCGAAACCTGTATCCAGCACATCGATGCGATCCTCAGCACAGAAACCGCCAATTCCTCCTATATCCTTACTCAGGAGATCATCCGATACGTCAATGCCAATTTTGCCCATCTGCCGACCAATGCAACCAAGGCCGTAGCGATGAAATTCGGCATTTCCGAAAGTTCCCTTCGCCGCTATTTTAAAAAATACCTCGGTATCAACCTCTCAACCTACATCATCACCGTCAAACGCAAAAAAATGATCCAGGCGCTTTACGAAGACAACTATGACTCACTCAGCGTCCGGGAGAACGGCTATTACGACCAGTCCCATTTCCTGAATGATTTCAAACGCCTCTACGGTGTACCGCTAAAACAGTATTTCAATGAGATGCAGGCGATCAAAAAACGTGCCCCCGATTTGATGCGGTTTATCTACCACTGCAACATCCAAAGCAATGTTTAAAGGGCGGAGAAAATGAGTGCGGAAATGACAGCCCTGACCGGTCTGACGCCGGTAGGCCATCTTTTTAAAACTGCCCCTCATATCGGGATGTTCGATGGAGATTCCACGTTGCAGGATGTTTTGGAATATTTTTCACACCAGGCCGCCGATGCCGTCATCATTACCGAAAAAGCTGTTTCGATCGGCATTGTAACCCTCAAGGATGCAGTAAAAGCGCTGCAAAAGTGGGAGAATCTTATGTTGCCCGTCCGAAACTTTATGACGTCCCCACTGCACACCTTTGATGCTCTGGAAAACATTTCCGATGTGATCGAATTCATTCACGAGGCATCGTTCGACAAAATTGTCATCCGGGAAGACGATGCGATCATCGGCATGATGGACCGCCGCGATTTGTTGTCACTGTGCTACTCGAAAATCTCCCCTTTGCTCAAACACCAGTATCACCTGATCCATTCGCTGGTTGATCTGGTAGACGACGGAGAAAAAAGACTGTTGCGGATGGCCACGACCGATGCACTGACCGGAATAGGAAACCGACGGATGTTCGAAGAGGTTTTTCAAACACATCAAAAGCTGTCGGGGCGATACGGCATAGAGCTGTATTTGCTGATGCTCGATATCGACGACTTCAAATGCATCAACGACGTGTACGGCCACAATGTCGGGGATTCTGTTTTGAAACAGTTAACAACTCTGGTGAGCAGCTCTATCCGGACATCGGACATTTTAGTCCGATGGGGAGGGGAAGAATTTGCGATACTCCTGCGCTCTTCCGATCTGCAGCAGGCCGCGGATGTAGCAGAACAGCTCCGCCAAAAAATCGACGAACACCCTTTTGATACCATTCCCCATCTCACATGCAGCTTCGGTGTGACATCGATCCATCCCCATGAAAACATCGAAAGCGTTTTTGAACGGGCTGACAGGGCTCTGTACCGGGCAAAGTACGACGGCAAAAACACCGTTCGGACCGAAACTGCGCCGCAATAAAAAAAAATCTTCTTTTCTCTGCTATAATAGACGAATTGATCACAATATACATTATAAAATATTGTTGTAAATGAGCGAAGAGGATTAAATGGTTTCAGAAATATCGACACTCACACATTCCACGCCGATCGGAGAAATTTTTTCTGCCGGTCATTCCTGCGGTATTTTTGAAGATGACACAATCTTGCAGGATGTCTTGGCCTTTTTTTCCGACCGGTGCACCGACAGCGTCATCATTACCCGCAAATCCTCTCCCATCGGGATATTGACGCTCAAAGACCTGATCCGGGGACTGCGCAGCTGCGACAATCTGGGACTTCCGGTCAAAGAGTTTATGAGTTCGCCGCTTCAAACCGTAGCAACGACCCTCAAGGTCGGTGATGTCCTCGATACAATGCAAAATGGCGAATATGACAAAATCGTCGTGATCGATAAAAACAGTGTCGTCGGCGTGATCGACAGACGCCATCTGCTTGCACTGTGCTACACACAGTTGACTCCGATGATCCGGAATGAATCGTCGATGTTGCATTCACTGATGGAGCTGGTAGGCAAGGGGGAAAAAGGGCTGCTTAAAATGGCCACGACAGATGCTCTCACAGGGATTGGGAACCGCCGTCTGTTCGAAGAAGCTTTCCAGGTGTATCAGCAAAACAGCAGCAGCGGCCATGCACTCTATCTTCTGCTGTTTGACATCGACAATTTCAAAAGCATCAACGATACCTTCGGCCACAATGTGGGTGATTCCGTTCTCAAAGAGTTGACTGAACTGATTACCCGGTCTATCCGTAACACAGATATCTTTGTACGGTGGGGAGGAGAAGAGTTCGCCATTTTGCAGCGGTATTCGGATGCGAACATGGTGATGAAGATTGTCGAGCATATACGGAAAAAAATCGATGAATACAGTTTCGAAACAATTGTCCATGTCACCTGCAGTTTCGGGATTACCGAAGTCAAACCGGATGAAAACCTCGAAAGCGCACTGGAACGTGCCGACAAAGCCCTCTACCGTGCCAAAAAAGACGGCAAAAACTGCATCCGGATTGAAAAATGATACACGTTGTCTTCTGCCTCGAAGAGGCAAGCTTTAGTGCCATCGGGGCTTCGCTCCGATAGCGCTCAAAAATAGAGTTATGAAAGAACTCTATTATGGTATGATGGTTTAGGATTAAATCTTCAAAAGCAGGGAGAATTAGATGGTCATCGGAGTCCCAAAAGAGATTAAAATCGACGAATTCAGAGTCGGAATTACCCCTTCAGGGGCGCGAGAACTCATCAAGCACGGCCATTGTGTCCTGATTGAATCGGGGGCAGGAGCAGGGAGCGGGTTTGATGACCATTCGTATCTCAATGTCGGAGCCGTCATCATCGAAAGCGCCGAAGATGTTTACTCGCAGGCGGAAATGATCATAAAGGTCAAAGAGCCTATCGACATCGAATATCCGCGCCTCAAAGAAGGGCAGATTCTCTTTACCTACCTGCATCTGGCGGCTGATAAACGGCTGACGGAAGTACTGTGTGAAAAAAAAATAACGGGTCTGGCGTATGAAACCCTCCGTATCGGCCATCGCCTTCCACTGCTGGAACCCATGAGCGAGATCGCCGGGCGAATGGCGACGCTGTTCGGTGCCGTCCATCTGGGGCGTTATAACGGGGGAAGCGGTCAGCTGCTGGGCGGTGCCGTCGGAGTCGAACCCGGACGGGTCGTCGTCCTGGGCGCAGGGGTTGCAGGCAAATCGGCAGCCGATGCGGCCGCCGGACTCGGCGCGGAGGTGATCATGCTGGACATCAATACCGAACGTCTCCATTACCTGCGCGACATCATGAGTCCTCGCGTGACTCTCCTGCATTCAACCCACGAAGAAATATTAAACAATATCAAAGAAGCCGACCTCATCATAGGGACCGTTCTGGTTGCCGGGGCCAAAGCGCCGAAACTGATCACGCGCGACATGCTGGGGAGAATAAAAAAAGGATCCGTGCTCGTCGATGTCTCGATCGATCAGGGGGGATGCTTCGAGACCTCCCGTCCGACGACCCATTCGCATCCGACGTTTGAAGTGGACGGGATAGTGCACTACTGTGTCGCTAACATGCCTGGAATGTATCCGCGTACCTCGACGATCGCCCTGACCAACGCGACCCTGCCGTACGTACTGAAAATCGCCTCCATGTCCCTCGCACAGCTGCTCGATGAAACATCGATCCGCGAAGCCCTCAATACTTACGGCGGCCGTGTCACGAACGAAGCGGTGGCATACGCCCATGACATGCACTACGAACACCGCTGAATCTTACAACTGGTAGAAAGAGGCGCGGTTCTTTCCACTTCTTTTGGCGCCGTAGAGTGCATCGTCGGCATATTTGAGAAGCTTTTCCTTGCTGAGCGTTGTGTTCTGGGGTTCTTTGAATGCCATCCCCACGCTGATCGTCACATGATCAGACGTTTTTGAATGGTGGTGCGGTATCCCAAGATCGCTCACCGCTTTTACCAGATTCTCTGCGACCTGCCGTGCCCCCGGCTCATCAATGTCTTTGAGGAGTACGACAAATTCCTCACCGCCGTATCGGGCCACTGCATCGGTCGGCCGTTTGAGGCTTTTTCGCAGTGCCGAAGCAATCTTGATCAGGCATTCATCTCCTTTGCCGTGTCCGTAATGGTCATTGTAAGGCTTGAAATAATCGACGTCGATCATCAATACGGCGAGTGATTTACGGTCCCGCTGCGTTTCCCTGTATTTTTTTTCATACACTTCGTCAAAATAGCGGCGGTTGGGAATATGGGTCAACCCGTCATACATCGACAGCGCTTCGAGCATGTCGCTTTTGAGTTTGAGGGCGATGTGGTTCCGTACCCTTATTTTGACGATCGTGGGGTGAAAGGGTTTGGAGATATAGTCGACGGCGCCAAGGTTCAGTCCGTACTCTTCGTCTTTGACATCGTTTTTCGCCGTAATGAACACGACGGGGATGTTGCTGCTCTCTGAACTGTTTTTGAGCTCTTTGCACACTTCGTAGCCGTCCATTTCGGGCATCTCGATATCGAGGAGAATCAGGTCCGGTTTCTCTTTGCCTTTGGCGATTTCGAGAGCTTTTTTTCCGCTTTTGGCCACTTTGATCCGGTAATCGTCTTTCAACAGATCAGAGAGGATGGCGATGTTAGCTGCCATGTCGTCCACAATCAGTATGGTCGGTTTCGCGTCACTTTTCATTCGATAGTCCACCCGTTCATAATCGCCAAAGCCGTGTCGTAGTCATACTCGTCCATCGCCTCTTTCCATCGATGCAGTTCGTTCACATCGACGGATCTTCGCACCCCTTCGTAAAAACGTTCCTGCTGCTCTATTTGTACCATATTTCCTTTCTGAATATCCTTTTGGATCTGATCATAAAGCTTTTTGAGCTCTTCACGGCTCAAAATGGCGTTGTCTGGATCAGCGTGGACCGCCATCGGCAGCGTTTCGATCGTTTGTTTCAGCTCCCGGATCGCGGAGGTCAAGCGGACGGCATCTTCGGGAGTCACTTTGTGTCCACTCTTGTACGCTGCATCTATCCGACTGCACAGGGCGAAAAGCGCCATCGCTCCCAGATTGCCGCTGACCCCCTTGAGCGCGTGGATCCGCGACGGTGCCGCGGGGTCTGAACGCATGACGAGATCGCCAACATCGGCGAACTCCCCCTCCAACTGGGAAAGAAGCTTGAAAAGAAGTCTGGACAGGAGTTCCTCGTTGCCGCTGACGATATCGGAAGCGAACGCCAGATCGAGTACCGGCTCACCGCTCTCACGATTGGCCTCATAAGCCACCCTGGGGACGTCACCGCCGCACCATCTCGCCACCGCTGCGTACAGATCGCCGCTGTCGATCGGTTTGCCCAGATGGTCGTTCATCCCGGCCTCCAGTACTTTTTCCCGGTCTTCGACCATCGCCGCGGCGGTGAGGGCGATGATGGGGGTATACGGATCATGCTCGCGGATAATCGTTGTCGCCTCATACCCGCTCATGATAGGCATCTGCAGATCCATCAGGATCAGATCGTACCGATGGGGTTCGGACAGAAACTTCTCGACCGCCTCCTTGCCGTTGCCGGCGATATCAACCCTGATCCCCGCTCTGCGGAGCATCATCGTGGCCACTTCCCGGTTGATCTCGTTGTCCTCGACAAGAAGTACCGTGACATCGCTCAGGTCGGGGTACGCTTTTGCTTTAACCGTTCCGACTTTCCGGAGTGTC
Organism: Campylobacterales bacterium; assembly: GCA_016938595.1. Taxonomy (GTDB): domain Bacteria; phylum Campylobacterota; class Campylobacteria; order Campylobacterales; family Sulfurimonadaceae; genus Sulfuricurvum. The sequence goes on along the minus strand of JAFGUJ010000107.1, from coordinate 1,547 downwards.
CCGCTTCTGGCTTCCCCGATGGCATCAAACAGGGCCGCAGATGTCACCGGTTTGGATAAAAAGCCGTCCACAAGGCCTTCCTCCAGACCGATATGCTCTTGTTCGTAGGCACTGACCATCAAGACGGTGGGGACCTTATGTTTGAGCGTCCCTGCCTCCGTTCTGGCGGCGAGTTCGCTGATCACCTCTTTCCCGTTCATTCCCGGCATCTGCCAGTCCGTCAGCAGAATATCATACCCCTCGTCTTCCGCGTCGGCGTGCATGATCATTTCCAGGGTCTCTTCGCCGTTTCGCGCCTGGTCCACACGGCATCCGAGACACTCAACCATCTCCTGTAAAATCAGGCGTGAAATCTCCTGATCGTCCGCGATCAGGATGCGGCAGGGGTTTTGGATGATTTGGGGGCAATTGTGGGACCACGATACGACTTCGGCTTCAAGGTCGAAACTAAACGTGGTACCGAAACCCTTTTGACTGTGCACACCCAGCTCTCCGCCCATCGCGTTCACCAGTTTTCGCGATATCGCCAGCCCAAGCCCCGTCCCCCCGTATCGGCGGGTCGTCGAGCTGTCCGCCTGCGTAAACGGCTCGAAAAGGTGTTCCATCTGTTCCGCGTTCATCCCGACTCCCGTATCGCTGACACTGAAGCTGATGATGGCACGGTGATCGTAGAGGCGTTTTTTCAGCAAGATGCGGAGTATCACATGGCCGCTGTGGGTGAATTTGAGGGCATTGCTGAGCAGATTGCTGAGAATCTGATCGATCCGCAGTTCATCCCCGAGGATAATCCCCGGAACGTCGTTTTTAAGATAGAAATAGAGCTCCAGCCCCTGTTTAAGGGCGGTTTGGGAAAAAATGACCCGCAACTGCGAAAGGACGTTTTCGAGATCGACATTTTTGTGCTCAATCACCATCTTGTCTGCTTCGATCTTCGAATAATCAAGGATATCGTTGATGATCGCCAGCAGCATTTTCGACGAACCGTGGATTTTCTCCAGATAATCGTGCTGTTTGTGATCCAGATGCGTATCGAGCAGCAGCTCACTGAGGCCGATGACGGCGTTCATCGGCGTACGGATCTCGTGGCTCATGTTGGCCAGGAAGCGGCTTTTGGCGCTATTGGCTTCCTCGGCGCGCATTTTCGCCTCTTCGAGTTCACGGTTGAACATTACCTGTTCGGTGATGTCCTGCACCGTTCCCCGGGAGAGGAGGGGGGATCCGCTTTCGTCATATTCGGTATCGCCCACTTCCCTGACCCATTTGACCCGTCCGTCCTCCATCAGCAGACGGTGGTCGATCGTGTATTTTTGCCGGCTTTTCAGGGACTCCTGATAGGCCTCATTGACGCTTTCGCGGTCGTCGGGATGGATCATATCCAAAAACAGCTCGTAAGAGGGGCTGAAACGGTTTTTGTCGATCTCGAAGATCTGATAGATCTCATCCGACCACAAGAGGCAGTTGGTCTGCAAGTCAAATTCCCAGTTGCCGATATGGGCAATTTTCTGCGCTTTTTTGAGGCTTGTCTCATTCTTGCGCAATGCCTCTTC
>JAFGUJ010000106.1 GCA_016938595.1 Campylobacterales bacterium | reverse complement strand
TCGGCAATCTGGGCCAGCGGGGTTCCCGGATTGACAAACGCCGAAGGTTTGACCATCAGCGCATACAGGACGAATCCGCTGGCGCTGAGATGCTTGTCGGCGATGCTCTTTTGAAGCTGAGAACGGCGCAACTTCAGATCCCCCAGCTGGATATTGAGCGATTCTATCTCTTTTTGAATGACGAGCAGCGAGTTTCGGCTGCTGAGCAGATCAAAATATTCGCGGTCTTTTTCTACCGCCGATTTGATTTTCAGCTCTTTGATCCGGTCAAAATTCGCCTGTTTCATCTCGATGATCCGGGCGTAGTTTTTCTCCATTTCACGGTTGTGCCCGAGCGTATTTTGCAGGGCTGCAATTTTTCCCTCAACACTCTCAAGTTCGATCCGGTCGAGCTTGTCGTCCATGACGATATAGGGCTTTTTCCCCAGAACTTTCCCTTGGGAAGCCGTATTGGTATACAGAACTTCCGCCGAAACGTTGGACGCAACGTTGAGAATTTCATAGGGTTCGGCTTTCGCGTAATGCTCTTTGGCATCCAAAACCAAAAAAAGAGCCATAATGGCAAATACAAAACGCATCCGAACCCCGTTTTTGATCAATTTTGACGTATTTTACACCGCCCAGCCTTTAGAATTTAGTAAAAAAAACTTCCGAATTAGGATATGATTAAAGAATACAAAATATCGAGGTAAGAATGTCTCTTTTGGAACATGTTGATGCCGCAACAAGCTTGGCTAAAAACAACGAAGTTCAGCTGCTGGTTTTTAAAATTGACGGGGCAGAAGAGTCTCCCTATTACGCCATCAACGTTTTCAAAACACGCGAAGTGGTCGAGGCCAAGCGCCATTACCTGACCCAGATCCCCGGGGCCCATCCACTGCTGGAGGGGACCATAGTGCTGCGTGAGCTGCAAATCCCGATCCTCAACCTCCCCAAATGGCTCGGGGTGACGCTGAGCGACGAGCAGAAAAAAATATCCAATCTCCTCATCTGCGATTTCAACGGAATCATCATCGGCATTCGGATCATGTACGCCTATCGGGTTCTTAAAAAGAACTGGAACGAAATGCACGCACCCGACAGCTATCGGATGGGGGAAGACGGCCTCGTGATCAACGACACCCGCCTCGACGACGGCAGCCTCTGCCTCGTCCTCGACTACGAAAAGCTCCTCGCAGACGTCATCCCCCAGGCGATGGTCAACGTCGACGAATCGGCCAAATCAATCCGACAGATGGATATCCCCGCAAAGCTCAAAAACGGAGTCGTCCTCATCGCCGAGGACTCGAAAACGGCCCAGCGCCATCTTCGCCAGATTTTCGAACACGCCAAAATCGGCTACCAAATTTTCGACAACGGCAAGGATCTGGTCGAGTTCATTGGCAGACACCCCAATCCCGCATCGATCCCGGCGATCATCACCGACATCGAGATGCCCGAGATGTCGGGATTCACCGTCATTCAGCGGCTGAAAAGCGATCCGTTGACCAAATCGATCCCCATCATCGTCAACAGTTCGATGACCGGGGAAAACAACAAACGCGAAGCCGCCGGTCTCGGGGCCGACGGGTTCATCGACAAAACCAAAAGCGCCAACATATTGCCCCTCATCATCGAGCAGATGAAAGCCTCCGAACCTGCTCTCCTCTCCCGATAAACAGACTGCTGCTGCCATCGCCTCTGTCATTTCTCTGTAAAGAGGTGAGAGGTGTAAAACCATCATGTGATCCAAAAAGATGCGGAAAGAAAAAGGAAGAGCCCTTCCGGCATGCCGGAAGGGAGAAGAAAATTATTTGAAGAGGGCGATCATAACACCCGCGGCAATAGCCGAACCGATGACACCCGCAACGTTGGGTCCCATCGCGTGCATCAGGAGCATGTTGGAAGGATCTTCTTTCATCCCCTCTTTGTGCGATACACGTGCCGCCATCGGTACGGCGGAAACACCGGCCGATCCGATCAGCGGATTGATTTTTTCTTTGCTGAACAGGTTCATGATTTTCGCCATGATCACCCCTGCTGCCGTACCGACCGAGAAGGCCACCAGCCCCAGCATCAAAATCGCCAGCGTGTCGACAACCAGGAACTGGTCGGCAGCGAGTTTCGACCCGACACCCAGTCCCAGGAAAATTGTCACGATGTTGATCAATGCGTTTTGCATCGTGTCGCTGAGACGATCGACCACGCCGGCCTCTTTAAAGAAGTTACCCAGGGCGAAGGCTCCAACCAGCGGAGCGGCATCCGGAAGGATCAGAATCACAAGGACCAGCACAACGATCGGGAAAATGAGTTTTTCCAGCCGTGTCACGTGGCGAAGGGTCTGCATGCGGATTTTCCGCTCTGCTTTCGTTGTCAGTGCTTTCATGATCGGAGGCTGGATGATCGGTACCAGCGCCATGTACGAGTACGAGGCAACCGCAATCGCACCGAGCAGTTCAGGTGCGAGAGCCGAAGCGATAAAGATAGACGTCGGACCGTCCGCACCCCCGATGATACTGATCGCTGCCGATTGCTGGAGGGTGAAGTTGAACACATCGGTGTACTGGCTCAGCGCGTACGCTCCTACCAGTGTTCCGAAAATTCCGAACTGCGCCGCTCCGCCCAGCAGAGAGAGGCGCGGGTTCGCCAGCAGCGGGCCGAAATCGGTCATCGCGCCGACCCCCATGAAAATCAGGATCGGAAACAATCCGTTCGCGATCCCCATGTTGTAGATGATTCCCAAAAAGCCATCAGGCCCTGCGATGTTCGCGATGGGAACGTTAGCCAGCAATCCCCCAAACGCGATCGGCAGGAGCAGCAGCGGCTCGAACCCTTTGGCGATCGCGAGATAAAAGAGGAGGAACGTGACGAGGATCATCAACATCCGTCCCCATGTCTGGTGAAAATCGCTCATCTTGTCGCCGTGGGACGTCAATACGTCGTCCTGAGGGGTCATGAACGCATAGATGCCCGTAGTACGGTAAAAATTATTCACCATATCACCGAACCCCATAGGCTCGTACGTCTCTTCTCTAAGCGTCGATTTTTTAGGCTCTTCCGACGCCGCAGCAACACCGCTGTGGACATCCGGGGCAACAACTTCCGCCGCAAAAGAGGCCGCGGAAACACTCAACATCAGCAATAGGGAGAAAAAGAGTTTTTTCATCGGTTACTTATCCAATAACGGCAAGTGCTTGCCCTTCGACCACTTTGTCGTTAGGGCGTACAAGGATGCTTTGAACGACACCGTTGCACGGTGCCACAATGTCGATCTCCATTTTCATCGATTCGAGGATCATGATTTTGTCCCCTTCATTCACCGGCGTTCCCGCTTCGGCGATGATTTTCCACACCGCACCCGGGAGCATCGCGCGCACTTCGGCGCCTTCCGCTACCGGCAGTTCGTCACGCGCTTCTGCCGCTGTGGCTACGTGAGGGACAACCTGTACATCGACATTGCCCGCAGCGATTTGAACGTTGAATTTTTGGCCGTCCACGACGACAGTGTAATTTCCGGTAGCGTTTGACATGGTTTTGTTTCCTTCTGATTTAATCGGTGTCGGTGTATGTCCTGCCGGGACAACCGCTTCAGGGATATTTTTACGGACATTGATCTCCGCGTCCCCTTTGAGGAACATGATCCCTTTTTCATCGCACGACGCGGCAATGAAAATATTTTCGTCATTGACCGCAATCCCTTCGTCTTCGAGCCGTTTTGTCCAGAACGCGATCGATTTGGTCTCGTCTTTGTCTGCAAGGTCGATGGCATTTTCGGTTGTCGGCTCGAGTCCGAGCTGCTCTGCGGCGATTTTGACGATCTCGGCATCCGGAGCAACCGGTGTTTTACCGAAATAGCCCAGTACCATCCGTCCGTAGCCCGGAGCAATTTTTTTCCATGGACCCATCAGAGCATTGTTGAGCGCCTGCTGGAAATAAAACTGCGATACCGGTGTCACAGAGGTGCCGTATCCCCCTTTTTCGACCACTTCGCGCATAGCGCGGATCACTTCAGGATAACGGTTTAGGATGTTGTTGTCGCGCATCATCTGCGTATTCGCCGTAAGCGCACCCCCCGGCATCGGAGAGAACGGAATCAGAGGCGATACCTGTGTCGCTTCCGGCGGCATGAAATAATCTTTCAGGCAGTCGGTGAGGACGTCTTCGTATTTGAGGATTTTTTCAAGTTCAAGCCCGCCGAGATCGAAATCTTTTCCTTTGACGGCGTGGAGCATCGTAAGGATATCGGGCTGCGACGTTCCGCCGCTGACCGGAGCGGCCGCGAGGTCGATACCGTCGACTCCCGCATCCAACGCTGCCATGTAGCACGCGACACTGACCCCCGCCGTTTCGTGGGTGTGGAGACGCAGATGGGTCCCCTCGGGAACAAGGCGGCGCGCCATCTTGATCGTTTCGTACACTTTCTGGGGACTGGAGGTACCGCTGGCGTCTTTGAAACAGATCGAATCGTACGGAATCCCCGAATCGAGAATCTCGCGGAGGGTTTTTTCATAAAACGCCCCGTCGTGGGCACCGACACACCCCGGAGGAAGGTCCATCATGGTCACAACCACTTCGTGTTTGAGACCGTGGTGGGCAATCCGCTCACCGGAGTATTTCAGGTTTTCGACATCGTTGAGCGCGTCAAAGTTACGGATCGTCGTGGTCCCGTGCTTTTTGAACATTTTGGCGTGCAGATCGACAAGCTCGCGGCTCCCCGTATCGAGCATCACCGTATTGACACCGCGCGCAAGGGTCTGGAGGTTCGCATCCGGTCCGACGATGGAGCGGAAACGGTCCATCATGTCGAATGCATTTTCATTTAAATAGAAGAAGAGACTTTGGAAACGCGCACCGCCTCCGAATTCGAAATGGCGGATTCCCGCTTCCTTCGCCGCTTCGACGGCGGGGAAAAAATCTTCCATGAGAACGCGCCCGCCGAAAACGGACTGAAAGCCGTCGCGGAACGTCGTATCCATGATATCAATGTATTTTTTGGCCATTTGGATTCCTAATTCTGGGTAGTTTGGTGATGGTGAATCGCTGCCGCGATTGCTGCCACTTTCGCTTTGTCATCGCTGCGTTTGGCCTGTGCACGAGGAGTAGGCTCAGGCGCCTTTGGTGTTTCCGGGAAATATTTGAGAATCGTGGCAGACATCAATTTTGTCAAATAAATCATGAAGGCGAGGAAGATAAAGACTGACCCCATCCCCAGAAACATGATTTTAACGCTTTCGAAAAACATGCGCTTTTCCTTATGTTGTAATCAAATCGTAACGCGCAGATTCTATCCAAACGATGTTTAAAGATTATTTACCAAATTCTCCGTCACCCGCAGAAGTCTGAAAAGTGTTACGCTACGCTATCAATTACACAATCTTTAAAATATGATTGGTTACAATCCGCTCATTAAAATTCCCATTAGGAGAGCATTATGGATCTTAGTAAAATCGGCTACGGCGAAAACCCCGACAAGGTAAAAGCAATTATCGAGATCGCATGCGGTTCAAACATCAAATACGAAGTGGAAAAAGAGAGCGGCGCATTGGTACTGGACCGTGTCATGCACTCGGCGATGTACTATCCGGCAAACTACGGTTTTGTCAATAAAACCCTTTCACAGGACGGCGATCCGGCGGATATCCTGATCCTGACCGAATATCCGATGGTCGAAGGATGCGTTACCAACTGCCGTCTTGTCGGCGTACTGATCATGGAAGACGAAAGCGGTATCGATGAAAAACTCCTCGCCGTTCCCACCTCCAAAATCGACCCGACGTTCGAAGAGATCCAGGACTTGGGCGATATCCCGAAACACACTCTGGCCAAAATCAAAAACTTCTTCGAAACCTACAAAATGCTCGAGCCGGGCAAATGGGTGAAAGTAAAAGGGTTTGAGGACAAAGCCGCCGCTACAAAAATCCTCCAAGACGCCATTAACAATTACAAAGAGTAAGCGGCATGATCGATTTGGGTTCTCAAAGTGTTTTTGCCTACGCGATTTTCGGATTGATCCTCAATTTCGCCTTTTCGATCGCGTTTGGCCTCTATCTGAGCAAAAACATCGGGACCGAAGAGATGATCCTCTCCAAAGGGAACCGGGAGCAGCCCTGGTGGCTCTCCCTCTCACTGGCCATCCCTTATGCCAAAATGGTCATCACCCTCTACCGCGTCGCCATCTTGCAATTTTATTTTCTCGACCGCGGACACACCCACAAAGAGTTCTGGGTATACCTTACCAGCGATGATCGCTGAACCGCTTTAGTCTTCTTCTTTTATACAGTATTTCAGAATCTCACTGTCGTGCAATCCCCGTTTGTTCCTCTGGGCCCCTTTTTGGGCGCGCTGCAGCCTGGCATTCCACTCTTTGTTGTCAAACGCGGGATCTATCACAGCGAGTCCACGCCCCAGAAGCATCTCGCTGTAGCTCTCCGGGCCATTAGCATACAAAACGCACCCCTCCCGGATCCTCTCGAAACGGTAAGTCTGCTGAAGGCGCAAACGCTCTGAGGCAAAATGACGCTCGCCGGGATACGAACGGTACCATGTCCCGATACGCTCGCGGCATGCCTGCGGATCAGGGGCGGCGGCTGGCATTTTTTCCAGCGGAATGACTCCGAAGGGTTCGCAGGCAAAAGGGGCGTTCCGGTAAAGGAGCCTCATGGCGGTATTTGATTCCACCGATGTCAAAAGGCCCTCCGTTATTTCAGCGCCAAGGGGGGAGAAGCTCAATGCTGAGAGGAGTGCATACCGCAAAAATGTTTCTGATTTACTCATGGGTCTCTTTTTCAGGTGTTTTTTCCAACGATTTAAAAAAAAATTTGGTCTCAAACTTAAATCAACAACAGGTTTGTGAGTATTATACAACATATTATAACTGTATTTTGATTGAAACTTAAGACTCTCTTTCCCGCCACAGGGTGCCACAGCCC
>JAFGUJ010000105.1 GCA_016938595.1 Campylobacterales bacterium | reverse complement strand
ATTACAAAAGGGGCAGTATGAGATTAGACAGTTGTTTGGTAGAGCGGGGGCTCGTCGAGAGCCGGAACAAGGCGCAGCAGTTGATCAAGGATAACGCGGTGAGCGTGGACGGGAAGATCGTCGACAAAGTCTCTTTCGACGTGAGCGATGAGATGAGCGTCGAGGTAGCGGATACGGATCTCTACGTCAGCCGCGCCGCGATCAAGCTCAAGGGATTCCTCCCCTATACCGAGTGGAACCTGAGCGGATTGCATGCCCTCGACATCGGCTCGTCCACCGGCGGTTTCACGCAGATACTGCTCGAAAACGGCGTTGCCGACGTCACCTGCGTCGATGTCGGAAGCGACCAGCTCCACCCCTCCTTGCGTTCCGACAGCCGGGTCCGGGTGTTTGAAAATACCGATATCCGCGAGTTTGCGAGCGAAAAACCGTTCGACATCGTCACCTGCGATGTCGCGTTTATCCCCCTCGAACTGATCCTCGAATCGATCGACCGTCTGAGTGCGAAATACATCGTCGTCTTGTTCAAACCGCAGTTCCAGGTAGGGCGCGAGATCAAACGGGACAAAAACGGGGTCGTCAAGGACGACAAGGCGGTCGGCAAAGCGATGATCCGTTTCGAAGACACGTGTGCGCTTCTCGGATGGAAAATGGTGGCCAAAGAAGCGGCCCACATCAGCGGCAAAGAGGGAAATCAGGAGACGTGCTATGGCTTTGTCAAAGGTTGATGCGATCGCGATCGGCGGATTCGACGGGATGCACGTGGGGCATCAGCACCTGTTCGAAGAGCTCGGGGAGCACGGAGCGATCGTCGTCATCGAGACGGGGTACGCCAACCTGACCCCCGGAACTGAGCGGGAACACTACACCCACTACCCGATTCTCTACTACTCTCTCGACGACATCCGCCATCTGGAAGGGATCGAATTCGTCGAGATGCTCAAAAAGCGCTTTCCCCGCCTGCGCAAAATCGTCGTCGGATACGATTTTCATTTCGGAAAGAACCGCCGCTATTCGCATGCCGATCTGGGGCAATTGTTCGAGGGCGAAGTGAAGGTGGTGCAGCAGGTGTGCATCGAGGGGGACTCGGTCCATTCCCATAAGATCCGCGCCAAGATCCAGATCGGCGACCTTTCGGGAGCCAACCGCTTTCTGGGACACAATTACACGATCAAGGGGAACGTGGTCAAAGGGCAGGGGATCGGCAAAACCGACCTCGTCCCGACGATCAACCTCGACTGCTCCGGATTCCTGCTCCCCTACGAGGGGGTGTATGCCGCCGTGACGCGGCTGGATGGGGAAGAGCATTTCCACCCCAGCGTCGTTTTCGTCGGGCACCGCGTCACGACGGACGGAAGCTACGCCGTGGAGAGCCACATACTGGGCGAAACGGTCGCCGGCTGTTCCCAAGCCTCGATCAGTTTTGTCAAATTTTTGCGCAAAAACCAGAAATTCGAGAATCTTGAGGCGCTGAAACAGGCGATCCAGAATGACATTTTGGCCGCCCGAAAAGAGCTTCTCCATTTGAGCTTGTAAGTGTCAGAACGACACGCAGACCGTAAGACTTTTTTAAACTTTAAACGTTATCATTTGTGTACTACCCATCAAGGAGTCGGAAATGATTACACGTGGATTAATGGTTGCCTCTCTTGCGTCTGTGTTGCTCTCCAGTTTCTGTACTGCAAAAACAATCGAAAAAACGGGTGATATTTATAAAACCCGATGTGCCAACTGCCACGGCATCAAAGCCGACGGGGTACCCAAACTCAAAGAACAAGCGGGCATGAGTGCCGAAAATGCTGCAGCCGCCGGCATGTCATCCCAGGAAAAAAGCAATATCTACGGCCCGCCGCTCAATACCTTTTCCCAGGACGAGCTCTTGCGCAAGCTGATGGATCTGAGAAACAAAGATTACGACAGCGAGTCCTACCATTCGATCATGCAGAAGAATCTGAAGCATATCGAAGCGCGCGAAGGGAAAATCGCGGATGAAAAAATGGCCGAGTACATTTACACCACTTTCGGTGCAGGGGGGAAATAACCCCTCAACCCTCCTTTAATGATCAATTTTCGATCACCCGCGACGAGCCGTATCGTCTGAGTTTATAGGAATTTAATCTCAAAAGCGGTAGAATCCCGCTAATTTTCTACGCAAAGGACGCTACCCATGGGTGAGTTGTTTACCTTCTTTGGCCTTATCAGCCACGACCACAGCTTCATTTTCCTCACGCACATGCTGCTTACAGCGGCTATCGTACTCGTGATCGCGAAAATGGCGACATCAAATCTCCGTTTGGTTCCGACCGGTGCCCAGAACGTTATGGAAGCTTACTTGAGCGGTGTACTCGCAATGGGTGCCGATGTTATGGGTAAAGCGGAAGCACGCCGCTACCTTCCCCTAGTCGCGACGATCGGTCTTTTCGTCGGTATCGCGAACATCATCGGGATCATCCCGGGCTTTGAAGCACCGAGTGCATTCCTCGATTTCACCCTTGCACTGGCATTGGTCGTATTCGTATACTATAACTTCGAAGGGATCCGCCGCAACGGTGTGATCAGCTACTTCAAGCACTTCATGGGGCCTGTATGGTGGCTTGCATGGTTGATGTTCCCGATCGAAATCGTATCGCACATCTCCCGTATCATCTCACTCAGCTTCCGTTTGTTCGGTAACGTCAAAGGGGACGATATGTTCCTCATGGTTATCCTGATGCTGGCTCCGTGGTTGCTCCCGATGATTCCGTTCGCATTGCTGACGTTCATGGCGTTCCTGCAAGCGTTCATCTTCATGATGCTCACCTACGTTTACCTCGGCGGTGCGGTACTTCTTCACGACGACCACTAAGAGTCGTCCATGAAGCGAAGTACGTTTGACGCACTTTTGAGCTTCCTCGGAGGTGTCTCCTGGGCATTCGTCGTTATCGGCGCCTGGGTCACTTTCCAGTCTTTCGTTTTCCTCGGTATCGTTCCCGCCCTCATGTTTACTTTCATGTTCATCTTTATCGCCCTTTTTTTGATTCTGATATTGGAAACGATGTCGATGTACAAAGACCGTCATGAAATGCTGGTGAAACAAACCGCGATTCTCGAAGAGATACGAGACAGTCTCAATCCCCGGGAACCTGCCGAAGATCAGTGAAAAGTTATCTGATCACCGATCCCGCCTATTACGGCAGCAAGCCCGAAGAACTCTCCCGGTCGCTGGAAACAGCGCTTCAGTCCCACAAAGTTGACTTTGCCCTTTTTCGCGACAAATCCACCCCCATCTATCCCGATCTGGCCCGCACGTTTGTCTCCGTCTGCCGCCGATACGGTGTCGGCAAAGTGATGCTCCACGGTGAGCCGCTTACCGCCTATCGTTTGAAAGCCGACGGTGTCCATCTCGGTTCGCATCAGCATCTGATGATCGAAGAGGCCAAATCGCTGGGGCTCTATGTCATCATCAGCACCCACACCCGCCTTGAAGCTCTGGTGGCTCAGGAAGCGGGCGCCGACGCCATCACCTACAGCCCGATTTTCGACTCTCCGGGCAAAGGGGAACCCAAGGGTTTAGAGGATTTAAAAGAAATAGTGGATACAATAAATGTACCTATTTTCGCACTCGGAGGGATCATCTCCGACGAGCAGATATATGCCGTTACTGCCGCCGGCGCATACGGATTTGCATCGATTAGATATTTTGTCTCATAAGGATTTTTTGTATGTTTGAAACCATTATCGGTTTGGAAGTCCACGTCCAGCTCAATACCCAATCCAAACTTTTTTGCTCTTGCCCTACCAGCTTCAACCACGAACAGAACACGAATACCTGCCCGACGTGTCTGGCCCTTCCGGGCGCACTCCCGGTACTGAACCGCGAGGCGCTCCGCAAAGCGGGGATGTTCGGTACAGCCGTTGATGCGACGATCAACCGCACGAGCTTTTTCGACCGCAAGAGCTATTTCTATCCCGACAGCCCCAGCGCCTACCAGATCACCCAGCTCTACACCCCGATCGTCGAACACGGCCGCCTCGTCATCGATTTCGAGGACGGAAGCCAAAAAACGATCCGGATCAACCGCGCCCACATCGAAGCCGATGCGGGGAAAAACATCCATGAGGGCTCCATCTCCAAGGTGGACCTGAACCGCGCGGGTACCCCGCTGCTCGAGATCGTCTCCGAACCCGACATGCGCAGCGCCGAAGAGGCGATTCTGTACCTCAAAAAGCTCCACTCCATCGTCCGCTACATCGACATCTCGGATGCCAACATGCAGGAGGGTTCCTTCCGCGTCGACGTCAATGTCTCGATCCGCCCCAAAGGGGACGAGAAACTCTACACCCGCGTCGAGATCAAAAACATCAACAGCTTCCGTTTCATCCAGCGCGCGATCGAGCTCGAAGTAGCCCGCCAGGT
>JAFGUJ010000104.1 GCA_016938595.1 Campylobacterales bacterium | reverse complement strand
TGTTTTCTTGATCTTGTCAAATTTGGCATAGCTCAGATACAAACGGTCTTTCGCCCGCGTTACCGCGACGTAAAAAAGACGTCTTTCTTCTTCGATACTTCCACTGCGGCTCATCAGTTTCCGGTTCGGAAAACGGCCGTCCATCAGATCGATTACGTATACTTCCTGATACTCCAGCCCTTTGGAAGCATGAATGCTGAGCAGATGCACCCCTTCCCCTTGTGTCAAATCCTGCGATCCGAGCACCATCGCATTTAAAAACCGTTCATGATCTTTGTAGGGACGGGAAAGTTCGAACAGCAGGGTGCACTTTCGGCGAATTCTCTCTTCAGCTTCCCCTTTCGCCCGCTCGTCGATGGAACCGTTTTCCGTCATCGCCCGCCGATGCGAAAGCATCTCGACAACATGGCCGTAGAGCTTCGAGAGGGCGATTTTCTGGACTGCCGCCTTGGGTTCATGGGCATCGCGAAGCTGTCGGAACAACATGAAAAGATCGTGCAGAAAAGTCGCCGAATCTTTGGTCAGCTTGGCGTGTTTGAGGATTGGGTTTCCCATAAAATTAGGATCGAATCCCAGTTTGGCAAACCGCCCGGCACTCCCCAACTCGGCAAAATCATCAAACAATCCAAGCTGATGGTTGGTGCGCCGTTTTTCAAACGGATTGGAGATCGAGCCATCAGGGGTATAAAGCCCTCGTAAAAATGATCCGTGCCCCAGCTTTTGCAAGGCGACAAACAGCTCTTTTGCGATCGCACTTCCCACCCCCTTGGCGTAATCAAACAGATGAATGAACGCCATCATGTCCGACTCGTTGACGAGCAGCGTATAGATATCGAGGAGCGCCTTGACCTCTTTGGAATCGAAAAAGCTCACCCCGCCCCGTCTGCGGCAGGGAATCCCGAGTTCCCTCAAAGCCGCCTCGATACCATCGGCCGAAGCGTTGTTGCGAAAAATGACGGCGATTTCGTCGCGCTGCGTCGAGGAATCGCCGATCAGCTGGGCGATCCCGTGGTACTGGTCGAACAGCTCATCGTAAATCAGAAGCGTGGGATTGTGAGCGTCGCCTGTCCGGGTTACTTCGAGCGCCTTGGGATAGATCCGCTCGTTGTAGGAAATGACGGTATTGGCCAAGGAGAGGATGGGGACGGTGGAGCGGTAGTTTTTGTTGAGGGTGTAGACGCTCGCCCCCGGATAGTTCTGACTGAAAGAGCCGATGATCGAGATGTCGGCCCCGTTGAACGCATAGATGCTCTGATCGTAATCGCCGACGCAAAAGAGCGAAGGGGGCTTCATCGCATTGATCAGCGTCCCCTGCAGCGCGTTTGTATCCTGATATTCATCGATCAGCACCTCCTTGTATCCCAGATCGCTTTGGGCTGCGAGGTTGCGCATCAGGAGGAGCAGATCGTTAAAATTGACGAAACCGTACTCTTTTTTCAGGTGTTCGAACTCGTCGATGATATCGGCATAGATCGCCGCATAGACGGCATGTTCGTCCTGGCGCGTCGTGATCCACTCTTCGAAATTCACACTCAGTTCGGTGTTCTGGTAGTACGAATAGACGTCGTAGAGGTAGTTCGCCCCGTATGCCGGGGTAGCGCAGTCGAGATGGCTGAACGTCCGCTTTTCGTAAACGCTGCGGAAGAGGGTCTTGAGCTCACGCTGCTGTTTGAGCACCACCTTCCCCTCCTTGCGCTTAAGCCACCGATAGCTCACCGCATGGAAGGTCCCTGCATCGATTTTTGAAGCGATCTCCCGCCCAAAAAAAGCCGCTACCCTCTCCACCATCTCCTGCGCCGCCTTGTTTGTAAAGGTCAGCAGCAATATCTCATCGGGTTTGACGTTTTGGGATAGGAGGTAGGCGATCCTTCCGACAATCGTCGACGTTTTCCCCGTCCCGGCCGAGGCAATGATAAGATTGTGGCCAAATGGCGCGGTTGCAGCGGTATATTGCTGTTCGTTGAGACGAGAGAGAGGCAAAAGGTTCCTTGAATACTGAAGAATAGGTATCGAATTATACCTGTGGGAGTTGAAATTTTCCGATTTAGCGGCGATGCGCTATAATTCGCGAATATTTTCCGATGAAGGCCTAATTGTATGTCTGCTACCCATTACGATCCCAAAAACATTGAAGAAACCTACTATCCCATCTGGGAAAACCGGGGATATTTCGAAGTCGAGGGGAACGCATCGATCCAAAAGCCAAACAAGCATTTCGCGATCATGCTCCCCCCTCCGAACGTAACGGGTTCTCTGCATATCGGCCATGCGCTCAACCACACCCTGATCGACATCATCACCCGCTACAAGCGGATGGATGGCTACGCCGCTCTGTGGCAGCCGGGAACCGACCACGCCGGCATTGCGACCCAGAATGTCGTCGAGAAACAGCTCCTTGCCGAAGGGAAGACGAAAGAAGAGCTCGGGCGAGAGGCGTTTTTGGAACGGGTCTGGAAATGGAAGGCCCACAGCGGCGGCACCATCGTAGGGCAGATGCGCAAACTGGGGGTCTCCCCCGCCTGGAGCCGCGAGCGATTCACAATGGATGAGGGACTCAAACATTCGGTCAAAGAGGCGTTCGTCCACCTCTACAACCAAAACCTCATCGTACGCGGCAACTACATGGTCAACTGGTGTACCCACGACGGGGCGCTCAGCGACATCGAAGTTGAGCACGAAGAGCATCAGGGACACTTCTACCATATCCGCTACCCTTTCAGCGACGGCAGCGGTCATATCGTCGTCGCGACGACCCGTCCCGAGACCTATTTCGGCGACACCGCTATCATGGTCCACCCCGACGATGAACGCTACAGCGCCCTTATCGGCCGCACCATCACCCTCCCCCTTATCAACCGTGAAATTAAGATCATCGCCGACAGCCACGTCGACCGCGAATTCGGAACCGGCGTCGTCAAAGTCACCCCGGCGCACGACGTCAACGACTACGAAGTGGGCAAGCGCCATGACCTGGAGTTTATCACCGTTTTCGATGAAAAAGGGATCCTGAACCATCATGCCGGAGAATTCGAAGGGCTCGAACGACTCGAAGCGCGCGCGGTCATCGTCAAACGTCTCGAAGAGGAAGGGTTCGTCGAAAAGATCGAGGAACACACTCACCAGGTGGGGCACTGCTACCGCTGTAAAAATATCGTCGAACCGTATATCTCCAAACAGTGGTTCGTCCGAAAAGAGGTTGCCAAGGGATCCATCGAGAAAATGAACGCCGGGGAAGCCCAGTTCTTCCCACCGCACTGGATCAACAGCTACAATGCCTGGATGAATGACCTGCGCGACTGGTGTATCTCGCGCCAGCTGTGGTGGGGACACCGCATCCCCGTCTTCTACTGCGACAACTGCGGCCACGAGTGGGCCAGCCTCGAAGACGAGCCGACATCCTGCCCTCATTGTGCCGGAAAATCGTTTACGCAAGACCCCGACGTCCTCGACACCTGGTTCAGCTCGGCGCTGTGGCCCTTTTCGACGCTGGGATGGGGGAATGGAGACACCGCCGCAGACATGCTGTTCCAGAGCGAGGATATGGCGAAGTTCTACCCCAACACCCTTCTTATCACCGGATTCGACATCCTCTTTTTCTGGGTCGCCCGGATGATGATGATGGGGGAAAGCTTCACGGGAGAACTCCCCTTCAAACACATCTACCTCCACGCTCTCGTGCGGGACGAGCACGGGCAGAAGATGTCCAAATCCAAAGGGAACGTCATCGACCCGCTTGACATGGTCGAAAAATACAGCGCCGATGCGCTTCGCTTCACCCTCGCCGTCCTCGCCGTACAGGGGCGCGATATCCGTCTGAGCAACGACCGCCTGGAGCAGAGCCGCAATTTCACGAACAAACTCTTCAACGCGGCCCGCTTCCTGCAGATGAACGTCCCCACGTTCAAGGACCTGAGCGATCAGGAGATCACGACGCCGCTGGGACGCTATATACTGTCGCGTTTCCGCCGCGCAACGTCAGAGACGAGAGCATTCCTCGATGAATACCGTTTCAACGACGCAGCGACGGTCCTCTACCGTTTCCTGTGGAACGAATTCTGCGACTGGGGGATCGAGCTCTCCAAGGCAAGCAAGGAGAGCATTGGAGAGCTGGGCAGCATCTACAAGGAATCGATGAAGCTTCTGCACCCCTTCATGCCGTTCATCACCGAATACCTTTACCACGAGCTTTCGGGAACGTCACTGGAAGAGAGCGGTTCCATTATGGTCATGACCTATCCCGAGGATACAACGGTTGATGAGGAGATCGAAAATGAATTTGCAACGATCATGGACGCGATCATCACGATCCGCCGGGCCAAAACGCTGATCGATCTTGGGAACCAGAAAATCGAACTCGCCTACCTCAAATGCGGTGGTAACCAGCAGATGATGGCCCCTTTCGTCACCCGCCTGGCCAAAGTAGACGATCTGCGCTTCACCGATACGAAAATCGACAATGCGGTCAGTGACCTGGGTGAACGCGTCGAGGTCTACCTCCCGACCGATGCGATCGACCTCTCCCCGATCATTGACCGTCTTACGAAACAGCGCGAAAAACTTCAGAAGGAAGCCGACAAGCTCTCGGGAATGCTCAGCAACGAGCGGTTCGTCGCCAACGCTCCCGAAGCGGTCATCGCGACCAACCGCGAAGGGCTTGCCGACGCGCTGGAGAAAATGGGCAAAATCGATGCACAGCTTAGTGCACTTGGGTTCTAAAGCGTGCAAATCCGCGAACTCTCTCCCAGCGAACGGGACGATGGGTTCGCCCTTCTCTCAGCCCTTCACCCGGATCTGACGTCCGATCAGTTCAATAACTTCCTTATCTCCCATTCCCCCCAGACCTATCGTCCGATCGGTGCTTATGAGCGAAATGTGCTCTGTATCTACGCCGGAGTCAGTATTCATGAAAATCTGGCGCTTGGACGTTATCTGCAGATCGACGACTTCGTTGTCCGCGAGGAGGATGAAAAAAGCACTGGGGAGATGATCGAATTTTTAGGCGATTACGCCAAACTGCACCGCTGCCAGAATATTTTACTTTTGGGAAAAAACCGGGGATTGCGAATCGAGGATTTAAAAGGGTTCCGCCCCAAGCGGGACGGATTTTTAAAAAGGCTCTGATTTACTCTTCTATCCCTTCGATCTCGACGATCATTTTCACCTCATCTCCGACGACCACTCCCCCTGCTTCAATCGCTTTGTTCCAGTTCAGACCAAAATCTTTGCGGTTGATCTTTCCGGTGAGGACGAACCCTGAACGCATATTCCCCCACGGGTCTTCCACAACCCCCCCCATATCGATGTCAAGGGTCACCTTCTTGGTAATGCCACGGATCGTGAGGTTTCCGGTCATTTTTTCTTTGGTCGCGCTGGTCATGGCAAAGGTAATATCGCCGAACTTGGCAACGTCGAAGAAATCGGCACTTCGGAGGTGATCATCGCGTTTGGCAATCCCCGTATCGATCGAGGCGGCTTTGATATCGCCTTTGAGTGATTTGAACATCCCCTTGTCGAGTTCGTACATTCCCTCAAAGGTGCCGAATTTCCCCGTTACGGTACTGATCATCATGTGTTTTACTTTGAATCCGACATTGGAATGGGAAACATCGACTTTGTAGACTGCGGCCGAAAGGGCGCTGGAACCTAAAATCAAACCTGCCAAAACCGTTGCAAAGATGCTTTTTCTCATGCGAAATCCTTTGGGTTAATTATCCGACTATTGTATGGTGTTTTTCTCAATGAATTATTAACACAATATCAATGGACGTTTTATTTAAGAGTATCTACAGCCAAAAATCAAAACGGCCTCTAAACCCTTTCAAAACAACTCTTGGATATACTTTTGTAACACTACCAAAAGGGCCGTTATGCAGTTATGTGTCGCACTTGACCTTTCCAGTATGGAAGAAAATCTAGTCCTCGTCGAAAAGATCAAAGCCTATCCCGTCTGGCTGAAAGTGGGCCTTCGTTCCTACATCCGCGACGGCAGACCTTTTATCGACGCCATCAAGTCCATCAATCCGGAATTCAAAATTTTTCTCGACCTCAAACTCTACGATATCCCCAACACAATGGCCGATGCCGCCGAATCGATCATGTCGCTGGGAGTCGATATGTTCAATGTCCACGCCTCCGCAGGGCCCAAAGCGATGCGCGAAGTGATGAAACGGCTCGAACCCTACGAAAACCGCCCTCTGGTCCTCGCCGTCACTGCCCTTACCTCTTTCGATGAAAACGAGTTTGGCCACGTCTATGGCGCACCGATCGCCGCAAAAGCCGATCAGTTCGCCCAGGATGCCCACGAAGCAGGACTGGACGGCGTCGTGTGCAGCGCCTACGAGAGCGCCTCGATCAAATCGCTCACGGCGAAGAGTTTCGTCACCCTTACCCCCGGTATCCGTCCCTTTGGCGAAGATGCGGGGGACCAGGAACGGGTGGCTACGATCGACGTTGCACGTACCGAAAAAGTCGATTTCATCGTCGTTGGGCGCCCCATCTACAAAGCCTCCAACCCCGCCGAAGTGATCGAAAAAATCCTCGAAGCCCTCTAACCACTCCGTAACAAAGGGGTAATCTCTTTGCCCTAGACTTCCAAAAAATGGAGGTCTTTATCATGAAAAAGCTCTTGTTTCTTTTCCCGATAGCATTGGCGGCAGCCGCAGGGGCATGGTGGATTTCCACCTCTCACACGGTTTCCCCTGTCCAAAATCCTTCGGCAACCAAGATATTGCCACACGGCGGCCAAGCTCTCTTTACCCTCTGCGAACGTTCTCTACGCCAAATCGTACGGCATGGCGAATACGACTCCATCGGCACACTCAATACGTCGCTCTCTGCCATATCAGACGAACTGGCCAAACGTAAAAAAGACGGTTTTTCCGTTGACAAGATCGAACAGCTGCTCGCACAGTACCAACAGGACAGCACCGTTTTGACCCAACACTTCTCTCCCAAAATGCGCGAGCTCCGTCTGTACGACAGTGTTGAACAGAAAAATGAAAAGCAATTTCTGACCGCCATTGAGCAAATCGGATTGTATGAATTGAAAACGGCCTGTTCCGAGCTGGAAAAATTGCGAACGGAGTACATTAAAAAACCCTCCAGAGAATCCGCATCCGCGTACCATACCCAATCGGAAAAAATGGCAACCATCATTACAGAGCTCTATCTGGACAGTAACATCGAAGCGCCTATGCTGGCCTATCTGGAGAACCACAAGCTCTATTTCGAAACGATCGCCGGTGCGTATAAAGAAATCGGTCTGGAACGGATCCATCGCCTTCGAACAACCGGGTACGCCATCAAAACCGAACTCCAGCTCCTGCCGATCCTCTGATTTTTTTTGGAATACTCCTTGCTATTCATAAACAATATCAATATGAGGAGTCATCATGAAATTTATCGACAAAATCGAACTGATCGTCAAACTCAAAGAAAAAATCGCCGAAGCGAAAACGACCAATGGAGCCCTCGCCGCCCAGCTCCAGCTCCTTTTGGATCAAATACTCTCCAATCCGAACAATTCGCCGGTGGTTTGACCCCGAAACCCCGTCTCTTTAAGGTGGTTGTTATCTACTCGCCCGTATAATTACGCCCTCTTACCAATGGACAGATGGGTGAGTTGGCTGAAACCACCTCCCTGCTAAGGAGACGTACTGGCAACGGTACCGAGGGTTCGAATCCCTCTCTGT
>JAFGUJ010000103.1 GCA_016938595.1 Campylobacterales bacterium | reverse complement strand
CAGGGAGATCGCGGTACAAGAGAGCGTGGGTTCCGATGATGAAGTCGTACCCGTCCAGAGGCTCTTTTTTCGTAGCGTTGGTGACCAAGGCGATTTTCAGACGGTGGAGATACTTCTGCGCCTCCTCGTACAGCTGCGCGGCGAGGATCGTCGTGGGGGCCATCAGGATGGAGCGGTAGGGACGCATCAGCACCGCCGAGGCGAGGATCACCATCGTTTTTCCCGACCCGACGTCCCCGACGATCATCCGGCGGGTCGCATTGGGCCCTTTCAAATCATGCTCGATCTGTGCAATCGCTTTTTTCTGATCGCCTGTCATTTCAAAAGGGAGGGTACGCATCCATGCCTCCACATCCCCCTGCGCCCGATAGCGGGTCGGATGATAGCGGCGCTTGAGACGGAGGCGGCGCATGTAATCGTAGAGCTCAGCGAATTTCAGGGCACGAAACTCTGTTTCCCCCAACGCCCTGGGAGCATCGGGGAAATGGAGGAGATAAATCTGACGTGAGACGTTTTCGGGCAGGCCGTCGTCGATCAGATTTTCAACGCTCACGTACTTCTCAACAAGCCGGCGCATCACGTCGGCACGGAGGGGTGTTTTGTAGACCGGGACGATCGAACCGGTCTGGGAGAGTTTGGCAGGCTGCAGCATCGTCCACCTCCCCTGCTCCCACTGCGCTTTGCCGCCGAAAAAGCCCCGCGAGCCCTGGGCAAAAGCGTGCATCATGTACGGCTTTGGGTGGAATATCACCCCCTCGACAATTTCATTCAGATTGTGGGAAAAAAAGGTGATCTTGACGGTTTTCGGGGTTCGAACGACCCGCTCCACCGTCGCGTCGATGACGCAGGGGGCGTTATGGAGCAGTTCAGTACTTAACCGGCGGTCTTCGAAAGCGGAGGGGATGATGAGGGAGAGCTCGGTGACGCTTCCGACGCCCAGGCGGCGGAATTTGTCGGCATCTTCGGGAGAAATGGCGGATCGATGCGTCATCTGTGCCCCGGATCGACGGTTATTTCGTCACGATCGCATAGCTCAGGTTTGTGATCTCGGGATGACGTTTGATGAAATCATTGAGCTCTTCCAGTGTCAGACTTCTGATCTGTTCGAGCTCCTGCAGCGAATACCCCAGCGGTTTGCCCTGATAGTACTCGCTGAAAGTGCGCCCGAGGCGCTGGGAGAGGGTCTCGACCCGAAGCGGTTCGGAGCCGAGGAGAAACTTTTTGGCCTGATCGAGCTCTGCTTGCGTCACCCCTTCGCGGACGAAAGTGTCGATCACTTCGACCACGGTTTTTTTCGCTTCCTCCTGCGATTCGAGTTTCGTCTGCAGGTAGCCGCTGAAATAGGTGTTGGTCTTGGCGACGGAGAGGCGCGAATAGGCCGAATATGCCAGCCCCCGCTTGACCCGTACCTCTTCCATCAGGCGGCTGCCGAAGCCGCTGGAGCCAAGGATGAACATCGCCACGCGGGCTTTGTAAAATTCCGGATCACCCTCACGCATCGAAAACGGAGAGCCGAAATAGAGGTAGGCCTGCTCGGTCTGGGGGCGTTTTAGGATCGATTCTTTCGGGGTTTTTCGGGGTTCGTAATAACGCTCGGCACCGGCAGTACCGGCAGGAAGGATCTGCAGGAGCTGTTTCACCTTCTCTTTGGCCGTATCGATCGGAATATCCCCTCCGATAACGATCAGAGCGTTTGCAAGGACCATATGGGATTGGGCAAACGTTTTGACCTCTTCGAGCCGGATGGTGCCGACACTCTCTTTGGTTCCGATGTTCGGAGCCGCCATCGGCGTCCCCTCAAACAAGATGGCTTTGAGCTCGTTGGAAGCGACGCTGTCAAAATCGGCCTCTTTTCGGGCGATTTCACTCAGCGTGATCGTTTTGATCTTCTCCAGCGTCTGGGGGGTAAAATTCGGCTCTTCCAGCAGTTCGTGCAGGAGGGAGACACCCGTATCCAGCTCCTCTTTGAGACTTCCGTATTCGATGACCAGCGTTTCATTCCCGGCGTGGGCACTGAGCTGTATCGCCCGCGCATCGAGCGCGTCGGCGAACCCGACCGAACCGCGCGCAAGGGTTCCCTCGTTCAGCATTTTCGCAGCAAGGCGTGCCAGTCCGGCGTGTTTCCCCTCATCGACGCTCCCGCTTCCGGTAAAGACCAGCTGCATCGATACGATCGGAAGCCGTTTGTCCTCTTCGAAAATAAAGGGGATTTTGGTCCCTTTGACTTCAATAAAATTCAGTGTGCTTGCCATCAATGCCTGTCCCAAAAATAGTATCGTGAAGAGAGTCTTTTTCATTCGAACGTTTCAAGTATCTCATACGCCGTGTTTCGGATCGCCGGGGTTTCCCCGATGTCGCGGATCAGGCGGACCATTTCGTCCTTGGCCATCCTAAATCCCGCTCCCGCGCTGCGAACGACGTTCTCTTCCATCATGGTCGATCCCAGATCGTTCGCCCCATAGAGCAGAGCCATCTGCCCGATATAGGGCCCCTGCGTCACCCATGAACTCTGGATGTTGGGAAAGTTGTCCAGAAAAAGGCGCGATACGGCCAAAAGCCGCAGATACCGGTTTGAGGACTGTTTCTCGATCTCGGGATGCTCTTCCATCAGCTGGGTGTTCTGCCCCTGGAACGACCACATGATGAAAGCCCGGAATCCGTGCGTCTCATCCTGCAGCCGGCGGATCATATCCCAGTGTTCGACGATCTCCTCGTCGGTCTCGACCGTGCCGTACATCATCGTCGCGGTCGATTTGATCCCCAGTTTGTGCGCTTCGCGGTGAACGCCGAGCCATACCTCGCTGTCGATCTTCTTTGGGGCGATGATGTCGCGTACCCGGTCGCTGAGGATCTCCGCCCCAGCCCCCGGAATCGAGGCGAGCCCTTTGGCCTGCAGGCGCGAGAGGCACTCCTGGATGGAGATGTGGGAGACCTTGGCGATGAAATCGAGTTCGATCGCCGAAAAGCCGTGGATCGTGATCTGGGGGTATTTGGTATGGATGTGCTCGACCAGCTCCTCGTACCACTCGATTTTCAGTTTTGGATGGACACCGCCCTGAAACAGAATCTGCGTTCCGCCGATTTCGAGGAGTTCTTCGATCTTCTGATCAATCTCCTCGAAACTGAGGACATACGCGTCTTCGTCCTTGCCGTGGCGGTAGAACGCACAGAATTTGCAGTCTACCCAGCAGACATTCGTGTAGTTGATGTTACGGTCGACGACAAACGTCGTGATCCCGTCCGGATGGAGCTCCCGCTTGCGTTCCGTCGCCCTTTTTCCCAGCTCTTTGAAATCAGCGTAGCGGATCAGATCGAGTGCCTGTTCTTTGGTAAGACGCATAATGGGTTACTTGTCTCTGGCAATCGCGTCGAGGACGCCGTTGATGAATTTGGGAGACTGCTCGCTCCCGAATGCCTTGGTCACTTCGATCGCCTCATTGATGATGACGGCCGAATCGAGTTCTCCGAACATGATCTCATAGGCGCCCAGACGGAGTGTCGCCCGTTCGATGGAACCCAGGCGGTCGAAATCCCAGTCTTTGAGGTGTTTTTCGATCGCTTCGTCCACTTCGGTCAAATGCTCCGTCACCCCTTTGAACAGATCGAGGGCAAAATCGCGCTGCTTGTTGCGGATTTTTTTTTCTTCGAGAATCTCGTCGCTAAAATCGGCGATGGTCTGGTTCCCCAGATCATACGCATACAGTAAACTCACAACCGCCATGCGGGCCTGATGACGCGTCGCCATTACTGACCGATCGCTTCGTAAAGATCGAGCATTTCGATGACAACCGTCATTGCCTCGAATCCTTTGTTTCCGGCTTTGGTCCCTGCCCGTTCGATCGCCTGCTCGATCGTATCGGTGGTCAAGAGTCCGAAAGAGACCGGTTTTTTGTGTTTCAGGCTCACCGTCGCAATCCCTTTGGTCGCTTCCGCCGAAACGTAGTCGAAATGGGGGGTAGAACCCCGGATCACGGCGCCCAGTGCGCATACCGCGTCGTATTTGCCGCTGTTCAAAAGCTGTTCGATCACCATCGGCAGCTCAAATGCCCCCGGAGCGAGAACATGGGTCAGGTCCTCATCGTTTCCGCCGTGACGGGCAAAGGCATCCTTGGCTCCCTCTACGAGGCGGTCAACAACAAAATGATTCCAGCGGGTGCTGACGATAGCCACTTTCTTGCCGGGGAGTACACGCAATTTTCCTTCGATCAAATTCATATTTAGTTTCCTTTTACTGAGTCAATTTTTATAAGCGTTTCGCTCAAAGATTCAAGCTCTTCTAATTTTAGCATATTGGGGCCGTCGCTGAGGGCGCAAATAGGGTCGAAATGGGTCTCGAAGAAAAATCCGTCCACCCCGACGGCTGCCGCAGCCCGTGCGAGATGGGGAACCATCGAACTGTCCCCCCCTGTTTTTCCCGTACCCGTTCCGGGCATCTGTACTGAATGGGTCGCATCAAAGATGACCGGGGCAAACTGGCGCATAATAACCAGGGCGCGCATATCAACGACGAGATTGCCGTATCCGAACGACGATCCCCGTTCGCACAGCAGCACGCCGTGCTTACGGGCCGCTTCATAGCTGACCTCATCGCATCCGCGCGTTTTGAGGACTTTTTTGACCGAGAACTGCATGTCACCGGGGGTCATAAACTGCCCTTTTTTGATGTTGACGATCTTGTCGGTCTTCCCCGCTGCCACGAGAAGATCGGTCTGGCGGCACAAAAAAGCAGGAATCTGGATCATGTCGACGACTTCCGCCGCCACAGGAACCTGATAGCTCTCGTGGACGTCCGTGACGATTTTGTAGCCGAAATCGTCTTTGACTTTTTGCAAAATACGCAGCCCCTCTTCCAGCCCCGGACCGCGATAGCTCTCCAGCGACGTTCGGTTGGCTTTGTCGAAGCTCGATTTAAAATAAAAATCAAAACGGGGATCGTTCTGATAGCGCTCCAGCGACTTGGCGATTTTAAAAATCGACTCTTCGCTTTCGATAACGCACGGTCCGGCAAGAAGGATCATAAAAGCTCCATTATTAATTTTATACGCTCACGTGCAGCACGCCGCACGTCATTATTTCTCATATTCTACTGTGTTAGACTTAGAACCCATTGAGCCTATGGCGTTAGCGCAGACAACGGCGCTGCTGAAGGCCCACTGGAAGTTGTAGCCGCCCAGTTCTCCCGTCACGTCGACCGTTTCGCCGATAAAATAGAGTCCCGGAATTTTGCAGCTTTGCATCGTGAGCGGATCGATCTCCCCGCACGCCACCCCGCCCCGGCACGCTTCGGCTTTGGAGAACCCGAATGTCCCCGAAGGGGCCATCGCGTACGACCGGATGCGTATCAGCGTGTTCCACTCTTCCGGATTCAGACGGCCGCACGGCTTGTCCTCCAATCCCACCGCCTCCAAAAAGCTTTTCATAAACCGCTTGGGGAGCGGTAGGGCCGTGCTAATAAGCTTCTTCTCTTTTCGTATCCCCTCCAGATCAAAATCGGGGAGAAAATCGACGGTAATCTCGCCGCGGTGCCAGTAGAGCGATGCGGAGAGGACGACGGGGCCGCTGATCCCTTTGTGTGCGAAGAGGAGGTCTTCGTCGAGCGTTTTTCCCGCGACATGGATCCGGGCGGGGAAACTGATTCCGCTGAGCTCTTTCATCCAGAACTCTTTGGGCTGCAGCGTCAGCCCCACCAGTGCGGGGGCAAACGGAACCGTCTCAAGACGATAGCTCTGGGCGATTTTCAGCCCGATGTCGCTGGCCCCGATCTCTTTGTAGCTGGCTCCACCGGTGGCAACGACCACGGAAGAAGCGCGGAACTGTTCCCTGTCTGTCGTCACGACAAACGGCCCCTTCCCTTCCACCGAGAATATTTTATGCCCCAAAACCAGATCGCTCCCCGCCCCTCTTCCGAGCAAAATCGAGATCACCTCATCGGAGCTTTTAGGGCAAAAATAGTATCGCTCCTTGCGAATTACCGGACGCAATCCTCCCTCCCGGAAATACTCGAGCAACCTTTTTTGGGGAAAGACGGAGAGGGCGTGGCGCACCAGCGTTTCGTCCCCCAGAAAATGGGTTTCGTCCACCTCGACGTTAGTCAGGTTGCATTTGCCCCCGCCGCTGGCTTTGAGCTTCAATGCCGGGCGGGAATTTCCTTCGATGAGTGCGACGGAGAGATTCGTATGTTCCCGCAGCTGCGCGGCGCACATAAGCCCCCCGGCACCGGCACCCAGAATGATGACGTCGTAGTGCTTCATCACTACTTTTTAACGAGCCGGAGGGCGAGCCCCAGGCTCAGCAGCGAAATCGCCACGATGTGTGCCGTTTCCAGGGTCCGGTACCCCAGAAGAAGATGGACAATGACCAGCACTACGGCGATATAGAGGAGCTTGTACCACGCTTTGATATGCGGAACGACGGAGAGGAGAAGGAGCGCTGCCAGTCCGACCGTCAGAAACAGGTGTGACGCGAACACCCCTCCCAACGAACGGAGCGAAAAGTGGTGCGCCGCAACGAACAGCAGCAGATGCAGAACCCCGTATCCGATCGCAAACGAACCCAGCAGCTTTTTAAACTCCACCAGATCAAACCGCAGATAGGTCCGCAGAGGACTGACCCAAAACGCGGCAATCAGCAGCCACAATGCGCTCAGCCCCGAGAGTCTGGAGAGGTAATACAGACGGTTGGCCGGGGCGGGAAACGTGATGCCAAGAGTCGTTTCTATCCCCCGCCGGAGAGATTCGAACCACCCCATCTCGAGGCCGTCGAGAAAAATGGCACCCATCAAAAGAAGGGGCAATAAAGCTAAAAAAGTAATGATTACACGCATAACGAAAGTGTATCCAAATCTCTCTTGGATATAATACGTTTTATATTTTTTCAAAGGTCGTGAATGTCGAAAAAGCTCCATATTGTCTCATTGGGATGTACCAAAAACCTCGTTGATACCGAGGTGATGCTGGGACGGCTTCAAAACTATCAAATGACCGACGAAAGCAGCGAAGCCGACGTGATCATCGTCAATACGTGCGGATTCATCGACGCGGCGAAGCAGGAGTCTCTCAACACGATCTTCAACCTCGACGCGGGACGCAAAAAAGACTCCCTCCTCGTCATGGCGGGGTGCCTCTCGGAACGGTACAAAGAAGAACTCTCCAAAGAACTGAGCGAAGTGGACATCTTCACCGGGGTCGGCGACTACGACAAGATCGACGAACTCCTCGCAGCCAAGCAAAGCCGTTTTACCCCCGAAGTCTACCTGATCGACGGCGCCGAACGGGTCGTGACGGGATCGACCTACCACGCCTACGTCAAACTCTCCGAAGGGTGCAACCAGCAGTGCAGCTTCTGCGCCATCCCCTCGTTCAAAGGGAAACTCCACTCCCGCGATCTGGAAAGTGTCGCCCGGGAGGTAGAGGGACTCGTGGCCAAAGGGTATTACGATTTCAGCTTCGTCTCGCAGGACTCGAGCTCCTATCTGCGTGACCAGAACGTCAGCGACGGATTAATCCATCTCATCAAGCGGATCGAGCTGATCGAGGGGGTCAAAAGCGCGCGGATCCTCTACCTCTACCCCTCGACGACGAGCCTGAAGCTCATCAAAACGATCGGCGATTCGAAAATGTTCCACAACTATTTCGACATGCCGATCCAGCACATCAACGACGAGATGCTCCGCATCATGAAACGGGGATTCGGAAAAGACAAAACCCTGGAGTTGCTGAATGCGATGAAAGCGCTCCCGAACTCCTTTATCCGCACCAGCTTTATCGTCGGGCACCCGGGAGAAACCGAAGAGATGTTCGAGGAGATGGCAGCGTTTGCCTCCGGCTTCGGTTTTGACCGGATCAACGTCTTCAGCTACTCTGACGAAGAAGGAACCACTGCCCACACTATGAGCGAGAAAATCCCTTCCAAAACGATCAGTGCCCGCGCCAAGAAATTGGGAAAAATCGCCTCAAACGTCGAAGACGAAAGTCTTGGTAAAATGGTCGGGGCCGAGATCGCAATCGTCATTGACAAAGAGAGCGATGAGCACGAATTTTTGCTCAGCGCCCGCGCACTGATCTGGGCCCCCGATGTGGACGGGGAGATCTATGTCAACGACCGCGACATCGACGAAGAACTCGCCTTCGGGAAAATCTACCGTGGGCGCATCAGCGAAATCGCCGGGAAAAACCCGCTGGCGACCGTGACGGGACATGCGTGAGCTTCTCCATCTTGACCTGCTAAGGGAGGGGAAATCCCTCCTCGCCTTCTCCGGAGGCGTCGATTCAACCGCCCTCTTTCATCTCCTCCTCGAAAACGGAATCGATTTTGACATTGCCCACGTAAACTACCATACACGTCCTACCAGCGATGATGAAGAATGCAGCGCCAAAACACTCGCAAAGCACCATCACAGACTCTGCCATACCCATTCCTGCCGTCTGGAAGGGGGGAATTTCGAGCACCGCGCCCGAGAGGAGCGGTACCGCTTTTTCGGCTACCTGATGCAAAAGCACGGCTATCGCTATCTCCTGACCGCCCACCAGCTGAACGACCGGCTGGAGTGGCTGATGATGCAGCTGTGCCGGGGGGCGGGGCTGCCCGAACTGCTCGGCATCCGCTCCCGTGACCGGCATGATGGTATCACCCTGCTGCGTCCGTTGCTGGAATGGGACAGAGAAAGCATCGAGGGGTATCTGCACGAGCAACATATCCCCTACTTTACCGACGAAAGCAATGCGGACGAACGGTATACCCGCAATTTTTTCCGCCACCGCTACAGTGCCCCGCTGATGCGCGAACACCGCGATGCGATCCGGCGAAGCTTCCGCTACCTCGAAGAGGACAGCGATACTCTGATCCAACCCATGGTTTTTGAGCATGCCGGGGATCTTTGTTTTGCCCCTGTTCCGAACAATACCCGTTCACTCCTTTCGGGAGTCGATGCGCAGCTCAAATCGCTGGGGTACGTCATGAAAAATGCCGAAAAAGAGAAGCTGAAAAACCTGAGAGTGGCCGTCGTAGGAAGAAAGTATGTTGTGAGTATGGATCAGGACTATGTCTTCATCGCTCCGTACCAAAGCGGCGTCGTCATGGACAAGGGTTTCAGGGAGGAGTGCCGCCGGCTGAATGTCGAATCCAAACTCCGGGGCCATCTGTACGGATCACGTGAAGCGTGGGAGGCTATACGTCGGTTAAAAGGCGCTCCAACACCTCTTCGATCCGACTGACTCCCACGATCTCGATTGCGTTTTTCACCTCATCGGGAATATCGTTCAGATCCCGGTCATAGTTTTTCTGGGGGATCAGTGCCAGCTTCATCCCCGCGCGGTGAGCCGCAATCAGCTTCTCTTTCAATCCTCCGATGGGGAGGACGTTTCCGGTCAGGGAGACTTCCCCCGTCATCGCGATATCGGCGCGCACTTTTTTATTCGCCATGATCGAGGCGATGACCGTCACCATCGCAATCCCCGCGCTCGGACCGTCTTTGGGCGTTGCTCCGTCGGGAACGTGCAGATGCAGATCGAAGCGCTTGTACACTTCGCTCGCATCCGGGGTCATGTCCCCTTCGCGCTCGGAAGGGGTGAGCGGTATGACAGAGTGGTCGACCGAAAGTTTCCCGTCGTCAATCAGGGTTTTAACGACCGAATGGGCGATACGGGCCGACTCTTTCATCACATCCCCCAGACTTCCGGTCAGCTGCAATGCCCCTTTGCCGTTGATGCGGATCGCTTCGATCTTCAAAACGTCCCCGCCAACAGCGGTCCACGCCAGACCGTTGACGACTCCGATACGGTCAATGTGGTCGGTACGGTCGATTTCGAAGATCGTTTTGTCCAAAAACTCCTTGAGATTTTTGAGGCTCACGCTTACTTTTGTCGTCGAAGGCTCTTCCAGGATCTTTTTCGCCGCTTTGCGGACGATGTCGGCGACACGGCGGCGGAGGTTTCGCACCCCCGCTTCGCGGGTATGTTTTTCGATCACTTCGGCCAGCGCGGTTTTGGAAAGGGAGAGCTCAGAAGGCTTCAGCCCATGTTTTTTCAGCTCCTGGGGAATCAGATACTGCTTCGCGATCTGGAACTTCTCCTGCGGGGTGTAGGAGCTGACACTGATGAATTCCATCCGGTCGCGCAAAGGGCCGGGGATCTGCCCCACATCGTTCGCCGTCGCGATAAAAATCGCCTTGGAGAGGTCGAGGTTGAAATTCAGGTAGTAATCGCGGAAATGGGTATTTTGCTCGGGATCGAGAATCTCCAGCAATACCGCCGTCGGATCCCCCCGGTGGGACTTGGCCACCTTGTCGATCTCGTCGAGGACGATGACGGGATTCATCTTTTTGGCTTCGATCAGCCCCTGCACGATCCGCCCCGGCATGGCGCCGATATAGGTCCGGCGGTGTCCGCGCAGTTCGTTGACATCCTCCAGCCCTCCCAGAGCGATGCGGACAAGAGGACGCTTGAGGGCGGTGGCGATCGAGTTGGCCAGAGAGGTCTTACCGACCCCCGGAGGGCCCGCAAAACATAAAATCGCCCCGCGCCCCTCTTTTTCGCCGATGCCGCGCAGTTCAAGGAGCTCCTTGACCGAAAAGTACTCCAGAATCCGTTCTTTGGGTTTTTTCAGGGAGAAGTGGTCTTTGTTGAGCTGGTTTTCGACGTCGTGCACGTTCAGCGCTTTTTTGGCCTCTTCGCCGTACGGGATGTCCAGCGTCCATTCCAGATACGTTTGCAGGATGCCGGCATCGGCACTGTCGGGATGCATCCGGGCGAAACGCTCGAGCTGTTTGTTGATCTCTTTGTAGGCGTCGGGGTGCATCTTCTCTTTTTTCGCCTCGAGCTTTTTACGGAATTCTTCGATCTCCTCGTCGCGGTGGGTGTCGGTTCCGAGCTCTTTTTGAATCTGCTTGAGCTGCTCTTTGAGGAAATACTCCTTGTTCACCTTCTCGATGCGGGTGTGGACCTTGGAACGGATCTCTTTTTGAAGCTTGTTGGCTTCGGTCTCTTCGATCAGCTCGTCGATCAGCATCAAAAACCGCTTTTCGGGATCACGCTCGATGAAGAGCTGATAGGCGTTTTCTTTTTTGATCTTGATCGAACTGCAAATCAGATCCACGATCCGGTTGTACTCGTGGTTCTCTTCGATCGTGCGGAGCAGATCGGGGGGAAAATAGTTGCTCACCTGGGAAAGGGCGCGCACTTTTTCGCGGAGCACCTCCAAAATGGCATCCATTTTCAGTTCGTTGACGCTGGCGGACTGGATCAGGTCGACATGGGCCCGAAGCGGCTCACCGGGGATGAAATCGATGACGCGCCCCCGTGCCAGCCCCTGAAACAGCACTTTTATCCGTCCGTCCGGAAGGACCACTTTGCGCATGATCGATCCGATGACACCGGCGTCATAAACCGCTTCGCCGTCGCGTTCCCCCTCATGTTCGCTCTTGACGGGGCACACAATGACAAGCGAGTTGTTTTCGATCGCTTCGGCAGCGGCGGCGATGTTTTTTTCATCGTTCAGAAAGAGGGGAGAAATCATAAAAGGGTATAAAAAAAGTTCGTCCTCCGCGATCACGGGAAGCGTGGTCGGGAAAGAGCTGTAATTACTCAGTTGCATGGGAAAAAATCCTTATAAAGTGTTTTCCATCACAGGGTTATTTTGTGTCGTTGTCATCCATCGAAACGACGCTTCGCGTTTTCGGAATCAGGAAGTCGTACCAGCTGCTGCTGCCGTCCCCCTCAAACATTTCGCGATACCAGGGGATATCGGCTGAGACCACTTCGCTTCCCTCGATCCACGTCACCGGCGCCATCGCGCGGTAGTAGGCGGAGCCTTTTGGTTTCTGGAGACGGTCATAGAGCCCGGCAATCTGCTCGTTGAGTGATGCTTTGGCCAGATGCAGCTGGGTTTCCATCGTGTTGATCAGCGGCAGATAAGGTGAATACGGGTAGGTTTGCTTGAATACCCCTGCCCCGATCAGCGTCTCGTCGATCAGCCCCTGATCGCGCCCTGGGTTGGGGAGTGCCAGAAACTTCGCCTTGATTTTCAAAAACTCGGCGTATTCGCGTCCCGCAGGGGTGGCATAGCGGCGGACATACTCATTGAGAAAATGTTCGGCCAACAGATACTCTTCCTGCGCCATGTGCGCCTGAGCCATAATCATGGTCGCTTCGGAGAGAAACGGTGAACTAATGTGCTCGCTTTGCAATGAACTGAAGTAGTTGTCGGCTTTCTCCAGATTTCCGTTGGCTACGGCATTGACCATTTTTTCATACCAGTATTCCGCCGGTTTGTTGAATTCTTCGGGCTCTTTGCCACACCCCGCAAAAAGGACGAGCACCGCAATTGCGGCCAACCATGTTTTAACCATTATCTAACCTACATTTTATGAAATTGAGAGCTATTTTACCAAAAAGAGATTAAACGCTCCCGCAATCGATCGAAACTTTTTAGCTTGATGTGTTAAAATCAGTTAACTATGTTTTTAAGAGGTAGTCATGCAGTTTGAGTTAAAACTCCCGTTGCTCGGGTTCGAATCGGTTTCACGCATGGAACTGACCAAAATAGACGATATTTTTATGCGCCTTGAGAGCGTCGGAGAAGGGCCCAGTTTTACCCTCGTCAACCCATTCGCCCTGCGCGAATACGCATTCGACATCCCCTCCTCCCTGCAGGCTTTGATGGAGATCAAAGAGGATACCAATCTCCTCATCTACAACATCATGATCGTCCAGAATCCGATCGAAAATTCGACGATCAATTTTGTTGCTCCGCTGATTTTCAACACCGACAATCAGACAATGGCGCAGATCATCGTCGACAACCGTAACGATTTCGCCCTCGCCGAACCGATCAAAAACTACCTCAAAGGATTTTCCGATGCATAAATCGATCACCTTCGTCGGCAACGGAAAGATGGCTCTGGCGTTGGCCAAAGGACTTTGCGAAACCCATACGATCGAAGTGATCGGACGCACAATGGGTACACTGGAGCGTTTTGAAACGGCGTTAGGGTATCCCGTCAAAAAAACCCTCTACAGCAGCGCCGATTTGAGCGACAAAAAGGTATTGCTGTGCGTCAAACCGGCCAACCTGGACGAGGTCGCCCCCCTCCTCAAAGGAAAAGCCGATGTCCTGTATTCGGTTCTTGCGGGGACGACGCTGGAGCGGCTGAGAGTGATCGATGCACGCCATTACTGCCGCTCGATGCCCAATCTGGCGGCCGAAGTGGGCTCCTCCATGACCTCTCTGGTCGGGGATGCCGAAGTTGAGTCCCAGGCCCTTCAGCTCTTCAGCTCGATCGGATCGGCATTGTGGCTCTCCAGCGAAAAAGAGCTCGACATCGCTACCGCGCTGGCCGGAAGCGGTCCGGCCTATCTGGCTCTGGCGGCGGAAGCCCTGTGTGACGGAGCGGTGCGCGAAGGGCTCAGACGCGACGATGCGATGGCATTGATGCGCGGCCTATTTGAGGGATTCGGCAAGCTGATCCAGACGACGCATCCTGCCATCCTGAAAGACAACGTCATGAGCCCCGGCGGAACAACGGCGGCCGGATACGGAGCGCTGGAAAAAGGAAACGTCAGAGAAGGGTTTATGGAAGCGATCCGCGCGGCACACGAGCGAGCGAAAAAGTTATAGTCTCTACTCTTTCTCTTTAATCGCTTCGCGGTTATAAACCCTCATCGTAAAAGAGGAGCGGATCTTGTCGCCATCCCGCTCGAAATGGATCGGGAAGTTGACGCCGATGATCCATTCACTCTGGTTGATGTTTTCCAAAAATGCATAGAAACTTTGGGGCGAGGTGATTTTTGACGTCGCATTCACCTCATAGGTCTTGAAAGTCCCGTTGGTCTCAAAAGTCGTAATCTCGGTCAGATACAGGTCGTCAAACTCTTTTTTGTAAAGACGGGTAAAACGTTCGGTGTTGAAAGAGGTGTCAAACGCCTTGATCGTCGAACGATGCTGCTCTTCAAACTCCTCCAGCCGAATCCGTGTCTCGTCGTATTGCTGCTGTGTCGATTCGAGTTTTTGAAACTCTTTTTTGCTTTCCAGCCGCAGCAGGCGGTACTCTTTCCCTTTGGGTATCAGTACCAGAAACGAAAACGCCACCACACTGACCATCAGTATCACCGATAAAAGGACCATGGCAAAGGTTTGTCGGTTCATTCTGCCCCTTCCGTCTTGTTTTCATCATCCAGGTAATTGGTGGAAACGAACCGGTACCATCCGTTTTCGGCCGGGGAAAAAGAGGTGTAGGTTCGATGAAAAATTGACCGCAGCGGCGCTTCGAGCATGTACTGGTAGGTATCCTTGTTCGGGGTGATCCCCTGCAATACGAGTGCGTTGGCTTCCAGCTCGGCGCGGGAGAGGGTAATGCCGTCGGGAACAAGATCGAAAAGGTTGCGGATGCTCTCTTTCATCACCGTATTGTCGGTCGTGATCCGCTCGGCGATCTTCACTTCCGCTTCGATCTCTTTGATCTGCGACTGCATATTCGCGATTGCGTCGTTCAGTTCTTCCTCTTTTTGGGCGATGGCATGGCGCTGTGATACGAAATCATAGGTTTTGTACCCCAGATACAGATAGCTCCCCACCAGCATCATAATCGTCACACTGAAGAAGAAAAGGACCAGCTTCAACTCCGCACTAATCAGCCGCTTGGGTCTGGGAACGATGAAACTGTGTTTCATTGTACCCCCTCTTCGCTTCTCGAGAGGGCGATCACCGCTTCGCCGAGATCAATTTTGCGGATGACGACATTGACGAAGAGTTCGTCTTCGAGATAGCGCTTGAGTTCGGTGCTGCTTCCGTATCCGTCGGCAATGTAGACCGTTTCGACGAACCGGTTGCGGCAATGTTCTCCGCTGTAAAAACGGGCAAGCGTTTTTTCGATCAGTTCAAACCGATAAAAATCATCGTTGAACCGCTCCATATCCTCTTTCGTCTCTTTGCCCGACAGCAGCGGACGTTTCTCTTCCATCACTGGTTCATCTTCGCTGAATTCTACGATCTCTTCGAGGGTGTCCAGATCCTCGATGTTCCCCAGATCGTCCAAATCGTCGATGATTTCCAGA
Organism: Campylobacterales bacterium; assembly: GCA_016938595.1. GTDB lineage: Bacteria > Campylobacterota > Campylobacteria > Campylobacterales > Sulfurimonadaceae > Sulfuricurvum. Next base: position 1,084 of record JAFGUJ010000103.1, on the reverse strand, counting down.
TCATCCAGCGTTTCGATATCGTCGAGATTGATTCCCCGTCCCCGCTCCTCTTCCACGCCGACCGAAAATCCGATCCCAACCCCCTCTTCGGCGGTTATTTCTCGCTCTTCCCGGTGCATCGTGTAATGGTGCCCATATTCGAGTATTCCCTCTTCGAAAAATGCGATGCTGATGGAATCTTTCTGGGCCAGTACGTACACGGCTGCCGTTCCGCCAATTTTGTCCCCATAAAAATATTCCAGAAGCGAAAACGGGGAAAAAACAAAATCAAGCCCTACTTTCGCATATTTTCGCTGCAGTGCATTGAGTTCTTTTTCCGAAGCGTAGAGCATCCATTGCTGCTTGCGGCAAAGGGTCTTAACGCCGCTCATTTCCTCGCCTTCATAAATATCATGGATCGAACACCCCTCCAGCGCTCCCTGATGCGGATTGGGATTCAGGATCGCGATGTAGCAGTACGGAGTCTCTTCGGTGAATTTTTTAACAAACCGGACCATCTCATCAACGGCAAACTCCCCTTCGAAATGCTTGCTCTCTTTGAAGAGCCGTTTTTTTCGCTTGTAGCCGGTTACGGTGACGTCGTGGCGATCCCCGCTGGGAACGACGGCAATGAAGATTTTCTGAAATAGCCAACGAATCACTCGGTGCCCTCGCGGTTTCGACATAAAGGATGCGATTTGAGGTAATGATCCATCTTCAGGGCGTTTCCAAGTTTGGTATAGATCTGGGTCGTCGCCATGCTTGCATGGCCCAGTAATTCGCTAACATCGGCAATCCGAGCCTGGTTGTTTAGCAGTTCGGTCGCATAGGCATGCCGCAGCTGATGGGGCGTTACCTTTAGCCCCCTTTGCTCAAATGCCTTGGTAATGATATATCTTAGACTATTTTCGCTTAATTTTTGTCCCCCGGCCTCAAAAACGTACTCACTGACGGGGTTTTGGGCATGATACGCCTGCATCGCCGCATATACCCCCTGCACCATCGGAACGTCGCGTTCTTTGTTCCCTTTCCCGATGACGCGGCACCACTCTTCGCCGATATCTGACAGCTTGAGGCTGGCCAGTTCGGAAATACGCAGCCCCGT
>JAFGUJ010000102.1 GCA_016938595.1 Campylobacterales bacterium | reverse complement strand
CTCGGCGCTTAGAAAAGGCATATGCTTCCCCTGCGCCGCGCGATAGCTCTCAAAGGCCGCTTTTTCAAGCTGTTCGGCACTCTGCACCGCATATGCCCGATCGATTCTGGCGATGACCTCCTCGTAGCTCTGGCCCCACCCCAGGAGAGGAAAAACCAGCAAAGACATCCATTTCATCGTTGCTCCTTATTGGTTATTGTAACATAGCCACGATCCGATTAATTGATACTGAGTTAAGGTGGAAAGCTATAAGATAGCCTGAGAATACTTTGATCGAATGGACACATTATGGTTCTATTTTTCAGAAAATACTGGGCCGGCATCGTGGTGGCATCTCTGTTTGGAGCCGCCGCGTTCCTGATCTATCTCAAACTGCACCCCCCGGTGCTGGATCCGAACCTGATCCAGGGGAGCGGGAGGATAGATGGCGATCTGATCACTCTCAACGCCAAATACCCAGGCCGCCTGTGCGGCATCTACGCCAAAGAGGGGGACCGTGTTTCACAAGGCGACGTCGTGGCGTGTCTGGAAAGCCGCGAATACCGGGCACAGCAGGCACAGATACAGGCGCAGCTCGATGCCAGGGAACGCTCGTACGGAGCCCAGAAGATCGAGCTGGAGATCCTGCGCCAGAGCCTCCCGCAGTCGCTGAAGAAAGCCGATGCCAATGTCGCCATTACTCTGCATAACCGCGACGAACTTGACCAGAACATCCGCACACAAAAAAGCCTCGTCGAACAGAGCGAACGCGACTGGATGAGGGCAAAGGATCTCGTCGAACGCCGTCTGGTCGAAGCGCACCAGCTGGAAACGGCGTTGCTGAAGCTTCAGGGCGATCAGGACCGCCTTGCGGCATTGTTGCTCAAGCGGAGCCAGCTCGACGAAGCGATCAGGATCGCACAAAGCAGCCGGATCGAGGCGTCGGCAGCCCAGCGCAAAACACAGGTGGTGGAAGAGGGGATCAAAGCCGTTGCGGCCGAAATAGAAGCGCTCAAAGCTTCGAAAGCACAGATCGACGCCGTCGTGAGCGAAATGGAGCTCCGATCCCCTATCGAAGGGTTCCTCGTCGAAACGATCGCCCATACGGGCGAAGTGGTCGGGGCGGGAAGCCCCGTCGCCACGCTGATCGACCCTGCCACCCTCTATCTGAAAATCTTCGTGGACACGCTGCAAAACGGCAAAATCAAAATCGGCGACAAGGCGGTCATTTTTCTCGACGCCTCCCCCGACAGGACGATCGAGGCCAGGGTGGTCCGGATCGAGCAGAAAGCCGAATTTACCCCCAAGGAGGTCTCCGTCGCCAGCGACCGCATCCAGCGGGTTTACGCCGTCCATCTGCGCCCCCTCACACCCGATCCGCTGCTCAAACTTGGGATTCCCGGGGTAGGGGTCATCTCCACGGACACCACCCCGCTGCCGGGCTCTTTGCGGGAAGTTCCCGAATAAGGGGGCGCTTCATGGAGTATCTCAGCGTAGAGAACGTCACCGTCAGCTACGGCATCCATGTTGCGATCCGCGATGCGACATTCAGGGCCGATGGCGGGGAGATCATCGGTTTCATCGGTGCCGACGGTTCGGGGAAAAGCTCCCTGATGCACGCCATCGCCGGAGTCGGAAACTTCAGCGGTTCCGTCCGTTTCAACGGGATTGGTTACCGATCAGCCAAAGAGGCCGAACCGCTCAAGCCACTGTGTGCTTTTATGCCGCAGGGGATAGGACTGGTACTCTACGAGATGCTGAGTGTGGAGGAACACCTCGATTTTTTTGCCGACATCCGCGCCATTAAGCCCGACTCTGATTTTCTGGCCTACCGACAGCGGCTGCTGCGGATGGCGGGGCTGGATAAATTCACGGCTCGAAGGGCGGGAGACCTCACCGGGGGGATGATGCAGAAACTCTCCCTGATCTGCACCCTCCTGCACCGTCCCAGGCTCCTGATCCTGGACGAGCCAACGACGGGGGTCGATCCCCTCAGCCGAATCGAACTGTGGGAAATCCTCGACCAGATACGCCGCGAGGAGGGGACGATCATCCTCGTCAGCACCGCCTACATGCAAGAAGCCGCCCGGATGGACAGGCTGCTGCTGTTCGACGCGGGGGAGATCATCGCCTCCGGCACCGCGACGGAACTGCTCGAGACGGTACGCCCTATGTGCTACCTCCCGACTCCTGGGAGCGGGGGAGTGCGTACCTTCGATGCGACCTATTCGCTGCAGCCGCTGGATATTCCCCATGCCGAGCCGACCCTGGAAGCCCTCTTTTTCGTCAACGCCCTCAAAAACAACCGTCTCCTCCCTCCGGTCACCCTCAGCGGCGAAGAAAAAATCCCTTTTTCAGACGATGTCGTCATGGAGGCGAGGGGGTTAACGAAACGGTTCGGGGATTTCGTCGCGAACGACCGGATCGATCTGAACCTGCGCCGGGGGGAGATCCTCGGCCTTCTTGGGGCCAACGGTGCGGGTAAAACGACCTTTATCAAAATGCTTCTGGGACTGCATCCCATCGACGGCGGTGAGCTCTTTTTGCTGGGCAAACCGGTCCGAAACGCCCATGATCGCCGCACCCTCAAAGCCTCCATCGGCTACGTCAGCCAACATTTCGCCCTCTACGGCGACATGACGGTACGCGAAAACCTCCTCTATTTTGCCGCCATCCGCCGCATTCCCTCTCAAGAGGCCCTTGAAAAAACAGCCCGGTATGCCCTGGAACTTGGATTTTCGGAGTACCTCGACGAAATGCCCTCGCAGCTTCCGCTGGGAATCAACCAGCGTTTTTCGCTTGCCGCGGCCCTCCTGCACGATCCCCACGTCCTCTTCCTGGACGAACCCACCTCGGGGGTCGACGCCATCGCGCGTGCGCAGTTCTGGCAACTACTGATAGCACTGAAAGAGAAATGGAAAATCGCCATTCTCATCACGACCCACTACATGAGCGAGGCGGAATACTGCGACCGCATCGTGCTGCTCCGCGACGGTGCGAAAGTGGCCGACGACACGCTGGAACGGTTCTATGCCGCCCATCCGGACGCCGAAACGTTCGAAGATATCTTTTTGGAGTACTACCGATGAAGGCGAGGGTGATCAGGGCCTACATCGCCAAAGAGCTCATCGAACTGGTCCGTTCGCGGTTCATCCTCATGGTCTATCTCCTGCCGACGATGATCATGTTGCTGTTCGGGTACGGAATACGGATGGAGGTGACCGATGCCCGCGCCCTTATCATCGACAACGACCGCAGTTTCCTCTCGAATCGCCTCATCAGCAAGTTCGAACATTCACGCTATTTCGACGTGAGCCTCGATACCTCCGACGAGGCCGATGCGCTCCGCAGCATCAAACAGGCCAGGACGGACGTGATCATCATCATCCCGGAATCGTTCGAAAAGCGGCTCCTCCATGGCCAGTCTACCCAGATCGGCATCTATGTCGATGCGGCATTCCCCAGCCGCGGAAGTACGATCGAAAACTACGCCAAAGGTGTCATCCTCGATGCGGCGGCGTCACTGGCACCTGCGAGAAGTGCCCATCTTATCACGATCAACCAGCGCAGCCTGTTCAACCAGGCGATGCGCGACGAAGATGCCATCGTGCCGGGGCTGATAGGTCTGGTGCTGCTGGTGGCACCCGCGATCCTCTCGGCACTGCTGATCGTCAAGGAAAAAGAGCGGGGGACCATCTTCAACTTCTACGCCTCCCCACTCTCCAAGGGGGAGTTTCTGATCGCCAAACTGATACCCGCCTTTTTGCTCCATTCGCTCAACATCTTCATCCTCTTTCTGTGGGCGGTCTATGTTTTCGACGTCCCGTTCAGGGGGAGTTTTCTCCTCTACTGGGGGGTTTCGGAGATATACCTCCTTATCAGCATCGCGATCGGGATGCTGATCTCCGTCGTCACGCGTACCCAGATCGTAGCGGTGGTCCTCACCGTCATCATCACGATCATCCCGGGCTTCCTTTACTCCGGAATCATCATGCCCATCTCGTCGATGAGCGGAATATCGCAAGTCGAAGCCCACATCTTCCCCGTCATGTACTACAACCATATCCTCTATGACGCTTTTTTGATCGGGGAGGGGCTCCAATCGGGCAAAACGCTCTCCTACCTCCTGATTCTCATCGTCTATGCCGTCATACTACTGGGACTGGGACGGCTGCTGCTTAAAAAGGAGCTCGGATGAACCGCATCTTCTGGACCATCGTCGCCAAGGAGCTCCTTGCGTTCATCAGATCGTGGCAGCTGGTCCTTGTCGTGCTGTACTCCTTCACCGTCAACGTCTACATCTCCGGCAGCGGAATCGAGATCAAACCCCGAAACGTCGCCGTCGGGTACGTCGACTATACCGGAGGGGGGATCAGCCAGAAAATCCTCTCCAAACTCCACGCCCCTGAGTTCCTGCCGCCGCGCCGCTTCGTCTCACAGGAAGCGCTGAGCCGCGCCATTTATGACAAAGAAATCATCGTGGGGATCGTCTTCGGCCCCGACTTCGAAAAAAACTGGCGTCGCGGCGAAAAAAGCAGCCTCAACGTCCTCCTCGACGCCACCGCTGCATCACAGGCCTATACGACGCTGAGCTACCTGCAAAACATCGTGCTGGAGCTCTCCCGCTCCGGGATGTCCGTCGACATCGCCAGCCATAAGCTCTTTAATCCCAACGCCGACAACCACACCTTCATGGCGCTCACCGAACTTCTCTCGGTCACCACGATGCTCTGCGTCATCCTTACCGCGGTCGTCTTTGTCCGGGAAAAAGAGCAGGGGACCTGGGACATCATGCTTCTGATGCCGGTCGATCCGAAGCTCATCATTCTGGCCAAATCGTTTTCACAGGTTCTGATCATTCTCTCCGGGGTCGTCATTTCCCTTGGATTTATCGTCCTGGGGGTGTTTTCGACCCCCCTCAACGGCTCGTTCTGGGCGTTTGCACTCCTGACGTTTTTCTACATCTGGGCCAGCGCCGGGATAGGACTTTTCATCGCCGCGATCGCCCGCGACGTGATGCAGGTCGCACAGCTCTCGATCCTCGTGATGATGCCCCTCATCTTCCTCAGCGGAGCGTGGACCCCCATCTACGCGATGCATCCGGCACTGCAGGCGCTCTCGCTGTTCTCGCCGCTGCGCTACTATATCGAGGGGACGGAAAGTATCTTTTACCGGGGGACGGAGTGGATCGATCTGTGGCCCTACTTCCTGGGGGTCATCCTCGTAGGGGGTCTCATGTACTGGATCGGTTTTCGCAAAATAGGGCGGCTGTTCTGAGAGGTGTATCAGTTAGATAATCTATCTGATACACGGATGCGGCTTTAGGGCTTGTCGTTGATGATTCTGAGATATTTGGCCGCCGTCGCCGTGCTGATCTGCGCTTCTTCGGCGATGGAACGGACAGTCGGCTTTTTGCCGTAGAGCATGTGGATGCTCATCGCGGACTGGATCTTGGCACGGACCTGCCGCTCTCTGATTTTCCGCGCCTTGGCGGCCCCTTTTTCGCTTCCCAATGGATCTCCTTATCGACTGTGGCGTCGCTGTATCTCAACGCGCCGTAAAAAAAGACCGGGAGTATAATCAAATACGCACCCGATTTCAAGAGAAAGCGGGGGTTTATACGGCTTTCCGTACACCAAAGTTTTTAAATAGAATATATAT
>JAFGUJ010000101.1 GCA_016938595.1 Campylobacterales bacterium | reverse complement strand
GCTTCGGTCGATGCGAGATTGACGGAATAACAGTGCTGCAGCGGATGCTTCTCGGCTGAGAAGCTCAAGCCGCACCCGACCTTCTCCAGGGCGGTTCGCATGGCGGCGATCGACTCCTCCAGCGGAGCATTTTTCGAGAGTATTTTCATAGAGAGGGGGTTCGCTTTCTTAGGATCTTGTAATCGGATAAGACGGGAGTATAACAAAAAGGGCCAAAAGAAATCGTCTGCGGCCAGAGTTATGGTATTATTGATTAATATTATGCTGGGGGAAAAACTGATGGCACCAATGACCTTTTTCACCCCTCTCTTCTGCCTGAGCGTTCTCGGCACGACCGATCTCAGCGCCGCAGAGAGTGACGCCAACGCAACCGCGACCGTTCAGGAAGAGCATTGGCTGGCAACGAAAATGGATGCTTTTCATCACTACTGGTCCCATAAAGTTCTCCTCTTCTCTTCCGGCCTCGATTCATTTTTCTTAGACGGGTTCGACAGCAACGAAACACCCCTTGACGAGGAGAACAACGAAAGCCTTCGCCCTTTTGACAGCGAAGCCCCCCTGTTCCCCAAACCAACATTCAAAAAAGAAGAAAACAAGGCAACCTATCAGACCTCCGCAGAGTTCGATGAATTTTTCAAGGACCAGATCTACCTCGACGCCACCAATAAAAGCTATGTGAGAATACGCGCCGGGTACGAGTACGACAAACGGGGAGATTCCTCTTTTGTCCACAATGTCTCGGCCCGTCTCAGACTCCCGCGCACCAAGGATAAGCTGCAGCTCTTTATCGGCGACGATGAGCCTCAGGATCAGAGCGATCCCACCAAAATTCAGCAAACCGACAAAACCGAAGGGGTCGGTATCCGGTACTTTTTCCCCGCCCTGTACGGCCGTCTGTACAGCAACGCATCGATCGGTTTTTCCGGTATTGACAACCCCTATGTCAAAACGCACCTCGAATATCCGATTTTTTTGGATGAGTGGCTGTTCAAAGCGAGCCAAAATTTCAAATATTCGCTGGAAAACAAATTTGACGAATGGACGACCCTGTATCTGGACCGGAAAGTTCTCAATAACAAAATCATCCGGATATCGACGCAGCGATCCACCAACAGCGAAATCCGCGGGATGGAATACACCGCCCAGATCTCCTACCGCAACACCCTGAAACACGACATCGGCTACAATTACTACATTGCCGCCAACGGTCGGACAAAAGATCTCCCCGAAGCGCTCTACGACAACGGCCTGATCCCGCAGGAAGGGGTCTACAACTATTCGACCGGAGTGGTATGGCGCCAGGCGATTCGGAACAATTATCTGTTTTATCAGGTAGAGCCCATCGTCTCCTTCCACGAACAATACGACTACAAACCCAACTATCTCATGCGGTTGTCACTCGAACTGTATTTCGGCAATAGATAGTCACAGCATCCCCGCTTTATGCTACTATTCGTTCAAAATTTGTAACTGATTTTTCAAAGGGACCCATGGCAATCATCTCCATCGCATCGACCAAAGGGGGAGTCGGCAAAACCTCCCTCGCCTTTTCACTCGCCAAAGATCTGGGCTACCGCTACGCGACCAACGACATGTCCGTGGCGCTGAACAAATACCGCAATGCCCGCTATTACCCCAACAAAATTCCCCTTTATCCCGACACCGTCTACGATTTCGGGGGATTCGAGAGCCCCCACGTCGAGGAGATATTGCTGCAGTCGGACATCATCCTCCTCCCCACGACGAACGATGCCAATTCGATCATGAAAAGCCTCGTTTTCATCAAGAAATTCCGCGAAAAAACGATCCTCGTCTTCGCCAACATGCTCGAAAATCCCAATGACGCGGTAGCAATCCGCGAAAAGATCCATGAGCATTTTCCGGGCATGGCGTTCACTTACCTGCGCCGTACGAAGCTGCTCAAAAATGCCCTCGAGAGCGGCATGAGTGCCTCCGAACTGTTTGAGTCCAACAACCACACCCAGCACCTTTACCGCCAGGCGTACGGCGAATACCACAAAATCCTCAAACTGTTCACGACCGACGGGGAGTATTTTTCAAAATAAAAGTCAAATAACCGATCTTATTTATCAGCTATCTGCGCATATACGCAACAGAACATACTACAATAAGGTTCGGATGGAAATTATGAGTATTTTGGTCGCGATCGATTTTTCGCAGAGCAGTTTTACCGTCTTGGCAAAAGCGCTCTCTTTGGCCGATACCAAAGAGGCTGAACTGCACATAATCCATGTCATTGAGACTCCATGGTATACGCTCAAAGAGGATATGAAATCGGTCCGGAACCATCTTTGGGATACACTCAGCAGCGCTTTTCCGACACTCCACAAAAAGAATTTCCATTGCCTGCAGGGGAACGTAACCCGCGAAATTTCCGAAACAGCCGAATCGATCCACGCCACACTGCTGGTCATCGGAAGCAGCGGTGAGAATTATATCTTCAAAGAATTCCTTACAGGATCAACGACCAAAAGCATCATTCGTGACGCCGCCATTCCCGTTCTCATCGTCAAAAACGAGATCCCTTTGGATCCGAAACGGATACTCATTCCGACAAACTTCTCTGACTATTCCCGCACTCTCATCCATCAAACATCCGTTCTTTTCCCTGATGCGGAAATCATACTGCTCTACGCGTACATTCTCCCTTTTGAAAGACGGCTAAAATCCTACGGATTCAATGAAGACGATATCAGCGACTACCATGCGATGATCAAAGCAAAAGAGGATGAAAAGGCAGATGTATTTGTCGCTTCCTTGCAGATTCCGGAAGAAAGGCTCCAGATCATGATGCGCAAAGAACCTCTTTCCCCTGATTTTTTTCTCGATATTTCGACGCTCTACCAATCCGATCTGATCGCCGTTCATACCTCAGGTTCTTTCAGCTTTTTCGCGTTTGACCTGCTCGAAGAATCTCCTCTGGACGTGTTGATCTTCTCGTTTTAGTTTTCGAACTCGCTGACCACCTGGCGCATTTTCAGCACCGAGTCGGGGTTGAGAGAAATCGATTCGATCCCCTCCTCGACGAGGAAACGGGTAATCTCAGGATAATCCGAGGGGGCCTGGCCGCAGATGCCGATGTATTTCCCCCGCTCTTTGCACGCACGGATGGCCCCCGAAAGCATCCGCTTCACCGCTTCGTCGCGTTCATCGAATACCGAAGAGACGAGCGCGCTGTCGCGGTCTACTCCGAGAGTGAGCTGGGTAAGGTCGTTGCTGCCGATGCTGTAGCCGTCAAATATTTCCAAAAACCGGTCGGCGAGGATGACGTTGGCAGGGATCTCGCACATGGCATAGATCTTAAGTCCGTTCTCCCCCTGCACCAGCCCCGCTTCGTTCATGACCGCAATCGCCTTTTTCCCCTCTTCGGGGGTACGGACGAAGGGGAGCATCACCGTTACATTGGTAAGCCCCATCTCGTCACGCACTTTTTTCAGCGCTTCGCATTCCCACATGAACGCCTCTTTGTACTGTGACGAGTAATACCGGCTCGCGCCCCGGAATCCGATCATCGGATTTTCTTCGTCCTGCTCGTAGAGACGCCCGCCGGCCATGTGCTTGTATTCGTTCGACTTGAAATCGGTGGTTCGGACGATGACCGGTTTGGGGTAAAACGCTGCGGCGATCATCCCGACCCCTTCGGCGATCTTGTCGATAAAAAAGATTTTGGGATCCTCATACCCCCGCATCGCCTCTCTGATGATCTGCGCATCCTCGATCCCCTTCCCCTGCGCCATCTCCACCAGCGCCATCGGATGGGCGTTCACGTAATGGGTGATGATGAATTCCATTCGCGCCAACCCTACACCGTCATTCGGGAGTTTGGCCACTTTAAAAGCGATTTCGGGATTGCCGACGTTCATGTACAGTTTCGTACGCGTTGACGCCATCTGCCCCAGCTCGATCTGTTTGATCTCGTAGTCCAGCGCCCCTTCGTACACCTGTCCGCTCTCCCCCTCTCCGCAGCTGACGGTCACCTCTTCCCCGTCATGCAGCAGCTCGGTCGCATTGGCGGTCCCCACAATCGTCGGTACCCCGATCTCCCGGGCGACAATCGCCGCATGACACGTCCGACCTCCCCGGTTCGTGATTACGGCAGCAGCCTTTTTCATCATCGGCTCCCAATCTGGATCGGTGATGTCGGCGACGAGGACCTCCCCCGCGTTGAACCGTTCGCTCTCCTGCACGGAATGGATGATCTTGACCCTGCCCGAACCGATCTTTTCGCCGATCGCCTTGCCGCTGAGGAGTATTTTTTTCTCCTCCCCCTCTTTGATCCGGTACTGTTCGAGAACATTGTCGGAGAGTTTACGGCTTTGCACCGTCTCGGGGCGGGCCTGCACGATGTAGAGTTCGCAGGTCACCCCGTCCTTGGCCCATTCGATGTCCATCGGGCGGTATTCCCCCGCTTGCGCCGTGTAATGATCTTCGATGATCATCGCGTATTTGGCCAGAGTGGCGACCTCTTCGTCGGTGACAGAGAAACGGTTTTGCATGGTGTTGGACGTCGCCAGGTTGACCGTATGGTGACGGTCGTCGTAGCGCATCGTGAGCGCCTTGGATCCGAGCTGGCGCTTAAGGATCGTCGTTTTCCCTTCTTTGAGGGTCGGTTTGAAGACGTAAAACTCGTCCGGATTGACCCGCCCGCCGACAATATTCTCCCCAAGCCCCCAGATCGAATTGATGAGGATCAGATTCTCCGATCCCGTTTCGGTATCGATCGTAAACATGACGCCGCTGCTAGCCAGATCGCTGCGCACCATCTTCTGCACCCCGACCGAGAGGGCAATGCTGAAATGGTCATACCCGCGGCTGTGACGGTAGCTGATGGCGCGGTCGGTGAACAGCGAGGCGAAACACCGCTTGACCGACTCGATCAGCATCACTTCCCCGCGGATATTGAGATAGCTCTCCTGCTGCCCCGCGAAACTCGCATCGGGGAGATCCTCCGCCGTCGCGGAGGATCGGACCGCCACATCCACCGCAGTGGAACTGTACTGCGCTTCCATAGCCGAATAACTCTGGGCGATCTCGGCTTTCAGCTCTTCGGGCATCTCTCCTGAGAGCATCAGCGTCCGGACCGCTTCGCCGCACCGTTTGAGTTCCAGGGCGTCGGTGATATCCACTCCCTCGAACAGGGCGCGAATCTGGGGTTCAAAACCGTTATGCGCGACAAAAGCACGGTATCCGTCCGCCGTGACGGCAAATCCCTCGGGTACTTTTACCCCCAGCGATTTGAGCGACCCGATCATCTCTCCCAAAGAGGCGTTTTTCCCCCCGACCAAAGCGATGTCCTTCAGACTCAGCGAATCAAGACGGCGTGTGTAACGCATAAAAGCTCCTTTGAGTGCTTTGTGTGGAATAGGATACCATATTTACCACTCTGGTACAATACGGTTATCATTTACCGGAAACGCCATGCACACCATTCTCCTCACCACCCTCAATGCCCGCTATGCCCATACCGCCCTGGGGCTGCGCTACCTCTACGCCAACCTGCACGAGCTGCAGGAGCAAACGCGCATCATCGAATTCACGATCAACGAGCAGGTACAGAGCATCGCCGAACGGCTCCTCGAACACTCCCCCCGCATCATCGGAATCGGGGTCTATATCTGGAACGCCTCCCAAACCGCCGAGCTGATCCATATCCTCAAAAAAGTCTCGCCCCAAACGATTATCGTCCTGGGCGGTCCGGAGGCAGGATATCTCCCCCACCGCGTCGATCTCTCCAAGGCGGACTTCATCATCAGCGGGGAAGGAGAAGTGGCATTTTATGAATTATGTCAAAAAATCCTTGCCGGAATTCCCCCCTCAGAGCGCATTGTTCGAGCCCCTCTCCCCGATCTCAAAAGCGTTATCCTCCCCTATAGTACCTACAGCGACGAGGACGTAGCCCACCGCTACATCTACGTCGAGGCCTCCCGTGGATGCCCCTTCGAATGCGAATTCTGTCTCTCCTCGATCGACGAGAAGGTGCGCAATTTTCCCCTCGACACCATCCTGAGCGAATTCGAAATCCTGTGGGAGCGGGGGGTGCGGAGTTTCAAATTCATCGACCGTACCTTCAACCTCAACATGCGCTTCGCCAACGCGATCCTCGATTTCTTCCTTTCCAAGGACCCCCCCTATTTCGCCCATTTCGAGGTGATCCCCGACCATTTCCCCGAATCGCTGCGTTCCAAAATCGCCCAATTCCCTCCGGGTGCCCTGCAGCTCGAGATCGGAATCCAGACCCTCGATCCGGTGATCGCGGCGGGGATCAACCGCCCGCTGAAACTCGAGAAAATCTTCGAAAATCTTCGATTTTTGGAAAACGAGACCCATGCACACATGCACCTCGACCTCATTGTGGGGCTCCCCGGCGAGAGTCTGGAGGGGTTCGGAGCCAATCTGGACAAACTCGTTTCCCTCACCCACAGCGAGATCCAGATCGGGATACTCAAAAAACTCTCCGGCACGACCCTCTCGCGCCACGACATAAAGCACGGGATGGTCTACAGCGACATCCCCCCCTACGACATCCTGTGCAATGATCTTCTCAGCTACACAACGATCCAGCAAATGAAACGGTTCGCCCGCTTCTGGGACATGTACTACAACAGCGGAAATTTCGACAAAACAGTGCGGCTGCTGTGGAACGGAGGGAGCGTGTTCGATGCGTTCTACGCATTCAGCCTCTGGATCTACGGCCAGACGCTCTCGACATGGAAAATATCGCTCGACCGGCAGACGGAGCTCCTCTATCATTACCTGAGCGAACGATGCGATGCAACGATCCTCAAAGAAACGCTGCTGGAAGATATCGCCAAAACGCCGGGAAGAACCGTACCAAGATATCTGAACACGTCCGCACGAACGTCGACACAGGAGCATTCCAAAAATGTGATTCCCAAACGGCAGGCAAAACGGATATAAGAGGGATTTGTCAGAGTGCCCGCGGGTGACGAATCCGCGGGCGGGAGTGTGCAGCGTGACAAACGCTGCACGGCAAACTTAACATAAGAAGAATGAAGGGCCCGAAGGCCCGGGAAGATGTGCCCGCAGGTGACGAATCTGCGGACGGTGTGCACAGGATGACGAGTCCCGTACGGCAAACTTAACATAAGGAGAATGGCGAGGGCCCGAAGGCCCGGAAGAAAGAAAGCTTCTTAGAATTTCAGAGAAGCAATGATACGTAGGGTATCGGTATCTGTTGTTTTAGTACCAGCGGCATTTTCAATTTGATAGTTAGTATAAATTCCTGTCAATCCAACCGGTCCGACTTTGCCAGAAGCAACGACATCCCATGCATTTCTCTCATCTTTCAAACTTGTTGGGGCGTTATCTGTTTCAGACTCACCATAGCTTGCCGAAAGTGTTACACCCGGAACCATTTTGGTAGAGGCACCGATTTTCCAAGCATCAGTTCCTGACCGTGTTGTAAACTCACCATCCATATAGATGCTTCCAAGAGCAGTATAAATCATAGATTTATCTCCAGTTGAAACGTTTGAAAAGTTTACAACAGTTGCTGAATCATCTGCAGAAGAATATGCTCCATAAAGATTAACACCTGCTACATCGACGGCCGCTTTCACAGCCCAAATACTTGTGTCTTCTGTACCAGCAGCTTTAGGATCCATATTTGCGAATTGCGCACCAAGAGTTACCATGTCCATCACTTTTGCATCTGCCTGCAACCAGTATGCATCCGCTGCATCCAATACATTGTAATACCATGCTTGAACTGTTGTATTTGGAATTGATTTATTCACAGCCGCAAATGCATATGCTCCAGACGGACCAAATGTTTCAAATGTTCCATTATGGTTAACTGTTGAACTTCCTGTTTGAGCAATACCATTGTGTTTACCAACCCATGCACCAACCAACGTTGTATCGGGAAGATCGTTGTTGAGCAATACGATGGCATCAAACGTATTGTCAACAACGTTCCATTTCTCTGTGAAAGCAAGTGGAGTATTCAATTCCTGGCGACCAATTTTCGCTGTCGTTTTACCCACTGTGTATGCCAACCACAATTCACGCATCCATGCTTGATCGTCGACCACTTTAGCACCAGAAGGTACACCAGTACCTGCATCCACTTTATTTGAAGGAACATCACCAACGAGATTATTTTCCAATCCGAGCGTTGAAAGCGCATATGCACTCGCGCCCATGCTCAAACTAGGTGCAAGGTCCATCGTTGCACCCAGCATCAATGAAGTATTTGCAAGTGAATTAGTGTCATGATCAAACATGTCACGGTTATCGTTCATAAATTCAGACGTTTGGTACCATACTTTCGCTTCACCATTCACTTTGACGTTATCGATCGCGAACGCGCTTGTTCCGAGAGCCATTACAGCTACAAGACTCAGTTTTCCTAGTTTCATTCATTCTCCTTCAATAATCCGTCCTGAATAAGATAATCTTATCCGGATCACGGGAGTCAGTTTAGGGGGCGTTTTCTTAAACCGAACTTTAATTATATAAATTTTTATGATACACAGACAAATTTGTAAGGTAGTGTGACAAATTTGTGATAAAAAGAAAAAATTATACAAAAATGGCAGGTTTTAGAGATTTTCCGATTATAAAAAGAAATATTTGACGAAATAACCTGAATGATAAGTATTAGTATAGAAAGAAAAGAATGAGGAAGATTTTTCCTCTCCGAATCTTCGGAAAGGAAAAAAGAGGAGAAAATTACCAGTTACGGATACGGATATGGCACGAGGTGCACTGACGGAGCAGCTGCGTGTAGTCCTCGAGAGCATCATCCATCCGTCCCGCGTCGATCGAGGCGACCAGATCATCCGAATAAAGGCGGAGCATATGGGCCGTTTTCTGGGCAAATTTGTAGGCGTATACCTGGTCTTTTGGGAGGATTACTTTAACCTCTTCGCTCTCAAGCGATTTGAGAGTTCCCTGGAGCTTTTTGACCCCAAGCTTCATCTCCTCGCTCGAACTGTAGAGGCCGCCGCGCTGGATCTGCTCCATCGCGTCCATCATCGTCCGCATTTCCTTCATCAGTTCCAGACGCGGATCAGGTTTTTCGGCCGCGTTAAGCGACCCTACAAGCATTGTTCCAAGCGCAAAAGCTGCTAGTGTTTTTTTCATGCGAAACCCCTTTAGTATTGAATGACTTCTTTTGAAAACTCGTTGAGTTTGACCGTTTTAGCCGACACCGAGACGAGCTTCTTCGCTTTGGCAGGTCCGCCATAAAATTGCTTGAGTTCCGGTTTGAACGCCTGGAAATAGTCATGGAATTTATCCTGACCCAAAATCCCGACAGCCCAGAGGGTATCATCGGCTGCGTGTTCAAGAACGACGGCGGAGAGAGGCTGGGTCGCCGCACCGCCGAGAACTTTGGCACCTGCTGCCGGGTCAAACGCCGAGAGGTGAGATGAACAGACGATCACTCCTCCCTTGTCGTAGGCCATCGTTTTCTGTGTCGTTGAAACATACCCGATAAAACTGTCGTTTGGGGTCGGGTGGGTCAGCTGATGGGTACAGATGGCCACGTAAGCAACGATCGTGCGCTCCTTGCCGACGCCGCTTTTCCAGACGTATTTTTCACCGCTCTCCGAGACGAGTTCGACGTCACTGGAGGTCGGTTTAGGAAGATTAACTAACAGACACGGAGTCGAGGCGTGCGGATAGTTAAAAACGAAGGAGGTCTCTTTGGCAAGTGCGGATGCCTTGATCGGCTGACCGGCCGCATCGACAAGCTGCACTTTTTCATAAGCTTTATAAAGTCTGCCATCCGATGCGTAGAGATTTCCGCGGAACAGTGCGGGACTGACGGCGACAACTGTAGCTCCGGC
>JAFGUJ010000100.1 GCA_016938595.1 Campylobacterales bacterium | reverse complement strand
TCCCTTGTCCCCGGACCCGAAGTTTTTCGCCGCTTTTGATTCCGGCGGGAATTTTGATGTCGAAACTCTCCCCCGCAAGGCTGATCGAGTGCTTGCCCCCCAGTACCGCTACGGCAAACGGGACGGTGACGTTGGCGTCGATGTCGAGGTTCATCCCCCCGAAGCCGCCGCCGAAACCGCCGCCTCCGAAACCGCTGAAACCGCCGCCCCCGCAGCCGCCCCCCTGACCGAAGATGTTGCGCAGGATGTCATCCAGATCGACATTTCCCCCCTGACCCCGGGCGAAATCGTGAAAATTCTGTCCGCCGAACATCGAGTCGCCGTACTGATCGTATTTGGCCCGTTTTTCTTTGTCGCTGAGAACCTCGTAGGCGGCGTTGATCTCTTTGAACTTCTCTTCGGCTTTGGGGTCTTTGTTGACGTCGGGATGGTATTGGCGCGCCAGTTTGCGGTACGCTTTTTTGATCTCCGAGTCACTCGCGCCGGGGGAAACTTCGAGGGTAGTGTATAAACTTTTTGACATCTTCAATCCTGTTCCATACGGTAATAGAGTATATATTAAAAATTATAGCATGATGGTTGAGTCAATGTCAATCAAGGTTAACAAGGGAAAGGCGCAAAACAGGGAAGAAAAGAAAAGGAGATCTTGCGCCGGAACGACGCAAGGAATCTTAGTGGAGAAAGTGGCGGATTCCGCTGAAGTAGAGGGCCATGCCGTGCTCATCGGCGGCGGCGATCACCTCGTCATCGCGTACCGATCCCCCCGGCTGGATGACCGTCTTGACCCCGGCTCCCGCCGCGGCGTCGATCGAATCGCGGAACGGGAAGAACGCTTCGGATGCCAGCGCGGAACCGCTGACGTCGAGCCCCATCTCCTCGGCTTTTTTGAGGGCGCAGCGGGCGGCGTCGACGCGCGACGTCATCCCCATCCCCACCGCGACCATCGCACCGTTTTTGACGTAGACGACGCAGTTCGATTTCGTCAGAGAAGCGACTTTGTAGGCGATCTCGGCGTCTTTGAGTTCCTGCGCGCTTGCCGTGTGTTTGGTGACCAGTTTGGCGTTTTTCACCTCATCCGCAGCGACTTTGTCCGCATCCTGGAAGACGAACCCGCCGTCGATGTGTTTGAAATCGATGGCGTCGTTGCTAAGGACGATTTTGTCCGCGCCGTATTCGAACAGTTTGAGCCGTTTTTTGGGCTCGAACACTTTTTGCGCTTCATCGTCGATGCGCCCCGCGATGATTACCTCGAGGAACATCTCGTTCATCTTCTCAGCCAGCTCTTTGGTCACGACGCCGTTGACCGCAACGACCCCCCCGAACGCCGATACCGGATCGCATTTGAGCGCTTCGGTATAGGCATCCATGAGATTGTCGCGGATTGCGAAACCGCAGGGGTTCCCGTGTTTGACGATACACACCGCGTTTTCGTCTCCGAACGCGGCTGCAATTTTTACCGCGCCGCTGATGTCGGTCAGATTGTTGAAGCTCGCTTCCCCTTTGAGGGTTTTGAAGTTTTGGCTGAAGAAGGCGTCGAACTCGTACAGCGCTCCTTTCTGGTGCGGGTTTTCGCCGTAACGGGTATCCATCACCTTGTTCCCGACGATGAACTGTTTCGTCCCCATCCCGTTGTTGAACCGCTTGTTCATGTAGTTGGCGATCATGCTGTCGTACGCTGCGGTGTGCTCGTACGCCTTGATCATCAGGTCTCGGCGGAATTCGACGCTGTTCTCCCCATTGTCGATCGCGTGAAGCACAAGGGAATAATCCGAAGGGTCGGTGACGATGATGACACTGTCAAAGTTTTTAGCCGCCGAACGGACCATTGCGGGGCCGCCGATGTCGATGTTCTCGATGATCTCTTCGAAATCGTCGGTCCGCTCGATCGTCGCTTTGAACGGGTAGAGGTTCACACACACCAGATCGATCGCTTCGACGCCGAGTTCACGGGCCTGGTCGAGATGCGACTGTTTGTCGCGGCGGTGAAGGATCCCCCCGTGGATATAGGGGTTGAGGGTTTTGACGCGCCCCTCGAAACATTCGGGAAATTTGGTCACCTCATCGATTTCAATCGCGTTGATCCCCTCTTCGCGCAGAAGTTTATAGGTTCCTCCCGTCGAGATAATCTGGTATCCCAGTCCGATCAGGGATTTCGCAAACAGGGCGATATTTGTTTTGTCGCTCACGCTTAGCAATGCACGCTTCATTCCGTTCCTTTGTTTCAGGGCTGACACCCCTAAATTTACTGCCGAAATTGTAACCGAAGACGGTTTAGGAGAAGGTAAATTGAGGTAAACTTGCCGTATGCAAACCTTTTCGCACCCCTTCGCGCCGATCATCGACGACGATACCCGCATACTGTTTCTGGGGAGTTTTCCCAGCATCGCGTCGTTCGAACACTCTTTTTACTATGCCCATCCGCGCAACGCTTTCTGGCCGATCCTCTCGCGTATCTTCGACATCGCCCTCACCTCAAACGAGGCCAAAAAAGCATTCTGCCTGGCAAAAGGGATCGGGTTGTGGGACGTCATCGCATCCTGCGAAC
>JAFGUJ010000099.1 GCA_016938595.1 Campylobacterales bacterium | reverse complement strand
TGACGCCGGGTTATCTGGAACATACGGTTGTTAGGGTAAAATAGCACCATGATCCACAAAGGAGGGGCGATGCGGCTGATGATACTGATGTGCGCCATGGCGCTGGCCCTCTCCGCCGCCCCCCTCACATTGCAATTTACCGGAAACGAGAAAATCTCGGAGGCAGAGCTCTTCACCGTGCTGGGACTGCGCAAACCCTACAAAATCGAAGTATGGGAGGATGAGCCCGCGATTGACGAGGTCGCCGTTCCCCAGACCCTCTCGGCCCTCGTCAGCTTTTATCGCGCCAAAGGGTTTTACCACACGCGGATCACCTCCGAAATGCATGAGGGGAGCGTTGTCTTCAAAATCATCGAAAACGATCCCATCACCGTCAAAACCATCCAGATCAACAGCCCCATTACGGTCGATTCGGATGTCGTCCTCCAACCGGACGACATCTTTGATCAGGAAAAATTTTCCGAATCCAAATCGCTGATCCGCAAACGGTACGGAGAAGCCGGATACTGCAATGCGCAGTTCAACGCCAAAGCGTGGGTCGATATCGAAACCAACGAAGCCCACCTCCTCTTCGAAGCCTCTCCCGGCGAACCGTGTACCTTCGGCCCCGTGGCTGTCGAGTCGACCCCCAACATCGACGGAAAGCTCACCGCGTCGATGCTCCGGTTCGAAGAAGGGGATCCCTACAGCGTCGAAGCGATCAAGCAAAGCTACGAAGCCCTCTACGCCCAGGAGGCGATCAGCCGCGTCATGATTAACGACAACGAACGCAACGGGAGCATCGTCCCCATCACCCTCGTCGTCGAAGAGACCGAACAGCCGATCCGCTTCACCGCCGGTCTGGGGTACAGCAGCGACCAGGGGTTCAGCGCCCAGACGGGGCTCAAACACCGCAATTTTTTCGGCAACCTCAAAACCCTCTCGCTCGATGCCCGCTATACCCAGCTAACCCAGGAAGCCGCCGCGACCTTCGCCCTTCCCCTCAAAAACCGGGGAATTTTGGGGGCTGAAATCGGGTACAAAAACGAAATTTTCGACGGCTATAAAACCGAAAGCACCTACGAAAAAGTGACAGCGAGATACCAGGATCTTCCCTCGTCGGTCATGGCGGGGGTCTTGTTCGACCGGATCAAAACCTACGACAGCAACGATCCCCTGAACTTCCCCGACAACACCCTCTTCATCACCTCGCCGCTGGGGGAGATCAATGTCGACACCCGCGACAAACTCCTGGAACCGACCAAGGGGTTCTGGCTCAACGCCAAACTGACCGGGTCACTCCTCTCTCCGGTATTTTCGGATGCGACCTATTTCAAAAGCCTCCTCTCGGGGGCCTACCTCCTGAGCCCTTCCGAGGGACATACCCTGGGGATCAAGGCCCGATGGGGGACACTGCGGGTCTACGACGGCGACGTCCCCGCATCGTACCGTTTCTACGCGGGGGGGATGAACTCCAACCGCGCCTACACCTACCGCGACCTCGGCCCCAAAAACAGCGACGGAGACCCGCTGGGATTCCCCTCGCTGCTGGAGGGCTCCTTCGAGTACCGTTTCCCCGTTTACGGAGAGTTCCGGGGGGTCCTTTTCAGCGATCTGACGTTCATCGGAGACGACTACATCCCCGATTACAATGCCCCCTACTGGGGGGTCGGGATAGGGCTGCGCTACGTCACGCCGATCGGTCCGATCGCGATCGATGTCGGGGTCGATCCCGAAGAGATCGGCCAGTACGCCATCCATTTCCGGATCGGGGAGCTGTTCTAGTCCCCCTGAGCCACCGAAAAAACGACACGGTAACGGTGTTCGTCTTTTTCGGTATGCAGTTTCCAGCCGTAATAATCGCACAGCATGTTGGCGATCTCCAGCCCTTTGCCGCTTGAGTGTATGAGCGCCGTTTTATGTTCGCAGACCGGATTTTCGATTTCGAGCACCCCCTGATGGCACCGGATGAGGATATCCGATCCCGGACACGTATGGTTCAGGGCGTTTTCGAGCAGGATACGGGCCACCCGGTCAAACGGCATCCGCGGAAGCGAGATCGCCGCCGCTTCAGCAACATCGAGCCTGAACCGAAGCCCGCGGTGCTCCCACAGCGGACGCAGCTCCTCGATCCATGTGTCGAAACTCTCTTTCACGTTGATTTTTTCGGCTGCACTGGGCTGCTCCGTCGAGTGAAGGATCGTCGTGATTTTCGAAGCGATCGTGTCGATCTCCTCTCTGGCCGAAGCGATGGCATCGGCATTCCACTCTTTTTTCTGATCGGCGATATCGATCCTCAGACGCAGTTGGGCGAGCGGGGTTTTGAGCTCATGGGTCAACGCTTTCATGGAATCGTGCTGCGCCTTTTGCAAACCGCTGATCCGCTGCTGCAGCGTCGCGATGGCATCGCGGAGCGCGACGATCTCCAGCCCGCCGCTGACGCGTTCGGGTTTGTTGTCAGGGTCGTCGCACGTCAGACAGTGGTTCACGAGGGCATTGAACGGCGCAAAAAGATGGCGCACCAGCAGATAGATGATCCCCGTCGTAAACACAAATCCGAACAGGAAAAAAATCCACCGGCTCCCGATCATCCGGAACAGCTCGTCGTTAATTTTCGCCGTCGAGGAGCTGATGACAAAATAGCGCCCGTCTTTGAGCCGTACGGCATGATAGAGGCGCTCATCGCTCGCCGGCGGCTGGGAATGGGTCACTTCCATCTCCATTGTGTCGATCAGCCCCCCTTTCATTACGCTTTTGAGCTGATCGTCGTTCCATATTCTCTCGACCGTCTGGGGACTCCACTGCGACACATCGTATTCGTGGACAATCATGTTTCCCAGAAACGTCAGGCTCCGGGAGAGGCATTTGTGCATATGCTGATAATAGATGCTCGCCAGCCCGTAACCGAATATCGCGACGGCGAGAACCGTCGTCCCCATCGATACGGCGAGGATTCTCCCTTTAAACGTTTTTAAGAGCATAACCCCGTCCTTTGACCGTTTCGATAATGTCCACGGGGAGTTTTTTACGGATATGGCTGATGACGACATCGATGGTATTCGAGGTCATCGACGAGGGATCGGAATAAACCGCGTTGGCGATATCGTCCCGGCTGAAAATCTTGTCGGGGCGCGACGCGATAAAAAACAGAACATCATGCTCTTTTTTGGAAAGGACGATGTTTTTTCCCTCGGCGCTGATCGTCTGATTCCCCAGATCAAGCGTCAGGGACCCCACTTCGATCACATCGGGGGCAAACCGGCGGATCAGCCCGTCCAGGCGCATCTTCAGCTCCCGCAGATCGTAAGGCTTCTCCAGATAATCGTCCGCCCCCGCCGCCAGCCCGGCGATCCGCTCCTCGACCCCTCCGTAGGCGCTGGCGATCATCACGGCGCATGAGGGCTGGAGTTTTTTGAGGCGGGGAATGAGCTCCATCCCCTCGTCTTTTCCGAACAGGTTACGGTCCAGCAGCATTGCGCTGTACGCAAAACTCTCAATCCATTCTACCGCTTCTCCCAGCGTCTCCGCCGTATCCACCCGGTAAAAAACCTCGAGAGCCTCTTTGAGCATCTCCCGCATTTTTGCATCATCTTCTATTATAAGTACTCGCATGAGAAGTATTGTAATTTATTATGAGTCATTTTTTCTTGAATTGTCACAAAAAACTCACATTTTCATGATTTTTTCATGTACGGCCAGTACGATAGGGGTGTTTAAAACGACTGAAGGAGTCATCGACTATGAAAAAAACTGCACTAGTGTCCCTCTCGGCGTTCCTCGCAACCCAGCTGATGGGTGCGGAAGACCTGAGCGAAATGATCAAGGAAGGAAAATTCGGCGGGTACGTCCGGATCCACCACATCGAACCGGCGTTTTCGGACACCGTGGCCGCCACCGGCAGCGTCATCGGGGGTAAACTCAAATACCAGACGGGTGCCCTCTACGGTTTACGCTTCGGCGCGGCGATGTACACGACCCACGATACGGGACTGACCAAATGGGATTACAAAACCCGTGACGGTTACAGCCAGGTTGCCCAGGGGCTCCAGGGTGATGACATGGGAGACTACACGACGCTGGGTGAAGCGTATGTCAGTTACCGCCTCTCCAATACCGACCTCACCTACGGCCGTCAGGA
>JAFGUJ010000014.1 GCA_016938595.1 Campylobacterales bacterium | reverse complement strand
TGACGCTCGCCTTTATGCTCTTTTTCGCGGGGAGCAGTTTCCGTTTCTTCATGACCCTGATCGGAGGGGCGGTCGCTTTTTTCCTTTTTTTCATTCTGACGGCGGAGCACCGGATTAACCGGATCCTCTCCTGGTGGCAGGGGGCCCAGAGTACCATTCTGGCTTTTTTCCCCGAATCGATTGCGAAACATTTGCGGCTCGAAAACGCCGAGGAGCCTTACCAGATCGGCCACTCGCTCAACGCGATCCACAACGGTGGAATCTTCGGGACCGGTCTGGGCGGGGGGACCTTCAAGCTGGGGTTTCTGAGCGAAGTGCATACCGACTTCGTCCTCGCCGGGATTGCCGAGGAGTTCGGGTTTGTCGGGGTTTTCGGGGTGACTCTGATATTCATCATGATTTTGCACCGTCTCTTTAAAATCGCCAACCGCTCCCACAACGATACGGCCTATCTTTTCAGTCTCGGGGTGGGCTTGCTGATCACGTTCGCCTTTATGATCAACGCCTACGGGATCAGCGGCCTGACCCCGATCAAGGGGATTTCGGTCCCGTTTCTGAGTTACGGAGGGTCGGCGATGCTGGCCTCGTCGATCGGGATCGGGATGGTGCTGATGCTCTCCAAAAAAATCGTCTACAAACCGGGGGATAAAAAATGAATCTCATCTTTACGGGAGGGGGGACCGGGGGACACCTCGTTATCGCCTTATCGCTGGCCGAAGCGGCCAAAGCCAGAGGGCACCGCGTCATGTTTATCGGATCGACGTCGGGGCAGGACCGTCAGTGGTTCGGTGAGAGCAAGGTGTTCGAAGAGGCCCATTTTCTCGAAACGACGGGGGTCGTCAACAAAAAGGGACTGGGGAAACTCGGGGCGTTGTGGAAGGTGCTTAAAGCGGTTGTCGAATCGCGCCGCCTCATCCGCGAATTCGGTGCCGATGCTGTCGTGAGTGTCGGGGGATTTTCGGCTGCCCCGGCGGCATTGGCCGCCGTCACGATGAAAACATCCCTCTACATCCACGAACAAAACGCGGTGACGGGGAAGCTTAATACTCTCCTGCGGCCAAAGGCGAAGCGGTTTTTCAGCTCTTACGAAGAGGGGGAAAACCACTGCGACTATCCGGTCAATCCCGTCTATTTCCGCGATGCCCGTGTCCGTGACCGGATCAAGACGGTTGTCTTTCTGGGAGGATCGCAGGGGGCGAAGTTCATCAACGATCTTGCCCTGGAGATTGCACCGTGGCTTGCGAGCGGCGGGATGCACATCATCCACCAGTGCGGCGCGAAAGAGGAAGAGAGGGTGAAGAGTGCCTACCGCGAGCTGGGAATTGATGCGGAGGTGTATGGGTTTACGACCGAGATCGCCTCTCTCGTCGCGCGGAGCGATTTTGCCATCAGCCGTTCGGGGGCCAGCACCCTGTGGGAACTGTGCGCCGCGCAGGTGCCGACGTTTTATATTCCGTTTCCCCATGCGGCCGCTGATCACCAGTTCCATAACGCGCAGTACATCCTCAAATACGATTGCGGATGGTGCGAACGCCAAGGCGATGAGGTGGGGGCCAAGTTGCAGGGGGCGATCCTCAGCGACATCCGCTCCAAGAGTGAACGGCTGGCCCGGCTGATTGCTCCCAACGGTGCGGTCCACATCATCGAAACGATTGAAAAGGATTCCGATGCTCGCTGAACTGACGCAGTGGCTCGTCGATACGGTTGCAGGATTCGGGTATGCCGGGATCGTGGTGCTGATGGCGGTGGAGAGTTCGTTCATCCCGCTTCCCAGCGAGGTCGTTATGATCCCGGCGGGGTATCTGGCGGCACAGGGGAAGATGGATCTTTCTCTCGTGATCCTTTCGGGGCTTGCGGGATCGATGATCGGGGCCTACATAAACTATTTCGGGGCTCTCTGGATCGGCCGCCGCTTTCTGGTGCAGTACGGCCGCTATTTCTTCATTTCGTCAAAAAGCCTTGAAAAAATGGATCTTTTTTTCGATCGCCACGGCGCCATATCGACTTTTACGGGAAGGCTGATCCCCGGAGTGCGGCAGCTCATCTCGGTCCCTGCGGGGCTCTCGCGGATGCATCTGGGGATTTTCAGTTTTTACACGGCGCTGGGAGCCGGACTGTGGGGGGCGATTCTGGCATTTCTGGGGTACTTCATCGGCGGTAACGAAGCGCTGATCATGCAGTATCTGCGTGAAATCACCCTCGGCCTAATGGTGGGTGCCGCGGCATTGATCGGGGCGTACCTGTGGTTTATGAAAAAAGAGGCTGAATCCGACGCTAAATGTTCGTGATTTTGTGAATGATCCAGAGCCCGAATGCGAGGATCAGGGTACTCACGACAGCGACGGTGATCGTTCCGGTTTCAAGTTCCATCCCTTATCCTGCTATGTCGACCATCGACCACATCGGCAAAAAGATCCCCAGCGCCAGAACGAGGACAAACCCCGCGATGGCGGCGATGAGGATCGGTTCGATCAGTGTGGCGACGTTGTCGACGATGTAATCGTAGCGGTTATTATACACCCGATTCACTTTCCCGAGCATCGTCCCCAGCGATCCGCTGCTCTCTCCGGCTTTGATCATCTGCATGACCATCCCCTCGAACTGTCCGCTCTCGGAAAACCCCTGCGCCAGTGAACGGCCGTCTTCGATCGCTACGGGGATTTTTTTGAGTTCCTGTTTCATGTAGTGGTTGTCGACAACCCCCATGGCGATCTCCAGCGCATCGATCATCGGGATCCCCGCATCGGTAAGGACGTTGAACAGATAGATGAAACGGCCGATCATCGCGTAATAGGTGACTTTGCCGACGATGTAGATTTTCAGAAAATAGCGGTCCGTTGCGAGCCGCAAAGCGGGATTTCTGGCGTAGGCAAAACTGAAGGCGACCGAGAGGAAAATCGCCCCTGCGAGGATATAGGGGCCGTAGGTGCTGATGGCGTGTTCGGTCCACAGCAGCAGTTTGGTGGGGAAGGGCAGCTGCATCCCCGATTCTTCGAAAAAGCTCTGGAACTGCGGGACGACGAAGGTGATGACGACTGTGAAGGCGATCCCCATCGCGACGAGGATGAAGAGGGGATAGCGGGTCGCTTTTTTGAGTTTCTGGCGGTTGTCGAAAATCTGCTGCAGAATCGCGGAGAGTTTGGCGATGGCGGTGCTCAGCGTTCCCGTCTGCTCGCCCAGTTCAAACATGGAGAGGGAGAGGGTTCCCAATTGGCGCTGGTATCCGATCACGGAGCGGCTCAGGCTCTGGCCGCTCTCGATATCGCGGAGCACTTCGGTGAAGATCGCCCGAAGCATTGGGTCCTGGGTGTCGCTGATGCTCTCAGCCAGACAGGTGTTGATCGGCATCCCCGCATCGAGCATCGTGGCGAGCTGATCGAGGAAGGTGATATAGGGTTCGTCCTTGACCCGGCGGTTTTTGATCGGATTGCTGAACCGCTGTTGAAGCCGCTCGAATTTCATCCCCCACGATTCGGAGACCTCTTTGACCTCCAGCGGAACGCCGAGTGCTTTGTCCCGGAAACGTTTGAGGGCCTCGGCTTTGTGCGCGGCTTCGAGGGTGAGCGACAATCTCTGTTTCCCCCGTTTGTAGCGGACCCGGTAGAATTTCACCTAGATCTCCTTGGTCACGCGAAGAACTTCATCAAGAGTGGTGATCCCGCGCAGAACTTTGGAGAGGCCGTCGATGATCATCGGTTCGAACCCCTCGTTTTGTTGCGCGTAGCGGGCGATGTCGTATTTGGAGGACTCGTCGCTGATCATTTTTGCGATTGTTTCGTTGACGACGAGGATTTCCGAGATCAAAATCCGCCCCGAGTATCCGGTATTGCTGCATTTGGGGCATCCTTTGCCCGCATAAAATTTCGTTTCGTCCGTGATCCACCGCTCAACTTTGCGCAGGAGGTTTTTGTGCGGCTTGATTTCGTATTTGCACTCGGGACAGATTTTGCGCACAAGGCGCTGGGCGACGATCCCGACCAGCGAATCGGCGATCAGATAGGGCTGCAGTCCCATCTGCACCATCCGCCCGATCGCGCTGGGGGCGTCGTTGGTGTGGAGCGTCGAGAAGACGAGGTGCCCCGTCAGGGACGCCTGCGCGGCCGAGTTGAGGGTCTCGAAGTCGCGGATCTCCCCGACAAGGATGATGTCCGGGTCCTGGCGAAGAAACGACCGGAGCGCTTCGAGGAAGCTGAACCCGACCCGCTCGTTCACCTGCACCTGTTGCACGAGGGGGAGCTGGTACTCGATCGGGTCTTCGATGGTGAGGACCTTGTTCTCGATGCTTTTGACCTCGTTCAAGGCGGCATAGAGGGTCGTCGTTTTACCGCTTCCGGTGGGACCCGTGATGAGGACGATCCCGAAGGGGGCGTGGATGATCTCGTTGAAGAGCTCTAAGTTGCGGTCTTCGAAACCGAGCTCATGGAGTTTGAGGAGGATTTTCTGCTGGTCCAGAATCCGCATGACGATCGATTCGCCAAACAGCGTCGGGGTGGTGGAGAGACGGAAATCGTATTTTCCCCCCGCGATGTCGAGGCTGAAGCGCCCATCCTGCGCCTTGCGCCGCTCGGAGATGTCAAGGTTGCCCAGAAGTTTGATCCGGGAGGCGAGGGCGGTATAGATGTCCAGGTCGAAAACGAACGTCTCCTGCAGTATCCCATCCACCCGGGTGCGGACCGACATCGATTGCAGTTCGGGTTCGATGTGCAGGTCGCTGGCGCGGCGGAGGATGGCGTCTTTGATGATCAGGGAGATGAGCTGCATGACGGCGCTCGCTTCCCCTTCGCCCCCTTTGGCCCCTTCGTTGTTGATCTCTTTTTTTACCTCTGCGGCGATGGTCTGGGTCTTTTTGATGATCTCCAGACGCTGGAAGATGTGGTTGATGTCTTCGGTCAGCGAGAGGTAGACCTTGATCGGTTTGACGGCGATGTTACGTTCCAACGCTTCCAGTGCATCGAAGTTGAGGGGGTCGGAGGTGGCGATGTAGACGTAGTCCTCGTCTTCCTTGAACGGGATCGCTTTGGCGGCGGTGAGGAGCGAGATCGAAAATTTCGCCAGTGCATGAAAGTCGATTTTTTCGCCGAAGAGGTCGACAAAATCGATTTTGAGCTGTCGGGACAGCAGCATCGCCATCTCTTTGTGCGATACCATCCCCTCATCAACGAGCACTTCCCCCAGTTTTTTGGCGAATCCCGAATCTTTTTGCTGCTTCAGGGCGTAGTCGAGCTGTTCGGGGGTAATCAGCCCCTGCTCGATCAGTAAATCTCCCAGACGTACCTGTTGACGGATCATTCTATTCTCCTGATGTTTTCCACGTACGCAGCAGTTCCGTTGCGGTACGGGAGTCTTTGTAGTTGAGATAGAGTTCCAGCACCCCTACCGCTTCGTTTTTTCGCCCCTGGGCGTAATAGGATTTGGCATAGAGGAGCCACGCCTCTTCGCCTTCGCGGTTGAGCTGATTGGCTTTTTTGGCCCATACTGCCGCTTCGGAAAAATTGTTTTTGGCGTAGAAATCGCGGGCGATTGCCAGGGCCGTGTCGTATCCGGGACGGCGCTGATAGGTTTCGAGAGGATCGGCGGAAGCGCTTTGGGAAGGGGCGCTCACGTCAAAAAGGGGTCCGCCGCGCAGGGGCGCGCTCGGGTTTGGAACCGTTTGGGCCGCAGCGGCAGGTTCGGGTTCTGCCCGCACGGACACTGCCTCTTTTTTAGGGGAAAGCGGTTTTTGGGGTGCCTCGGCAGGGGCCAGCTCCACGCTCGGACGGGTTGTATTGGATTCGGTCGGTTCGGGCCCAACTGCAGGGGAATTGAGGGCGATGTGCGCCTTGGAAGGCGTTCGGACGGCATCGGCGGTTTTTTGGGAAGTCAGCCACATCTGATATCCCGAAACGGAGGCGATGACCATCAGGATCGTGGCGACGATCATCAAAGAGAGACGGATCATCTGCCGTCGTCGCCGGAGGGCGCAGCGCTGTACCAGACGGTCGAAATTATCAATCATGGAGGAGCTCCGCACTCATCGCGGCCATCGTGAGGGTACAGGAGGAGGGACGCAGATATTTGGTTTTGTTGTGGCTGTTGGTGTAGTGCAGCAGGTGGAACAGGTGGTAAAAAATTTTTTTGAAATTGCGGAAATTTCCCTGGCTGATCCGGTGGGCTTTTGCAATCAGCCTGGGACTCAGTTCGTCGGTGATTTCGGAAAAGCCGATCCGGATCAGCTCTTTGTGGACGTAGTTTTTGCACTCTACGGGGGTGAGGGGTGAGAGTTCGATGATCCGGTGGGGGCGGCTTTTGAAATGGGGGGCCCGTAAAATCGCTTCCCCCTCGCTGCGGTGCATCGCGAGGATAAACCAGAACGCCTTGGAATCGCTCAGGATGCGGATGAACTCTTTCATCTCCGGACTCAGCAGCTGCGCTTCGTCGATCATGATGAGGTGCTCGCAGGAACCGTAAAGCTCCGTCGCAGTAAGGCGAAGCTGTTCAATGTCCTCTCCCGGCGCCTCGATCCCTTTGTGGGCGAGGAGTTTTTTGAGCAGATCGAGCGGCGTCATGAACGGTGTTTCGATCAGGAGAATGTCGCGCTCCTCCTGCCACAAGGCGTGAAGATGGTGGAGCAAAAAACTTTTTCCGCTGCCGGGTTCGCCGATCAGAAAAATGAGCTGCCGGAACGTATTTTCCAGAAGGGTCTGGATCCTCTGCGTCGCTCCCAGTGCGCTTTGGATTTCGAAATAGTCCCTGCTGTCGCGCCGCTCTTCGAAACGCGCCGCTGCTTCAAGCCATCGTGACATCTCAGTCAAACCGTTTCAGGATCGCATCGTCGATAGTCGGAAACACATCCTGCTTGACGAGCGTCGGGGTGATCAGGATGAAAAGTTCGCTTTTGCGGGTCGTATCGGTGTCGTTGTTGAACAGCCGTCCCAGCAGGGGGATGTCTCCGACGAACGGAACTTTCGTATTGTCCCGGGAGATTTTTTTCTCGATCAGCCCGCCGATAAGGACCTTTTGGGAATCTTTGACCTTGACGATCGAGGTCATCTGTTTGACCCGTGTATCAGGCGGCATTGTCCGCTCGGTCTGGTTCGTCGTGGTTCCCGAACCCACGCTGGAGGGGTTCAATTCCGACTCGTTGAGGAGTTCGCTCGTGATCGGGTTGATCCGCATGATGATGTAGCCGTCTTCCGTAACTTCGGGGATGATGTTGAGGGTAAGCCCCACGAAGACGGAACCCAGGGTGTTGGTGACGGTGGTGGGGGTCGTGGTGGTGCCGATGATGCTGCCGTTTTGGTAGAGGTAGCTCAGCTGCTGTCCGACGTTGATGACGGCGGGCTGGTTGCTCAGGGTCAGCACTTTCGGATTCGAGAGGATCTCGACATTCCCGTAGGTTTTGAGAAAATCGATGAGGCCGGCGGGGTTGAAGTCGATCCCGAATTTGTAGACGGGGTTGGCGGTCCCGGCGATGTTCGTGTAGGCGTTGGAATACTGCCCTGCGAGGGCGAGCGAAAAGTTGCTCCAGTTGACCCCGATCGAGCGGTAGTCGTTGTAGGTGAGTTCGATCAGATGGGCTTCGAGCATCACCTGCGAATGCATCCGCGCTTCGAGTTTGTCGAGGTAGCGCTTGACCCCGTCGATCTGGCGCTTCGTCCCGGTGAGGGTCACGACGGCCGCATCGCGGTTGACGAGGGTTTTGTGGAGCGTTTCGTTGTAGGCTTCATCCACCTGCAGAATCTGCTCGATGTGGTTTTGGAGCTGATCCCAGAAGGTGAAAGTGGAGATGGCACGGACATTCGTGTAGTCGCTGTTGGCTCCCGAAGAGGAAGAAGTGCCGGAAGAGGTTCCTGTCGTCGTCGAGCCGCTTCCCGTCGTGCCCGATGCGGAGACACCGGTGTTGGTGCTGGGCCCCACGGTGATCGATTTGGTCGATTCGGTGACCAGCTCGGACATGTTGATGTAGTCGACATTGAAATTGACGGTTTTCGTGTAGGAGACCCGGACCATTTTTTTGGAGGGGTCATACGTATAAAAAAGGTTGTGTTCGTCAAAGATAAAAGTAAAAAGCTCAGGGAGGGAGTAATCCTGGATATTCACCATATCCAGCGGCTGCGAGAGCTGCTCTCTGGAACGGGCGTCTTCGAAGACGACGCTGATCTGGCAGGTTTGCGCTACGTCGCGCACCAGATCCATCAGGGTGAGGGCGGAACCGCGGTGCTGGTAGGCGCTGAGGCTGAAGCGTTTGGTATCGCACTCTTGTGCATACATCAGGTTGGTTATCAGCAAAGAAGCTAATAGCAGTTTTTTCATGGAACGTCCTTTGTGCCAAGTACACGGCGGCTGGAGCCGACGCCGATCATTTTGAGCCGGTTCCCCTCTTTGAGGCCGACAAAATGTTTATCTATATAGGTGATTTCGTGCTGGTTGATGCGGTCTCCGACCCGGTACCATGCGCCGTTGATGTAGGCTTTGCCGTTCATCACGGCGCTGACGACGGTGGGGGGGACCGAGGGGGCCATCATCGGGGGAGGCGGCATCAGATGGGGTGCCGATGAGGGTTTTGCGGTTTTGCGAAACGGATCGTACATCTGCGCCTGCAGATGAGGGAACGCGGCGAGGAAGAGGGCGATCCAAAAAACGAGTTTGTTCACAGCGCTACCCCCATGTAGAAGATGACCGCTTCGAAACGGGGTTTTTCCTCGTCGGAACGGATCTGAACCGTATCGATCTGTACGAGGGTGTTTTGCTCTTCGACAAATGTCAGAAAATCGGCGATGGCGGGGTAGTTTCCTGTTCCGGTGACGGTCAGTTTTTTGTACTGGATGATTTTGCCGAAGAAGGGTTTGGCGGTGTCTTCGGATTCCATCTGTTCGATTTTGAGCCCCAGCCGTACTGAACGCTCCAGCAGCCTCTGCAGCATCTGTGCGTAGGTGCGGTTGTTGAATACCAGTCCGCTGCGGGCGCTCATTTCCGCCAAAAGAGCCTGTTTTTCATTGTCCAGGGCATCGGCGCGAGATTTTTCCCGGGCAATCGCTGCGGCCGTCTGGGAGATTTTGGATCGGTAGGCTTCGGGGGAGTTTTCGCCGATCTGCTGAACCAGAGCCTGGTTCTGTTCTTCAAGCTCGGAGAGCTCCGCGAGGGCATCCGAGAGGTAGAACATCCATCCCATCAGGAGTATTCCCGCCGCGCTTCCGATGTAGATGAGCCAGCGCTGTGCCGGTCCGTAGGTCAAAAGCTGTTCGTCGATCGTGTCGAGCTGTGTCTCTAATTCGCTCATCGCGTCACCTTTACCAGACTGTTGTACATGTCGTTGTCGAGGGTGATCTCGTGGGTCTGGACATCCTGATATCCTCTGGCATACAGGCCGCTCATCAGTTTGGCGATGTCGTCGCGCTTGCGGTCATCCGCAACCACGTGAACGTTCATCGATTTGGAACCGTTTTGCTCCATCAGCATCGCCCCCAGGCGGTAGCGCCCAAGTTCGGCGGTCGTATCGAGGAGAAACTGCTGTCGGGCCGTGTGCATGTCGCGGATGAGCACCGCCGTCTCTTCCGCCCCTTTGTAGAGGAGGATCTCTTCGCGCCGCGCTGCCGCTTCGGCCTGATGGGCTTTAAGCTCCGCATGGTTTTTTTTCAGGGTGGCGGAGAGGGAGGCGGTCTCCTGCCGCAGGGAAGCCAGCTCTTCGTTCAGTGCGTCGTTGCGCTCCTGGGCGCTGCCGAGCATCCACGAAACGGCAAAAGCGGCAAGGAGGACAGAGAGGAGCATGCCCCCGACAATCCCCAAAAATTTTCCGCTTTCTCTGGCGTACCAGGGGGCTTTGCGCGGATAGGGGGAGAGGTTGAAGGGGATGTTTTGGGAGAGGTAATCGGCACACAGCGCGTCATGGATGGCATCGGGCGGGGTGCTCTCGTGCGTCAGAGGCTCGGGGATGAGGCCCGGGATCCCGTATGCCTTGAAAATATCTTCCAGTCCGGGGACGGCTTTCCCCTCGAAATCAAGGTAGCAGCGGTCGATTCCGCTGAGGCCGAAGAGGCCCCGTTTGTGGTTGATCGTATGGACGACCCGTTCGATGTTTTTGGCGATCCGCTCCTGGATGAGAATGTACTTGTTCAGCTCTTCGCTGGAGTAGTTCTCTTCGACGAGTCCTTTTGTGTGGAGGAAAAATTTCAGTTTGTTCAGATCAAGACCCGTTTCCACGGCGATCGTGGTGAGGGTTTCGATGCTGCGGTGGGCGATGTACCGCCCATCCTGATAGATGGCGGCATAAGCCTCTTCTTCTCCCCAGTAGAGAAAGAGGTCGTTTCGGGCTTCGATGGCGGGATACAGGGCGGCGTACACCATAAACCCCGGAACGATCCGGTCGATTGAGCCTGTTTTGGCAAGCGATTCGCCGAAATACTCCTGTGCTTTGGCATGGGAGAGGGCAAAAGCTTCGACCAGCACCGAACTTTCCGTCGCCATCGGATGGCGGATGAAATCGATCGTGTACTCTTCGTCGCTGCTGAGGTTCCCCTCTTCGAACATCCGGATTTCCACCTGGATGGCAAGCTCTTCGTCGCTGAGATGGTCGGGGAGTTTGAGGGTATGGATATTCAGAAGGGAGAGGGGGACGATGGCACCGCTCCAAAGTTTCGTTTCGCCGTTTTCATGGAACGCGCCGTTGTGATACACGCGGAGACGGTCATGCTCGATGTAAAGAAATTTCGGATGCTCCATGGGCCTGCTTTGTTTACGGGTTTTGGTCGTTATGTTCCGGTAATATTAAAAAAACACATTAGTTATTGCAAGGGATTATAGCATATCCCGTTTGCGGATACAGACGAATTGTGGTGTTTTTATCACCATTTTTGAAAAGAATGTCGACGGGGCTTCGCATGAGCGTGTCGAGGGTTGTCGAATCCCCCCCGTGGGGGCGTCCGAGGGAATCGAAACAGACGCTGTCCAGGGCCGGATCCGGAGGATAGATCACCGATACGGCAGAGCGGATTTCGTGTTTGGGCGGTTCGTTTGAGGAGAGGGCCTCTTTGGTCAGGATGACACAAGTGGACGGAGATTCGGCGTCATAGCCTATGGCACGGTAGCGGGCCTCTTTGAGTTTGAGGAGGGTGTACTGGGCGTCCTGGCGTGTAGAGTCAGGGCGGCTGTAGTAGAATCCGATTCCGGTGAGTACCCCCATCAGGACGATAACGAAGATCAGTTCGATCAGGGAAAAAGCACGTTTCATCATGGGCGCTGCAGGCTCCTTCGTTGAAGTCGGATCGGGTGGAGGTTTTTGGGGTGGGAGAGGGTGGCGACCACTACCCGCATGCTCACCATCCCGTGGGACTCTTCCGTCTGGATCGGGGTGTAGGGGAGATTGCTACAGGCTGAACCGTCTGCGAGGTAATAGCGCTCGACGGTGACATTGGCTTCCAGCCGCCCGTCTGATGAGGTGACGGTGAGTTCTTTCATGCACTCCCCGCCACTGCGGTCAAATGCGCCGATACGCAGCAGTGCCGCTTCGGTCGCGCTGTGCAAAAACAGCTCGGCCTGTTCGCGGGTGTAGCTGTCGGCATAGTGCTGAGCCCCCAGCGAGGCGTAGCGCATCGTGACGGTGACGATCCCCCCGACAAAGAGGATAATGAGGAGAACCTGGGGAAGACCGAATGCCGGGCGCATCAGAATACCACTTTTTGTTTGGAGAGTTTCACCGGATTGCCTCCCCGTACGCTGCGGTTCATGTCGATCGAAAGACGGATCGTGCGGTTAACCATGCGCGCGCGAAACGCATTGGTATCGAGGGCAAGAATCCCCACTTTTCCTCCTCCGTTAGGGGTGTCGGCGCAGAAGGTCTCTCCTTTCCACGGGCGGTAGTCATAAAAGAGGAGCAGGGCGTTGTCCAGCACTTGCGGAGTGAGGCCCAGTGCCACTATGCACGGGGCGCTCTGGTCAATATGCTCTCCCCGCGTCACCGCATAGGCCGAATCGGCGAGAAGGTATTTTTCATAGATGGTATCCGGGGCGGTGCCGGTAAAGGTGATGGTCTCGTCGGCGCTCATCATGATGGGATGGAGCGCGGGGGTTCCTTCGTCGAACGTTCCCGAAAAAATCAGGGCGATATCGTTCCACGTAAAGCTTTCCCATTTGGCGTTCTGGGTCGCTTCGATGGCGCTTTTGGTTGTTTGGGGGGTGTGGAGCACGGGCCTGTGCGATCGGTTCATATCGACAAAGGTGCTGTAATCCCCCGCCGCATAGCTCTCATGAGCAATGCCTATCCATTCGATCACCGTTTTGTCGACCGACTGGTCAAGGGGGATACGGGCAGGGTCCCCCAGATTGTAGCCGCTGACCGACATCGGGGCGCGGTGGTAGAGGAGGAGGCTGATCTGGTCCAAAGCGCTTTGCGAATCGAGTGAGAGGGAGGTGAGAATTTTGGCTTTTTCGCTTCGAAGCGTGACCGCTTCGAACGCCTTGAACATTCCGACCGACAGGATTCCGGTGATGGCAACGGTGATAATGATCTCGATGAGGGTGTAGCCGCGGCGCATTACCAGCTCCTGCTGTTGATCTGGATATGGCCGAGATTGAACGAATGGTATTCCAGAGCCGTGATGCACCCTTGCCGCCGCGCATCGCTTCCGTATTTTACCTGTACCCGGACGTATTTGGTGTTGGAGGATTCGCCGATTCCTTTGGGAACCGTGTTTAAAGCGGCACTGCCCAGAGGCTGGGGATCATCGACGTAGGCGACGCTCGTGTCCATGACGTAAAGCCCTTTTTTAACGGTCGTGGAGCAGTTCTTGTCGGCGGTGATATTGGTGTCGTGGTAGTCGTCGATGTCGTTATACTCTGCGTCTTCGCGCCCGATGACGCCGGCATTGAAATCGGTTCCCGCAGGGGAAATGCAGTTGCGCCCCCCGACGAATCCGCCGATCCGGTAGCCACTGGTCGTGTTGCACTCATATGCCCCGTCGCCGTGGGTGACACCGAGGATCTGGCTGTTTTGGGTGTTATTGTTGTCCCAGGGGAGAGCTGTGATCATCCCGATCTGCGCCAGGGCGTTGTACATCGCCTCTTCCTTGATCGTCACCTGAGTGCTCTGATTCATCGAGAGGATCAGACGGGGGATGACAGTGAAAACGACGCCGATGATCATCATCGACAAGATCA
The DNA here is from genome assembly GCA_016938595.1 of Campylobacterales bacterium. Lineage (GTDB taxonomy): Bacteria > Campylobacterota > Campylobacteria > Campylobacterales > Sulfurimonadaceae > Sulfuricurvum. The sequence goes on along the minus strand of JAFGUJ010000014.1, from coordinate 21,849 downwards.
GCTCTATAAGGGTCAGTCCGTTTCTCATCGAAAGAGTTTCACCCCTTTGTTGGTGATCTCTTTGGCCGGTTTCATCTCAAAATCGCTCCCTTGGTAGATTCCGCTGGTGACCCCTGTAACCCCCGAGGCGGTGCCGGTATGGTCGTAGAGAAAGCACGGATGGCTGTTGCAACCGGCGGCGTAGTCGTAATTATTGGTGCGGGAATACCACAGCCACGGCGCGATGTCGAGGTGGACCGTTTTGTCTTCGGAGGCGGTGACGGTGACGATCTGGACGCCGTAGGAGGGGAGTGCCGAGGTGCCGACGTCCGGATCGTCGGATCCCGCGCTGAACCCGCCGCGGATGACGTTTCCTTCGGCGGCCGCATCGTGGTGGAGATTGCGGTACCATCCGAGCGTATTCTGGGGCATCCCGCTGACAAATCCCGCCGGAGTCGAGCTGTAGATTTCGAATTCGACCGGATTGGGGGCGGAGGGGGCATCGGTCGCGATGTCGTAGACCCGGACTCTGCCGTAGAGATAGGTTGCCGTCCCTGCAAGCTCGCTTAGCCCGTCGGCGCTGCTGGTGGCGTCGCTGTCGACGACGACGGCCGACTGGAGCGTGAAATCAAACGGGTTGAGGACCCTGGACGGGTCGCGGTCGAAATTGAGCCGCATCAGCAGCGGCGCAATCCCTTGAGAAAAAACCGATTCGGCGAGGCTGAGGGTCATATCGCCGTTTTTGGTGACGTTGTCCTCCACGCCGTTGAGATCGTAGAGGATTCGGGAGAGGGGATCGGGAACCTGCGAATGCTGCAGCGTGAGGGTCGAGGGTTTGGCGTAGCATCCGTCGGTGTAATTGAGGGTTGTTTTCCCTCCGGACGTTTTGGCCGTTATTTTGATGTTCATATCGGCTGACATCGCCAGATCGCGGCTCAGGTAGGTGAACGTTCCCCCCGCGAAATCGGAAAGGGTGGAATTGACGTCGAAATGGTGGGGGACGATTTTCAGCGAGAGATTGTTCTCGACATTGCATCCGATCCGTCCGAGTGCATCGGGAATGGTCGCATTGCTCTCGAGGATGCAGTCACCGGCCTGATCGACCGTCGTCCATGCCGTGTCTTTGACGTTGAGGACGATCTCCCCGATGTCGGTCGCGTTCATCTCCGACGTATGAACATCGTTCGCAAACGCCAGGGAGAGGGGTTCGGAGGTGCTCCCCATGGCCAAAAAGCCGTTTGTGACGGGGCATTCGGGATCGGGAATCTGTAGGGCCGTCGTCGCGATCGCGGTGCCGTCATACCCGCCGTCGCTCTCTGTCGCCGAGACCTGCACGGTGATCTCCCCGGCACGGATCGGCGAGGCCGGGGAAACGATGGCAAAGGTCGAAGGCCGAAGGGAAAAATGGTCGGAGGAGCAGTGTAGCTCCCCTGTGTCGGTTTCGAGCATCAGCCTGAGGTTCGAATAGGCCTTCGGACTGTTGAGCCCGCTCAGCGTGATGGTGCGGACGGTGTCGTTGATGTCCGCCGCCCCGCTCCACACCATGGGCAGCCCTGCAATGTCGGCCGGACAGTCGCCGCTGAAGCCGTAGAGGTTTACAATTTTTCGGGAGGGAATGGTACCGGTGCCGGTGCAGGCGACGGTGACGTTCACGTCGAAGGGGTGTGAGGAGAGGCGGGTCTGGAGGCGGTAGGGATCAGCGGTGTGGTAGAGGTCGTAGGCAAACGAGGTGCATTCGGGGGGAGGGGGCATGTCGCCGGTATTGGATGAACCTTTGGTATCGTCCTGCCAATTGCTCTCCTGCCAGGTCGAAGATCCGTCCGGAGAGCGGTAAAAATCGCGCTGTCCGCTGTTGGTCCGATGGTAGGTATGGGCGGATGTGTTGAGTTTCGAAAGGATCGAAGGACAGTTTTGGTAATCGGTGTTATAGGTTGTGGGAGGATCGCCGATCCGGATGTAATCGGCCACATTTTCGTCCGGACCGTACAACGTGATGTCAAATTCAGAGCGGTTGCTGATCAGGTTGAAATTTTTGACGTACCATGATGAGGTACCGTTGACGAGGTAGGTCGCAGTAGAACAGTCGGTGTCTGAAATACACGCTTTGACAGTGTAGCTTCCTGTTGGAGCGGTATCCAAAACATAGATTTCAATGAAATTGTCTTTGGTATTTGTCTCGTTGATAAAAACCTGCCCGTACGTGTTTGAACAGGCGCCCCAGCTCTGGAATGCAAAGGTGAGTGAGATGATAAAAAACAAAACAGCTTTTTTCACTTTTCTTTCCTTTGATATCCCCCGCTTTATAGACTAATTATAGTACACTCTTTCCATAAACGCGATAAAAGCCCTTTTTGCTATAATCACGATGCTCATTTGCCAACAGCAAGGGGAATGAGAAGAGATTTTCAACAAGGAGTTTCGTATGAAACACACTTCATCGGGCAAATACCGCCCCTATCCGCAAGTCGATTTGCCAAACCGCGTTTGGCCGTCCAAAACCATCACGCACGCCCCGATCTGGTGCAGCGTCGATCTCCGTGACGGAAATCAGGCATTGATCACGCCGATGAATCTGGATCAGAAACTCACCCTCTTCTCTCTCTTGCTGAAACTCGGATTTAAACACATAGAGGTGGGTTTTCCCTCAGCGTCGAAAGTCGAGTTCGATTTTCTCCGCACCCTCGTCGAAAAGAAACTGATCCCCGATGACGTCACGATCCAGGTCCTCGTCCAGGCGCGGGAACACCTGATCGACAAGACGTTCGAAGCCCTCGCGGGGGTCAAAAAAGCGATCGTCCACCTCTACAACTCCACGTCGGTCGCGCAGCGCAAGATCGTCTTCGGAAAAGAGCAGGATGAGATTATCGCCCTCGCCCTCGAGGGTGTCGATATGGTAAAAGCCCGTGCAGCCAAGCACGACGGCGAGATCATGCTCGAGTACTCTCCCGAGAGCTTTACGGGGACCGAACTGGAGTTCGCCGCCCGCATCTGTAACGCGGTGACGGATCGCTGGGGGATTAGTGCGGAGCGCAAGGTGATCATCAACCTTCCCGCAACGGTCGAAATGGCGACCCCCAATGTCTACGCCGATCAGGTGGAGTGGATGAGCCGCCACCTCACCAACCGCGAGCACGTCCTGATTTCGACCCATACCCACAACGACCGGGGCACCTCCGTCGCGGCGACCGAGCTGGCGCTGCTGGCCGGAGCCGACCGGGTCGAGGGGACACTGCTCAGCAACGGAGAGCGGACGGGGAACGTCGATATCATTACCCTGGCACTGAACATGTACACCCAGGGAGTAGACCCCGAGCTCGATTTCAGCGATCTCGAGACGGTCGTCAAAACGGTCGAGGCGTGCACTGACATCGAAACGCACGTTCGCCATCCGTATGTCGGGGAACTGGTCTATACGGCGTTCTCAGGATCGCATCAGGATGCCATCAACAAGGGACTCGCCTACCAGCGGAGCAAAGAGGATGCGTTCTGGGAGGTGCCCTACCTGCCGATCGATCCTCAGGATGTCGGACGCAACTACGAGGGGATCATCCGGATCAATTCCCAGTCGGGCAAGGGGGGAGTCGCCTATGTCCTCGAGGACAAATTCGGCTATTCACTCCCCAAAAAAATGCACCCCGAGATCGGCCGGATCGTCCAGCACGTCACCGACGAGGCGGGGCGGGAGCTCTCAAGCGAAGAGATCTTCGGAATTTTCGAGAAGACCTATTTCGGCGAGCCGCACGATATCGAGTTTATCGATTATTCGGTGGTCAGTGAGAGCGCCAAAGACAAACGGGTCAAATGCGTCCTCGAATACAAGCACAACGGTAAGCTGATCCGAAGCGAAGGGGAAGGGAACGGCCCGATCGATGCGTCCAAGAACGCGTTGATGGCGGAATATTCCCATCCGTTCAAAGTGCTCTCCTACAGCGAGCATTCGCACGGAGAGCTTTCCAGCGCCGAGGCGATCGCCTACATCGAGATCCAGACCGAGAAGCTCGAGAGTTTCTTCGGTGTCGGGCGCGACAGCGATATCACTGTCGCGTCGATCAAGGCGATGTTCAGTGCCCTGAACCGGGCGTTTTCATAAAATCGCACTCCTGCTTTTTTGTTCCGGCAAAAAAGTAGGCAAAAAACCTCGTCTCCGCGAAAATCATTTCCGTCAAATATTTTCTGCCTTTACTCCATTAAAAAAGAAAAGAAAGCCATCTTTCGCTATAATCGCGCAATTTTACCCAGAATGTGAGTATGACAATGATGGATGTCCGCGAAGCCTTTTTGGCCTTTTTCGAATCAAAACAACACGAAAGAACGCCGAGTTCTCCTCTCGTCCCCGACGATGCGACGCTGCTGTTCACCAATGCGGGGATGGTCCCTTTCAAATCGATTTTTACCGGGGATATCCCTATTCCGGCGAATCCGCGTGCGACCAGTGCCCAGACCTGTGTCCGCGCCGGCGGAAAGCACAACGACCTTGAAAACGTCGGCCATACGGCCCGTCACCACACTTTTTTCGAGATGCTCGGAAATTTCAGCTTCGGCGACTATTTCAAAGAAGAGGCGATTGCCCATGCGTGGGAATTCGTCACCGAAGTGATGAAGCTCCCCAAAGAGAAGCTGTGGGTCACCGTCCATGAAAGCGATGACGAAGCCGAAGAGATCTGGAAAAAGCACATTGCCGCCGATCGCATCATGCGTCTGGGGGACAAAGACAACTTCTGGCAGATGGGAGACACGGGACCGTGCGGGCCGTGTTCGGAGATCTTTATCGATCAGGGTGCCGAGCACTTCAACGGTCCGGAAGACTACATGGGGGGAGACGGCGACCGGTTCCTGGAGATCTGGAACCTCGTCTTCATGCAGTACGAGCGCAACGCCAAAGGGGAGCTCAAGCCGCTCCCCAAACCCTCCATCGATACGGGGATGGGGCTGGAGCGGGCAACCGCGGTGCTTGAAGGGGTGACGAGCAACTACGACAGTTCGCTTTTCATGCCGATCATCAAAAAAGTCGAAGCGCTCATCGGCAAGCCCTACGTCTACGCTACGGGGGCATCGTACCGTGTCATCGCCGACCATATCCGCACCGTGACGTTCCTCCTTTCTCAAGGGACGAATTTCAGCAACGAAGGGCGCGGTTACGTTCTGCGCCGGATTCTGCGCCGTGCGGTGCGCCACGGGTATCTTCTGGGATTCACGAAGCCGTTCATGTATGAAGTTGCCGATACCGTTGCGGAATTGATGGGGAAACAATATCCGTACATCGTCGAAAAACTCTCCGTCGTGAAAGAGCAGATCATGCTCGAGGAGGAGCGCTTTTTCAAAACGATCCAATCGGGGATCGAACTTTTCAACGAAGAGCTCAAAAACACCAAAGAGGTCTTCAGCGGCGAAGTGGCGTTCAAACTCTACGACACCTTCGGCTTCCCTCTGGACCTGACCGAAGACATGCTCCGCGAGAAACACATGAGCCTCGACGTCGAGACATTCGAGCGGCTGATGGGCGAACAGCGCGAACGGGCCAAAGCGGCATGGAAAGGTTCGGGCGACGCCCACGTCGAAGGGGATTTCAAAACGCTTCTCGAGACGTTCGGTGTCAACAGCTTCATCGGGTACGCCTACACCAAAGCGCCGGTCAAAATCCAGGCGCTGCTGGGGGAAAATTTCGAGAGGGTCGATCAGCTCCACGCACATCAGAAAGGGTGGGTATTGCTCGAAGAGACCCCGTTTTATGCCGAAAGCGGAGGGCAGGTAGGAGATACCGGTACTCTGGAGGGTAAAGCGGTCGTTACCGACACCAAAAAATTTTACGGACTGAACCTCTCGCACATCGAAACGACAGCGACCATCAGCGTCGGTGAGACGGTCGAAGCGGTCGTTGACCCTTCCCGCAACGAGATTGCCAAGCACCACTCGGCGACCCACCTTCTGCACGCGGCGCTCTATGAGATCCTGGGCGAGCATATTTCGCAGGCTGGCTCACTTGTCGAGCACAACCGTCTGCGCTTTGACTTCTCCCATCCCAAGGCGATGACCCCCGAAGAGATTGCGCTGGTCGAAGAGCGGGTCAACTACCATGTTTTCCATGCCCTTGAAGGGCAGACACGCGAAATGAGCATCGACGATGCGAAGAAAAGCGGCGCCAAAGCACAGTTCGGGGAAAAATACGGCGATACGGTCCGTGTCGTCAATTTCGGCTCTGCTTCGGTCGAGTTCTGCGGCGGCGTACACGTCGACAACACCGCATCCATTGGAACGTTCGTCATCACCAAGGAGAGCGGGGTGAGCGCAGGGGTTCGCCGTATCGAAGCGGTGTGCGGCAACGCCGCCTACAACCTTTTTAAAGCACAGCGGGCCCTTCTTGAAGAGGTCGAAACGTCGGTCAAAAACCGCGACGTCCTCGCCGGCATCGAGCGGCTCAAAGAGCAGGTGAAAACCCTCAAATCCGAGATGGCGGCACTGGCGTCTGCGTCGAAAGAGGAACTCAGCGTCACGATGATGGGCACGACTGCCGTTGTCGTCGCCGAACTGGGGGCGGGAGACATCAAAGAGCGCATAGATGAGCTCAAAAACAGCCATGAATCGGTAGCAGTGATGCTTTTCCAGGTCAAAGATGACAAAGTCCTCCTGGCGGCGGGTGCGAAAAACACCCCGCTCAAAGCAGGGGACTGGATCAAAGTGATCGCACCGATTCTCGGCGGCGGGGGCGGCGGACGTCCGGATTTCGCCCAGGCCGGAGGAAAAGATCCGTCGAAAATAGGTGACGCCAAAGAGGCGGCACTCACTTATGTTACGAAGGAACTGGCACAATGAAAGAATTTCTCGTAGAAACGTTTGCCGATCACCGCAACCTGATTGTTTTTCTCCACGTCATCAGTGCTGTCATCTGGGTCGGCGGGATGATCGCGATCCGCTTCGCGACCCACCAGTCACTGGCCATGATTACCGATCCCAAGATGCGGCTGGAAAGAGCGGCGCATACCCTCAAACGACTCTTCACCATTGTATGGCCGTTCGTGGTCATTTTGATCGTTACGGCTGTTTTTATGGCGGTGGGGCTAGGATTCCGTGCGGCAGCGGTTGATGAGTTCGGCAACGTCATCGACGAATACGCGATGAGTCTTTACAATATCGTCCATATCAAAGAAGCGATCTGGATGGTGATGGCCCTGAATCTCGGAGCGATGATGTGGCGCCGCCGCAAAGCCGAGATCGCCCTCAAAGCGGGCAATCTCGAAGAAGCGAAAAACATGCTGGGCCTGATCGCCCAGTATATGGTTCCCGTCAATATCGCCCTGGGGATTATTGCAATCTTCATCGGCGTCGTACTGCGTAACGCCTATTAACCCCATGCTCCGTCTCGCTTCCGGATCGGTCACCCGTGCCGAACTTCTCCGTGCGGCGGGAATCCCTTTTGTCCAGGAGTCGGTTGATTTCGACGAAGACTCCATACTCGCCCCCTCTCCCAAAAACTTCGTTTATCAGGCAACGCTCGGAAAGTACAAAGTCAATCTGGAACGGTTCGGTTGCGCTGATTTGCCTCTCCTTGTCGCCGATACCGTTGTAACGGCTCAGGGGAAAATCCTGCGCAAGGCCAAAGATGAAACCGATGCGAGAGAAATTCTTCGTACCCAAAGCGGTTCGGAAACCGATATCATTACCTGTATGATCTATAAAACGCCCCGTCTCGAATTGATCGATATGTCGGTGACGCGCTATTTTTTCGACCTGTTTGATCCTGCGGACGTTGAACGTTATCTTCAGAGCGGCGAATGGCGGGGGAAAGCGGGGGCATGTATGGTCGAGGGATTTTGCAAGCCCTACATTCGTGACGTGCGGGGATTTGAGAGTACCGCGATGGGCCTCTCCGTCGAAATCCTCAAACCTTTTTTACAGGAGGGATGACATGAAAATCGCATCATTGATGACGGTAGCACTGCTGATGGCCGGGTGCGCGACGACACCGGTGACGAACCGGACACAGTTTATGATGGTTTCGACCGATCAGGAGATGGCGTTGGGAGCCACCGAAGCCAAAAAGGTCGTGCAAACCTCGAAAATCAGTACTGACCGCGTGCTGCAGGAGAGGGTGAAGCGGATCGGACAGCGGATCGCCGCGGTGAGCGGACGGAGCGATTTTTCGTGGGAATTCACGGTCATCCAAGACGATACCCCCAACGCCTTCTGCCTCCCCGGCGGGAAGGTCTTTTTCTACACGGGGATTTTGAAAATCACTGAAAACGACGATCAGATCGCCACCGTCATGGGGCATGAGATCGCCCATGCCCTGGCCCGCCACGGTGCCGAACGCCTCTCCATGCAGACGGCGGGCAACCTGGGGGCGCAGGTGCTGGCCACGGCTCTGAACATCCCCGCCCAGTATCAGGGGCTCTATTCGCAGGCCTACGGCATCACGTCGCAGGTGGGACTGATCCTCCCCTACAGCCGAAAGTTCGAGCACGAAGCCGACCAGATCGGGATCTATCTGATGTGGAAAGCGGGATACAATCCGAACCAGGCGCTCCGGTTCTGGGAGAATATGGCACGCCTTGCCAAGAGCTCCCCGAAACCTCCCGCCTTTTTGTCGACCCACCCGGCCGACGAGGCGCGGATCCGCGAAATCCGTGCATACATTGCGCAGCTGCCGGCGCAGCGATGATGAACCCTTACGACAAAGAGCTGAAGGCGCTCAAACGCGCCGGACGGTACCGCGAACGCCGTGTGACGGATGAGGGGCTCATCGATGCGGCTTCCAACGACTATCTCGGACTGGCCCATGTAAAAGAGCTTCACCGCAAAGCGAGCAACACTCTCTCATCCTACCCTGCTCATGCCCCCAAAGCCTCGATGCTGGTGGGGGGATACCATCCGATCCACGTGGCGTTCGAGAAGGCACTGTGCGAAGCCAACGGCTTTGAAGAAGGGATCGTCATGGGAAGCGGGTTTAACGCCAATATCGGCCTGATCGAGGCACTGGTCCGCAAGGGGGATGTGCTGCTGATGGACGAGGAATACCATGCCAGCGGCATTGTCGCCTCGAGATTGTGTGAGGGGGAGGTGGTATTTTTCCCCCACAACGACGCCGATTTTCTGCGCGAGGCGCTGGAGCGGTATTCCTCCAGGCGGGTGGTCGTCGCGGTTGAGGGGATCTATTCGATGGGGGGAGACTGCGTGACGCGCGACATCATCGAGCTTGCGATAGCACACAGTGCCGTTTTGGTCCTCGACGAAGCCCACAGCAGCGGTGTGATCGGGCCTAACTTGATGGGGATCCTCGATCATTACTCCATCGCGCCGACACCCCTGATGGTGAAGATGGGGACGCTGGGAAAAGCGTACGGGAGTTTTGGAGCGTACACCCTCTGTTCGGTCCATATCGGCGACTACCTGATAAACCGGGCGAAAAACGTCATCTACGCGACCGCTCCGTCCCTGTACGATACGGCGTTGGCCCATCACGCGCTGGAATATATCCGTTCCCATGCGGTGCAGCTCAGGGAAAAAATCCGCACTCGTCAGAAAATTGTCTACGATACCCTCGGAATAGAGGTGGAAGGGCTGATCGTCCCGATCGTGATCGGGGACAACCGCGAGGTGATGGCGCTGCAGGAGGAGTTGAAACAGGAGCTGGGAATTCATATCGGGGCGATACGCCAGCCGACGGTGAAAAAAGCGATCCTCCGCCTGATAGCCCGGCTCGATATCGACGAATCTCTTTTGCGTCAGGCATGTGAGCGATTTGCTCCCAGATTGGGTAAAATTACGTGATGAATACTGTCTCGATCGATCGGCTGACAATCATCCATAAACAGCATACGCTTCTCGATATTTCATTGGAGATCCGCCGTTCGCTGGCGCTGGTGGGGGAGAGCGGCAGCGGCAAATCGCTCACCCTCAAAGCGTTGCTGGGGCTGTTGGATCCGGAGCTTGAAACGCGTCTGGAGAAGCGGTGCGGATTTGCGTGGGAAAGGGGGAAATCGGTAGCCCTGGTTCCCCAGAATCCGTTTACCGCACTGTCCCCTTTGACGAAGATCAAAGATCAGGTATTTACCGCTGCGGAACGGATAGAAGAACTTTTCGGGTTGCTGGGGCTGGAGAGGGGACTGCTGGAACGGTATCCTCCCGAACTCTCCGGAGGACAGCTCCAGCGAACGGTTGTCGCCATAGCATTGGCATCGAATCCGAAACTTCTTTTGCTCGATGAGCCGACGACGGCACTCGATTCGGCATCCAAAGAGGGAATGATTGCGTTGTTGAAAACGCTGCAGGATAAAATGGGTTTTTCAATGCTGTTCGTAACCCATGATATGGGGGCCGCGTCATTACTGTGTGAAGATATGTGTGTGATTCGCCGAGGGCGGATCGTGGAAACGGGCCCGACGGCCGAGGTAGTCGCCAACCCGAAAGAGACCTATACGAAAGCGTTGATCAACGCCGAGTTTAAAAACAGAGGATTTAGAATTTAATGAACCTTAACAACCATTCCAGAGTGCCTCTAAAAACCCGCATCAAAAAATATTTTTTTATTTTTGTCGGAATCATGATTTTGATTCCGGTGGGCTTTTTAGGGTATCTTATTTATACATTTGAGTACGAAACCCAGCGGCTGATCAATTATCAGCCCCGTTTGACCACCGAAGTGTATGATCGAAACGGACACAAAATCGCCAATCTTTTTAGCGATCAGCACCGTTATTATGTTTCGTATGAAAACATCCCGCCGCGCCTGATCGAGGCGCTGCTGGCGATTGAAGATACGATGTTCTTCGAACACCACGGTGTCAATCCCGATGCGATTATGCGGGCGATCATCAAAGACATCACCGCCGGAAAGCTCAAAGAGGGGGCCAGTACGATCACCCAGCAGCTGGTGAAAAATACCCTCCTCACCCGCGAGAAAAAATTCTCGCGGAAGTTCAAAGAGGTGCTGTATGCGATCCGGATCGAGCAGGAGCTCTCCAAAGAACAGATTCTCGAGCGCTATTTCAACGAAATCTATCTGGGGCACGGCTATTACGGGATCAAAACGGCGTCGGACGGGTATTTCCGCAAGCCGCTCAAATCGTTGACGCTCAAAGAGATGGCGATGCTCGTGGGACTCCCCAAAGCCCCCAATTTCTATTCGCCGACCCGCAACTACGAGCTCTCCTTGGGACGCGCGAACCGTGTTATCGGCCGGATGTTTGAGCTGGGATGGATCGATCAGGCGACCTATGACAAAGCTACGCAGGAACGCCCCAAGGTCTACAATGACACCCTCAGCAAAAATTCCGGCCCCTACATCATCGATGAGGTCATGCGCCAGCTGGGCGATGCGTTCCCGGACATTCGCAGCGGCGGCTACAAAGTCTATACGACGATCGACATGAGGCTTCAGGAAGCCGGGTACAAGGCGCTGCAATCAGGACGCGACGAGATACTCAAGCGGGCGCAGGAGGCAGGAGCACTCGATGAGAATATGCAGCGTCAGCTCAACGGCGCACTGATCAGTCTTGATCCCCATACGGGGGAGATTCTGGCCATGGTGGGGGGATATGATTATTCGATCAGCCCTTTCAACCGCGTTACGCAGGCCAAACGGCAGCCGGGATCGGCGTTCAAACCTTTCATCTTCCAGGTGGCACTGGACAACGGAATGTCTCCCGCCTCGCTCGTCCCCGATATCGCCCGTACCTATACCTACGAGGGTGAGGGGGGCAAAGAGAAAACATGGCAGCCCAAAAACTACAAGAACGAATACAAGGGGATGGTAACGATCCGCGATGCGCTGACCCATTCGCGCAACCTGGCGACGATCAACATGGTCAGCGACATGGGATTCCAGAAAGTCGTCTCAGGGCTGCGCAACTACGGCATTGTCGAAAACCTTCCGCCCGATCTTTCGCTGGCGCTGGGGACGATCACCCTTTCGCCTCTGGACCTGGCCAAATACTACACGATGTTTGCCAGCGGGGGAGGATTGACGAATCCGATTCTCGTGCGCGAAGTGGTGACTCCAAATGGGGAGCGGATCCGGTATGAGAACAAACGGCGTCAGGTCAATACCCCTGAGCAGATCTATCTGATGACGTCGATTTTGAAAAATGTCGTATCCCACGGAACGGGAACCTCGGCGCGTGTAGCGGGGATCGAGATTGCCGGTAAAACGGGAACGACCAACAAAAACGTCGATGCGTGGTTTGCCGGATATTCTCCCACGGTGGAGACAGTCGTATGGTTCGGGAATGATAACAACACCCCCATGCGCCGCAGCGAAACGGGTGGCCGGGCCGCCGGACAGGTTTTCCGCTACTTCTATGAGGACCTACTGCGCATCTACCCCAATACCAAGCGTTATTTCGACCGTCCCTCAGGCGTCTACGATATGACCGTAGATACGGAGAGCAATACAACCGAAACGTTTACCGATGTCTCCAAAGCGCCCGATGTCCTCGAAGCTCCGGCTCCGGAGACGGAAGAGCAGCTGCTGTTTTAAACCATTATTTTTTCTTGGTGGCCTGTGAGAGATAGAACCACAGGCTTCCCCCGACAATCAATAGCATGAGCGGCGCGATGTAGGGTTTGTCGGCCACCATCTTGTACCCTTCGATCAGCGCCCCTCCGAAGAGATAACTCCCCCCCCCGACGACGACCGCCCAGATGGCTGCCCCGATTGCGTTGTAACCGCTGAATTTCCAAAAATCGTATTTGGTCAGACCGATCGCCAGCGGGACGAGGGTTTTGAGACCGTAGACGAATTTCTGGAAGAGGATAATCCACACCCCGTGCTTTTTGATCAGCAGATGCGAAAACGCGAGCTTGCGGCGGTGCTTTTTGAAATACCCCATCATCTCCGCTTTGTGGTAGCGGGACATGTAAAAGAGGAGCGCATCGCCGATGAAGTTGGCGATCATGGCGACCGCGATCGACAAGGAGAGATCCATTTTCCCCATAAAACTGAGCACCCCGGCTCCCAGAAGCGCGACGAAACCGCCTCCCAGGGTGTAGAGGAAGAGGACGATGTAACCATACGTCGAGAGATTGTTGAGCATTTCATCCATAAATCATAATTTCCTTATTTTGGCTATTTCATCGCGCAGCCGCGCAGCTTCTTCAAATTCGAGCTTTTTGGCCGCCTCTTTCATTTTCGCCGTGAGTTCGTCGACCAGCTTTTTGCGTTCCGCGGCGGGGAGGGTTTTGGCCTTTTTGGAGCGGTTGTAGAGCTCTGCGGGGTCTTCGAGTTTGAGGTTTTCGTCGAGCACCCGCTTCGTGCTCTTGGGGACGATATCGTGCTCTTTGTTGTAGGCATCCTGCTTTTCGCGCCGTGCGGTGGTCGTCGCGATGGCACGTTCCATCGATCCGGTGATCTTGTCGGCATACAGGAGTACCCGTCCCCGCTCGTTCCGTGCCGCCCGTCCGATCGTCTGGATCAGCGAGGTCTCCGAGCGGAGAAATCCTTCCTTATCGGCGTCGAGAATGGCCACCAAACTTACTTCCGGCAGGTCGAGCCCCTCCCGCAGCAGGTTGATCCCGATCAGAACGTCGAAATCTCCGACCCGAAGGCCGCGGATGATCTGGTTGCGCTCGATGGCGTCGATCTCGGAGTGCATGTACTGTACTTTGATCCCCAGATCGGCGAGGTATTTGGTGAGTGCTTCGGCCATTTTTTTGGTGAGGACCGTCACGAGGACCCGGTCTCCCAGGGCGACTGTCTTTTTGATCTCGTCGTGGAGGTCTTCGACCTGATTGGTGCTGGGCTTGATCGTGATTTCCGGATCGAGCAGCCCCGTGGGGCGTATGATCTGGTGGGCGATCGTGGTGCTGAGATTCAGTTCCTGCGCAGAGGGAGTCGCCGAGACAAAGAGATAATGGGGCGCTTTTTCGATGAACTCGTCGATCATCAGGGGGCGGTTGTCGAGCGCGCTGGGAAGGCGGAATCCGTAGTCGACGAGGACCTCTTTGCGGCTGCGGTCTCCCGCGAACATTCCCCGAAATTGCGGAAGACTGACATGCGACTCATCGACGATGATCAGGTATTTGTCATGGTGAAGGGCGAAGTAATCGAGGAGCGTATAGGGGGCTTCTCCGGGTTTTTTGTCGGTCAGGTGGCGGGAATAGTTTTCGATTCCCTTGCACATCCCCGTCGCCTGCAACATTTCGAGGTCGAATTCGCACCGTTGTCTGAGCCGCTGTGCTTCGACGATTTTTCCCTGTTTTTCGAGTTCGGCCAGCCGTTCTCCCAGTTCGTCCTCGATCCGTTTGATCGCGCGGGAGAGCTTCTCCTGCCCGACGGCGAACTGGCTCGTGGCGTAGATCGTGATCGTCTCGATCGTCTGGACGACGCCGTTGTTCAGCGGTTCGAAGAGGGCGAGCCGTTCCACTTCGTCGCCGAAAAATTCGATCCGCAGCGCCTGGTCCTGCCAGTAGGGGGGGAAAATGTCGACGACTTCGCCGTTGACGCGGAAATGCCCCCCCTCGAAAACGGTGTCGTTGCGGGCATATCCCATCTCGACGAGGCGCAGCAGCAGTTTTTTCTGGCTGATCTCATCCCCAAGACTCACCACCTGCACCATCTTTTCGTACTCTTCGGGATCCCCCAGCCCGTAGTTGGCCGAAACGGAGGCGACGACGATGACGTCGTCGTAGCTGAGGAGGTTCGCGGTGGCGGAGAGGCGCAGCCTCTCGAGCTCGTCGTTGATCGAGCTGTCCTTTTCGATGAAGAGGTCCTGACGGGGGATGTACGCCTCGGGCTGGTAGTAGTCGTAGTAGCTGATGAAATACTCGACGTGGTTTTCGGGGAAGAAGGCCCGGAATTCGCTGTAGAGCTGCGCCGCGAGGGTTTTGTTGTGGGTCATGATGATCGTGGGGAGCTGCACCGACTCGATTACCTTGGCCATCGTATAGGTTTTCCCGCTTCCGGTGACCCCCTCGAGGGCGACGTAGCGCTCGCCCCGCTTGATACCGTTGCTGAGCGTTTCGATGGCGACGGGCTGATCTCCGGCGCTCTGATAGGGGGTATGGACTTTAAAAATCGGCAATGAGACACCCTGTGCTAAAGATTTGAAATTATAGCGCAAATGCTGTTTTCTAATGGGATACGTCTTTGCCGGATCTGGCTTATTTAGCCAGAATTCCTTCGAGCTGGATATCGAGTTTGACCACTTCTCCGACAGCTACACCGCCGGCTTCGATCGCTTTGTTCCAGGTGATTCCGTAGTCTTTACGGTTGATTTTCCCGCTGAGCCCTAAACCGATCCGTTGATTTCCCCATGGATCTTTGATCAGGCCGTTGTTTTCATAATCGAGAGCGACATTTTTGGTGATGCCGTGCATCGTCAGTTTTCCATAGGCTTTGTCTCCTTTGACTTTATCCAAATCAAAAGTGATCAGGGGATATTTTTGGGCGTCGAACATGTCAGGCGCTTTGAGGTGGGCATCGCGTTTTTCATTGGCGGTATTGATGGAATGGACATCGATTTTTCCGTTCAGTTCTTTGAGCGTTTTCGTTTTTTCGTCGTAATGGATTACGCCGCTGAAAGTGTCGAATTTCCCGCTCACGTCGGAGATCATCATGTGTTTGACTTTGAAACCCACGGCAGAATGCTCGGGATCGACGTTATAGGTTCCCGCAAAAAGCGATGCAGAGCCGATCAGCGTGAAGGCTAAAAATGAAGAGAATGCTTTTTTCATGGTGTTTCCTTTGTGGTTGATTGATTTTTAAACGGTTAGTGCATCGGCACGTCAAATAACAAGATCTTCGATTCGCTCAGTGCCCTCAGGGCGTATTCCTCCTTATCCGTGATTTGCAGCTCGTCCCGTGCATTAAGCACATCCCCGGCGATCTCAACCGAACCTTCCATCACGAATATCAGCCGTCCGTGGAAAGGTTTGACGGGTGCAACGCTGATCTGCGCATCTTTGTCCAGATGGGTTGAATAGATGGCGGCATCCTGCCGGATCAGGATTGAATGATCTCTCCCGTCTCCCGATACGAGGGCGGCCCAACGGTTGTTTTGATCGACGGTGCTAAAGTCGCGGTTGTCATACAAAGGGACGCCTCCTTTGCGATCGGGATGAATCCAGATCTGAAAAAGCGCCGCATCCTCATCCTCCGTCGCATATTCCGAATGCATCACTCCGCTTCCGGCACTCATATACTGAATCTGCCCCGCATGGATAATGCCGTGATTCCCTTCGGAATCTTTGTGCTCCAATGCGCCTTTGGTGACGATCGAGACGATCTCCATGTCGCGGTGAGGGTGCATGCCAAATCCCATCCCCGCTTCGATCACGTCGTCGTTGATGACCCGCAATGCTCCAAAACCCATGCGGTTTGTGTTGCGGTACTCCGCAAACGAAAAACTAAACCGGCTGTGAAGCCATCCATGTTCGGCTATACCCCGTTCATGGGCTCTGTGAACGATACAAGACATTTTTTTCTCCTTCGGTTGGGCTAATACTGCTAAAGGAAATGCCAGCAGCATGAATTTAAGCAGTTCTCTTCGTTTCATGACAGGCTCCTTTTCCCACTAATTAGTACTATTGGATTAAATTTTTTTATTGCGCTTTTTCGAGTTTGCGCAACAGTTTTGAGACGATTTCAAGTTCTTCTTCACTCAATCCCGATCCGTACCACCGATCGAGATTTTCTACATGTGCAGGAAAAATCGTTCGGATGATGTCACTCCCCTCTTCGGTGATCTGGAGTATTTTAACCCGGCGATCGGTTTTGGAAGGTTTTGTTGTGACAAGTTTTTTGGCCTCAAGGTTTTTGATGACCACCGTTATATTCCCGGGTGTACTTAAAATGAGTTTGGTGATTTGTCCCACATTGAGATTCCCAAGATGATACAATGCTTCCAAAATGGCAAACTGCGGCAATGTAAGCCCTTGCGCTTCCATCCATGCCGTCTCTTTCGCACGGATTTTTAAAAAAGCCCGGGAAAGTTCGATGTGTGTACGCAAGACTTTGTCTTCGTGAATGCCATAGCCTTTCGGACGTTTCATCGCTCCCTCCTTTATATATAGTGTACCGACATATTACTACTAATTAGTAGTACTGTCAAGGGCGGCGTAATGTCCACTCCTCTAGACCCGACTATTTTGGTACGGTATATGACGTGTGAAAACTGACAATGGATGAATCATAGTACAAATTGTGTTAGAATTCTATCTCATAGAACTATTGAAAAAATTCCCGCCGAAGGCTAATGATGTTGTTTAATCCAACCCCTATGGAAAAGTTGACTACCCTGACTACCGATCTGATCGCGAAATTGCAAAAACAGCAGGAAGAACTGGAAAACCTCCGGAACGAACTCGCTTCCGCCCGCGAAAACAATGGCGCAGAGATCGAACGGTTGAAAAATGATCTGCTCTCCAAAGATGAAGAAATCAAACTCTTTTCGGATGAACTGACGGCCAAAGATGCCGAAATCGAAGCCATCGTTTCGAAAATCGAAAGTCTGCTGAGCTGATCGTGACGACGAAGCTTTCCCTTACCCTCAATGCCAAACGATACGACATCGATGTCGAGGCCGATTTTGCCCGTTTTCTGAGCGCGCGGATGAACGAGGATTTCAATGTATCGGGAAACAACGACCTCAAACTGCTGCTGCAGGCATATGTCCGTAAAAGCTTTGCGCTGTACGAGCAGGAAAAGCAGATTGCGGCACTGATCGAACAGTTGCAAAACCACTGAACCGCTCCACAATCACTTCACGATAACTTTCTATACTGCTCCTATCCAAAGAGGATCTCGAGAGAGAACCTCGAACGAAGGAGTCAAAATGAAAAAGCTGATCATGTTACTGGCCGCAGCCGCACTGGCCGCCTCTATGGCGCAAGCCGATGCCAAAACAGGGCAAAAAGTGTATCTCAAAACGCTCAAAGCGAAATTTGACAATATGAACGGAACGAAGTTTGCCGCCGAACATACGGTGGCCGAATGGGAAGATCTCTTTGCCGACGGCGGCGCAGGGTTCATCAAGGAATACGGCGAACGGTTCCCCAAAGCGGTTCCGGTGCTGACGAACCCTGCGATGCAAAAGAAGCTCCAGGATGTGGGCGATTTCGCCAAGGAGTACGGAAGCGATTCGGGGAATGTACCTTCCTGTGGCTGATTAAAACCGATGATGATAGATAAATATGCGGCGTGCCGCGCGTGAGCTTTCTGCTGAAGAAAACTCAGCGTTAGCGTAGCCGAACGGGGCTTTGCTCCGTCGGCGTATAAAACAAAATAAAAGGATTGAACATGAAAACATTGATTGCACTTCTCGGATTGACCGCCATGTTGAGCGCCGCTGACGGAGGCGCTCTGTATCAAAAATGTGCCGCATGCCACGGTGCCAAAGGAGAAAAACCGGCTCTGGGTAAATCGGCGGTGATCTCCGGATGGGATTCAGCCAAAACTCTCGAAGCCCTCAAAGGGTACAAAGCGGGAACCCGTAACGTCAAAGGGATGGGTGCCCTGATGAAAGGTCAGGTAGCCGCACTCAGCGACGCCGACATGAAAACTCTCGCCGACCACATCGCGAAAATGAAATAACCGTATTCCCGGGAGGCTTTCTCCCGGGTTTTACTTCCACTCCACGCAGATCTTCGTCCCTTTTTTCTCTTCCGATTCCACGTCAATATGCAAGTGATACTCTTTGGCAATCATCGCGACGATGTGCAGCCCGATACCGAATCCCCCCACGCTTTTGTCCGCCCGTGTATACCGCTCGAAGATCCGAGCGATCATCGTTTCGGGGATGCCGATCCCATTGTCTTCGATGCACAGCCTTCCAGGATGGAGCGCGACCGTAATGCCCCCCCCCATTTTGTTGTATTTGATCGCATTGGAAAGGAGGTTGTCGACGAGGCGGGTCGCTTTGGTCGTGTCGATGAAGAGGATCACCTCCGGATCGATATCGAGGGTGAGGGTGATCTGTTTTTGCTCGATCCGGTGGCGGAAATACTCCAGCCGTTCATTCAGCAGAGCGCTCAGGTCGAGCTGCGTGTCGCGGACGGCGAGATCATGGTTCAAGATCAGGTAGGTGAGGTCGTCGTACAGCGTCGAGATGGTCCGCGAAGCGATGGCGATCCGGTTCAGTTTCTTGGCCGCTGCGGGGGGAAGCTCGCTCTCCTGGAGCGCTTCGATGTTGGTGAGGATCGCGCTTACGGGAGTGTTGAGCTCGTGGGTCGTGTCTTTGATGAAATCATCCAGCAAGGCGATCGCGTCGTTCATCGGGCGCAGAAAAAGGCGCGAGAGGGTAAACCCGAGGACGGCGAAGAGGAGGAAGAGGGCCGATCCGAAAAGGAGGGCATTGCGCAACGTCTGGCTCTTCCACAGCTCGTCATCCGTGGTTTCGAATACGAGATAATATTCCCCCAGCCCGTAGGGGGAGAGGGGGATGATGAGGTGGACAAACCCGTTATGGAGGGCGATGTTCTCGTCGAAGTTGTAATGGCTCTGGCGGAGGTTTCCGACGAGAAGCTCCTGATCGTAGCCGTACAGCGCGGTGCGGTAGGCGAGGTCTTCGGGAAAGGTTGAGAGATCGATGCCGTTTTCGAGCCAGGCTTTCAGGCGCGGGACGTAGCTCTCGCTTTGCAGCTGCATCGCCAGCCGGTGCGAGGAGAGCATCTGCGTTTTCATCGATTCGTAATACAGCGTCCCCACCAGGGCCAGGATCAGGACGCTCATTACCCCGTAGAGGGCTAAAAACGACCGGAGAGTGCGGTATTTAGCGAAACTGATACCCGAGGCGTTTATGGCTGACAATACGGTCCTTTCCGAGGTATTTGCGTAACGTCTTGATGTAGGTGCGCAGGCTTCCGTCACTGGGGGTTTCATCGTAGTCCCAGAGATGTTCCATGATCGTTTCATGGGAGAGAAGTTCGTTGCGGTGCTGGATGAAGAGCTTGAGAAGTTTGTGCTCTTTGAGTTGGAGGCTCTGCTCGTGCCCGCCGATGAGGAGAATCTGGTTTTGGATATCGTAGGTGATTGCGTCTCCCAGCTCGACGGTTTCGGTCGGATTGTGGAAGAAATTGCGTTTGAGGATCGTCCGCACCCGCAGCAAAAGCTCTTTGAGCTCGAAAGGCTTGCGCAGATAATCGTCCCCTCCGCTTTCAAATCCCTTTTCGACGTCGTTCATCGCGTTGAGGGAGGTGATGAAAATTGCCGGGGTCGCGTTCCCCCCGCTGCGGGAGTCTTTGAGTAGCGAAAACCCGTCGCCGCCGGGGACGTTGACGTCGAGGAGCAGCAGATCGAATTTGTGCTCGAACAGCGCATCTTCGGCTTCTGCTGCATCATACACGCACACGACGTCAAAGCCGTGATCTTCGAGGTATTCGCTGACACTCTCGGAGAGGTTCGGGTCGTCTTCGAGAAGGAGAAGTCGGGGTTTGATCATGAGAGGGATACTCCTGCTACGATAAAAAAGATGAGCGCGATGGCGGCCGAGATCAGGGCATAGGGGAGCTGTGTTCGGGTGTGCTCGATCACCTCGCACCCCGATGCCATCGCCGAAATGATCGTTGTGTCGGAGATGGGTGAGCAGTGGTCTCCGAAGACGCCGCCCGATATCACGGCTCCCATCGCCAGCGCCACGGAGGCATCGAGCCCCAGAGCGAGGGGTACGGCGATCGGGATCATGATGCTGAACGTTCCCCAGCTCGTCCCCGTGGCAAAAGCGATGATTCCCGAGAGGATGAAAATGGCCGCTCCCAGATACTGAGGGGGGAGGTAGTCGCCGACAAACGTGGCGAGGTATTTTCCGACCTCCATATCCGACGTGATCCCGCCGATCGCAAAGGCGAACAGGAGGATGAGGGCGATCGGAATGAGCTCCTTGGCCCCCCGCAGCGCGGTGGTGATAAATGCACGACTCGCCATTGCATTCTCATACCGGTAGTAGAGCCACATCAGCAGCAGCGTCAGGGAAAGGGTGTAAAAGACCGAACTTGATCCCGAACCTTTGAGGATGTCTCCTCCTCCGGTATAGATCATAAACCCGATCACCCCTGCGATCATCCATACCATCGGCCAGACAAACCAGTACAAAGAGCCGACTTCCCCGCTGGACTCGACAGCGATGGTAGGGGAGAGGGAAGCGCGGGCCATCGGGCCGATATCGATCTCGAACCAGATCACGGTGAACGTCACCGCAAGGGCGATGTAGGCGTAAAAATTGTACAGGATCGCTTCAACGAGCCACCGTCCCTCTTCCCCGGCGATGAGCCCTGCGGCGATCTGCCCCGAAATCAGCCCCAGCAGGAGCGCTCCCCAGCCGTTGATCGTGATGATGGAGCAGACGGGGGCGGAGGTGGAGTCGCATACGTAGGCGAGTTTGGCCCGGCTGATGCCGTAGCGGTCGCAGAACGGTTTGCCCACGGCCCCGGCGACGAGCGAGGTGATGGAAGATTCGATGAAGATGACAACCCCGGCGATGAAACTGGGGATCAGCGCCCCCCGTTTGGTTCCGACCCAGGAGCGTTTGATGCTCAGTTCGTGTACGAGGGCGGCTACGCCGCCGCTTTTCTCTATCAGGGCCATGACCGATCCCACCATGACGGCGAAAGCGAGCGTTTTGAGGACCCATCCCTCCTGCAGAAGCGCAAAAAAACGGCCGGCGGTATGGGTCAGCATCCCCAGGGGATCGTATCCGCTCATGATCAGTTCCCCCAGCAAAATACCGCTGAGAAGGGCGATAAAGACAGAACGGGTGAAAAACGCGAGAAGAATCGTCAATGCAGGGGGAAGAAGCCCAAGGAGACCGTATTCGATTAGATGCCCCTTAGAGTGTTATCTGCAGCCGCATGATCCCCGGCCGTCCAAACTGCTCTTTGTAATATTCGCTCCGTTTTTCATCGATCACGCTGAAACCGAGCCTTTTGTAGATCATCTCGGTTTCG
>JAFGUJ010000098.1 GCA_016938595.1 Campylobacterales bacterium | reverse complement strand
CTGAAAGAAGCACACCGCTGATCTTCATCCCCTCTTTTCTCGCAGGGGGGTATCAATCGCAACCGATAATTATTTTTGTTGACAATCGGAACAGATTCCGGAGATGACAATCGAGACGTCGTCGGCTTTGTAGCCGGAGATATCGAATCCTCCGGTTTGCAGAAGTGAAGCAGGATCCACAGGTATGTCCTTGAGTTCGCCGCATTGTTTGCACATGACATGGGCGTGTGATGATTTTTCGATCTCGTATTTGGTTTTGTGCCCTGGAATTTTGACTTCGCGTATGAGGCTGACATCCATCATACTGTGGATGTTCTTGTACAGCGTCGCCAACGATATCGAAGCGAACTTTTTCCGAATGACATCGTACAGATCTTCAATGCTGATATGCCCGGCATGCTGCATCAATTCAATAATGGCGATGCGTTGCGGTGTTGCTTTGAGACGATGTTGCTTGAGTAGGTTTTCATGTTTCATAATCCGTAATTATAGACCAAATGAACGGATAAAACTCCTAAAGAGAGAGAGACGGCAGAACTTTTGAAATAATTTTTAAGATTTTCCCCGTGAAACGGGGAAGTTTACATCGTACTGATGATCCGGAGGAGTTCATCAGGCTTGTTGGAAAACTGCAATGCGGTCTCTTTGCTGACGAGTTTTTTGCGGAGGAATTCGACAATCTCCTGCGTCTGGGTCGTCATGCTGGTACCCTGCTGGTTCAGCTGCATTTGCGAATAGAGCTGATGCACTTTGTCTTCGCGGATCAGGTTGGCGATCGCCGGATTGGTAATCATGATTTCCTGCGCCGCGATACGGCCGCCGCCGATTTTGGGCAGAAGGGCCTGGGAAATGACGGCGACAAGTGATGTAGAGAGCTGCGCACGTACCTGTGGCTGCTCATCCCCGGCAAAAACGTCGATGATACGGTTGATCGTCTGAGGCGCGGAGTTCGTGTGAAGCGTTCCGAAGACGAGGTGACCTGTTTCCGCAGCGGTGAGAGCGGCGGTAATGGTCTCCTTGTCCCGCATCTCCCCGATCAGGATGACATCCGGGTCTTCACGCATGGCGTATTTGAGTGCTGTGGCGAAACTGCTCGTATCGGTTCCGATGTTCCGGTGCGAAAAAAGCGCTTTTTTGTTGGTGTGAACGAACTCGACCGGATCTTCAACGGTGATAATGTGGCGTGCTTCGTTCATGTTGATTTCGTTTAGCATCGCGGCAAGGGTTGTCGATTTACCGCTCCCCGTAGGACCGGTGACGAGGATCAGCCCTTTTTCCCGCTTGATGATCTCTTTGAAGATTTTTTTGGCGTTCAGATCGTCCAGAGAAGGGATGGCAATCGGAATGATACGAAACGCGCATGCGATGTCTTCCATCGTTTTGTAGTAGTTGGCACGGAAACGTCCTACTTCGGGAATGACGATCGAAAAGTCAAGTTCGTTGTGTTCTTCGAATGTTTTTTTCTGCTTTTCGGTCAGGAGTGAATAGGCCATCTCTTCGATCATCCGCCCGTCCAAAACGGGGAGATTGAGGGCCACTAGACGGCCGTCAATCCGGATCTGAGGCTCTGAACGGCTTACGAGGTGCAGGTCGGAAGCCTTGTAGGCAACGACGCTTTTGAGAAGCTTATGGATATCCAGTGATGTTTCATTCATGAGAGAAAAATTCCTTCGTATTGGGATGGATCAAAACCGACGACCAGACGGTCGCCAAATTCAATAACAGGGCGTTTAATCAGGAGATTGTGACGGCTCATCCATTCGATTTTCCCCCTCTCATCCAACGAGAGGGATTTCATCCCCAAGGTACGGTACGTCGTCCCTTTGGTGTTTAAGAGGAGATCAATACCGCTTTGTCGGACCCATTTTTCGATTGTGCCGCTTTCAACGGGAGAGGTTTTAAAATCGTGAAAAGTGTAGGGTATACCGTGCGCATCCAAAAAATGCAGCGCTTTCTTGACGCTTCCGCAGGTTTTGATACCGTAAACACGTACCATGGGTTACTCGATGATTTTGGGAACGATGAAAAAATGGTCCTGCGCATGCGGTGCATGGGCCAAAATGTTATCATTGATTTCACGGTTGGGGATACCGGCGTCATCTCGCAGTCGGGTTGCAGCCTCGGACATCGAAAAAGTGGCATCAACCCCTTCGGTGTCCAGTTCGCCGAGATTATCGACAAACGACACGATTTCGCTGAGCTGGGAAATCATTTCGGCACGGTGGTCTTCCGGGATCTGCAGATAAGAGAGTTTTTCCAAACGTTGTAAAAGAATTTCATCGATTTGCATGGTTAACCTAAGTCGTGATAATTTTATGAAAAATAATTGTACCCTAAAAATGGGTTTACTTAACTTTAACATAGCGTAAGATATTATTGCTCTTTGAGCGAAGGCAAAAATCAGGAGTTATTTTGAGTCTAAAAGAGAATATGGACGCCCTCAAAGAGGAGCTGAATTCCGAAGAGAAATTTTTAGAAAGCGCCATTAAAACGGAACGCTTTATTAAACGGTATCAAAAACCTCTGATGGCGGGGGTTGTGTCTTTGTTACTTGCAGCGGGAGGGGCCATAGCGTATCAGGCCTACACCGATGCGAAAATCGAGAGTTCGAACATGGCGTTCAATGCACTGCTGCTGAATCCGGAAGACAGCGCTGCGGAGCAGACGCTGAAAAGCGATAATCCGAAATTATACGATGTATGGAAACTGTCCCGCGGGATTGCCGGGAATGATGCGGCGATGCTGGATTCTTTGAAAGACTCCAAAGCGTTCGGTGTTTCGGATATCGCGGCATACGAGTCCGCAGTGATCAAAGCAGATATGGCATCTCTTGAAAGTTACACGAAAAAGCAGGGTGCGCTTTACAAAGACCTTGCCTTGCTGGAACTCGCCGTCCATGCGATCGAGAAAGGTGATGTCGCACTGGCGCACCAAAAAATCGCTCTCATTCCCGAAGATTCCCCCATCTATCAAGTGGGACAGGCATTGTCTCATTACGGAGTACAATAATGAAATATTCTTTTATCGCTTTTTCTGTCGGGATGGCCGTTCTCTTTAGCGGATGTTCGCACAAAGAGGTCTTCAAGCCGGAAAATGTAAAAGGCGAATGGCGCAATGCCGGACATTTGACCTCTTCCATACGCCAGGTTACGCCCTCGGCTGCTTTGCTGGACAACGGGAATCTCCTGGCCAGTGAGGGGGAGAAAAAATTCAAGATACCGGAAAACCATCGGCTGGTCAACGCCAGCGATACGTGGGTGATTACCGAAAGTGAGGACGGAAACATGGTTCTGTTTCCGTCTGAGGGAATCGGTGAGCATGTGACGTTTGAATTCAAGCGGGGGATTGCCGCGGCAAGCATCCAAGACGATATTGTCGCGGTTTTGTTTGCCAATAACGAAATGGCCCTTTATTCGCTTGAAACCAAAAAGCTTCTTTTCAAAGAAGCGTCCAATGCGGCCGTTGCCGTCGATGCACGAATCGCGAATCCTTTTTTCCTGAAAGAACTGGTGCTGTTTTTGGCGCTGGACGGGAAAATCGTCATCGTGAATTCCCAGACCAAGCAGGTATTGCGTTCGGTCGTCGTGAGTTCGGAGGAATATTTCAACAATATCACCTATCTGAACGTCATTGACAACAATCTAGTCGCCTCTACGGGATACGGGATTCTGGCATTGTCGCAAAAAGAGGCGCGTGAGAAGTACGATATCCGTAACATCGCCTACACCTCCGAGGGGATCTGGATTACGACGAAGCAGGGAGAGATCATCGCGCTCAGCCCGACGTTGCAGTTCCGTGCGAAAAAGAAGTTCCCGTTTGCCCATTTCGTCGGGATCAGCGTTCAGAACGACCGTGTTTATGCCCTGGAAAAAGAGGGGTACATGATCGCACTGAGCAAAAATCTTCTCACCTACGACGTGTATGACGTAGACCTTCAGGATGACGACAAAGTCTTTGCCGGAGAAGGACGTTTTTATTTTGACGACCGATACATCAATATCAAATAATGTCCGGAGAGCTTGAGGCTTTTATCGAATACATCACCGTCATCAAGGCGCTGAGTCCCCGGACGATCGAAGCCTATCAGCGGGATTTGCAAGAATTCGAAAAGGGTATGGGTAAAAGCCTTGTCCAGGCAGATTCGTCCGATGTCTTCGCATCGCTCGGATCGGTCACCAACAAACGGACCCTCAACCGCAAGCTCTCCTCCTTCAACTCCTTTCTCGATTTTTGCCACCGAAACCGGTTCGATTCCGCGTCGAGCAAAGTTTCCCTTTCCAAAATCCCCAAAAACCTTCCCAAATACCTGACCTACGAGGCGATACAATTGGGACTTGAAACGATCGAGCGCAGCGACTGGCTGGGGCTGCGCGATTACGCGTTAATCCTTTTTTTGTACGCAACGGGGGCGCGAATCAGCGAATGCCTGATTGTTCGGGAGGGAGACATCGAGGGAGAATGGCTTCGAATCCGGTACGGAAAAGGGGAGAAAGAGCGTTACGTCCCGATCGCGGGAGAGGCGATGAGGGCACTGCGCGCTTATCGTGAAGCGTGCCCGTTCAATACACCGCTGCTATGGCTCAATTACCGCGGCGAACCCCTCAGCCGCGTTTCTGCGTTCAAAATCACCCAAAAATATCTGGGAACCTCTCCCCATGCCCTACGCCATTCCTACGCTACCGCGCTGATCCTCGGCGGTGCGGACCTGCGCGTCGTGCAGGAGCTGCTCGGACACGCATCGCTTCTGACCACCCAGATCTATACCCATATCCAGAAACACAACCTCCAGGAAACGGTGAGGAACTACCATCCGATGGCAAATTATTGATATATGTCAAGATTTCTTTCCCTTAGCAAGGGTATCATCCGTATTAAAAAGGATGAACATGCAAAGCGCTTCATTTTTAGCCGACATTGTCTATGGGGACACTCAGCCTGTTATTACCCCTCTGATTGCCAACGATTTTACCAAAGAGATTCGTATCGTGTTTCGTGCGGGACAGGCGATGAAAGCGCATAAAACGTCGTTTCCGATCACGGTCATGATCGTCGCGGGAAGCATCGATTTCGGGGTAGGGGAAAAGAGGATGACGCTGAAAGCGGGCGATGTGATCGCACTGGAGGGCAACGTCATGCACGATCTGAACGCTCTGGAAGATTCGGTCGTGCGGCTTAGCCTGCACAAAGGCGACAGCGTCGCACGGGTAAGCGGCGTACTTAGGCTATAATGACGGCATGATTTTATGCGACGTCGGCAATACCTCGGTTGATTTGTATCAGGACGGCAAACGGGCAAAAAAGCCCGCAGAGAGTTTCGATCCTGCGTCTATCGGGGAAAACGTTTATTTTATAAGTGTCAACGCCTCATTCAACGAGCGTGTCAAAGCATATTCCAACTGGATCGATTTGCGAACAGCCGTTATGTGGGATGGATATTACCCGACGATGGGGATCGATCGGGTGATGGTCTGCGAAGCGGTCGAGGAGGGTGTCATCGTCGATGCGGGAAGTGCGATCACCGTCGACGTGATGTGCGGAGGGGCTTATCAAGGGGGATTTATCTCTCTGGGGCTTTATGCCGCCCGCGAAGCGTACGCGCGCCTTTCGCCTGCACTGGACGTGTCATGGAACTTTGAGGTTGATTTGGCTAAAATGGCGAAAAATACCCCTGACGCCGTCACGGTTGGTTTTTTGGCTCCTTTGGTCGCACAGATTCAAAGCCTCGGAAAACCGATCTATCTGAGCGGCGGCGACGCATCGATATTAAGCCGTTTTTTTCCGGACGCGGTCGTGGATGAAGAGCTGATCTTCAAGGGGATGAAAAAGTTAATCGAAAAAGGTAGAGTATGCTAAGTGTCGCACTCCCAAAAGGGCGGATCGCCGATGAAACGCTGGAGATCTTCGAATCGATTTTCGGAAGTGAGTTCAGATTCGACGACCGAAAACTGATTTTACAGACTGAAAATTTCAAATTTCTGCTGGTCCGCAATCAGGACGTAGCGACGTACGTTTACCATCAGGCGGCCGACATCGGCGTTGTAGGCCTCGATACGCTTGAAGAACAGGGGCTTGACGTCATCCGTCTGCTGGACCTGCAAAAAGGGAAATGCCGCATCGCGATCGGGATGCGTGCCGGAGAAAAGCCCGATTTCACCAAAAGCGAGATCAAAGTCGCAACCAAGATGGTCAACATCACCAAGCGCTATTTTGCCGAACGGGCCGTAGCCGCCGACATTATCAAACTTTACGGTTCAATCGAACTGGCACCTCTTGTGGGACTGGCCGACATGATCGTCGATGTCGTCGAGACGGGGAGTACGATGAAACAAAACGGGCTGGAAGTGGTCGAGACCATTATGGAATCTTCCACCCATCTGATCGCGAACAAAAACAGTTTTTTTGAAAAAAAAGACGAAGTTCTGGATATTTACGAAAAGATTAACACTCTTTTGTACGGCGGAAAGTAAAAATTCACTTTCGGTTAACAATCGCCCTTTAAAATCCCTTCATTCAACGAGATGAAGGAATAACAATGAATAAAGTATCGTTTATGACGCTGTCGCTTCTGGTAAGCGTAACGGCGGTGATGGCAGAGAGTTTTTCGACTGTCGAATACGTAAAAGTGCACCGTTCGACCCCTATCTATTCTACGATTCAGGAGAATGTCCCGAGCGAAGAATGTTACGATGTCAGAGAAGAGGTCCATTCCGGCGGTAGCGGCAACACTATTGTCGGTGCATTGGCGGGTGGTGCTCTTGGGGGAGTTCTCGGCCATCAGATCGGCGGGGGAAGCGGCAAGACCGTAGCGACGGTCGGGGGCGCGGTCCTTGGGACGCTGGCTGGGCAAAAAGTGGCCAACTCCTACGGAACAGGAGCCGCTCCTGCGTATCGTACGGTCCGCAAATGCGATACCCGCTATACCCTCCAGACACGCGAAGTGCTCAGCGGTTACTCCAATGTGGCGAAATTCAAAGGGAAAAAGATCCGTGTCGAGAGCGACTATCCTCTCAAGGAGATTCCTGTCACGGTCACTTACAGCTATTGATCCTTCGACCCCGCATCGCGGGGTTAAACTCTTTTCTCTAACTCTCCTTTTAAAATTCTTTCGTTAAAATATACTATTATTTAATTTTCTCTCAAATCAGGAGTCTCTATGGCACTCAAAGTGGCGATCAACGGCACAGGAAGAATCGGAATTATCGTAGCTAAAATAATCGCAGAACGCAGTGACATTGAACTGGTGGCGTTGAATACAACGGCGAAACCCGACATGCTCGAATACCTGCTGAAATTCGACAGTGTCCATCGCGGTATCGATGCCAAAGTGATCGATGAGAATACGATCCAGATCGGTGGCAAAAACGTTCGGATGTTCAGCGACCGCAATATCGACAACGTCGATTTCGGAAGTACGGGAGCCGAAGTGGTCATTGAATGTACCGGAAAGTTTTTGGATCAGGAGAGCTGCCAAAAGCACCTCAAAAACGGGGTGAAAAAAGTGATCATGTCCGCACCCGCCAAAGACGACAGTCCGACATACGTCTATGGAGTCAATTCGGATGCGTACCAGGGGGAAGCAATCATTTCCAACGCCAGCTGTACGACGAACTGCCTGGGGCCGATCACGAAGGTGCTGGATGATGCGTTTGGGATTGAGAACGGTTTGATGACGACGATCCACTCGTATACGAACGATCAGAACATTCTCGATGTCAAGCATTCCAAAGACCCGCGCCGTGCCCGTGCGGCGGCGATGAACATGATCCCCACCTCCACGGGTGCGGCCAAAGCGATCGGAAAAGTAATGCCCCATTTGCAAGGAAAACTGAACGGCTATGCGATGCGGGTTCCGACTCCGGATGTCTCGGTGGTCGATTTGACGGTAAACCTCAAAAAAGAGGTGAGCAAAGAGGATATCCACGCGGCATTCAATGCCGCTTCGGAAGGTGCCTTCAAAGGGTTGATCGAAGTCGACAACGACAAACGGGTCTCAAGCGATTTTATCGGTTCGACCTACAGCTCAACCTATGTTCCCGACATGACCAGTGTCGTTAACGGCAACACGGTCAAGGTCCTCGCATGGTACGATAACGAATGGGGCTACAGCAGCCGCCTGGTAGATATGACGGTTCTCATCGGAAACCGTTAATGCTTCGGTTTATCAACCACTTCAATACCAAGACACTCGATCCTTTTACTCTGGAAAAAGGGTACGAGGCGGTCCGTTTTGAAGCACACAGCGGCGAGGTCGGCTATTACGATCTGCCGCGGCAGTCGCAGACGCTTGTTGCCGAGGTCGAAGCACTGCGCCCCTCCATCGACAAAAAATACAACACGATCGCCGTCATCGGCATCGGCGGCTCATCCCTGGGGATAAAGGCGATAGAGCGGTTGCTGCGTCCGGGAACTCCAAACGCCAAAAAAATCGTCTATCTCGAAAACTCCGATCCCATCAGTGTCAATCAGATGATTTCACAGATCGACAGACCCCGTACCCTCTTCATCGTCATTTCCAAGTCAGGAAGTACCGTCGAGACCCTCTCCATTTTCAAACGGGTCATCGTCGCGTTTGATCTGGTTGTTCAAAATTCGGATCAGATCATGGCAATAACCGATGAGGGATCGGTTCTCGCCCGCTTTGCTGACGAAAACGGTCTCTGCCGTTTTACGATCCCTGCAAATGTCGGAGGGCGTTTTTCGGTTCTGAGCGCCGTAGGTGTTGTCCCATTGACACTGGCAGGATTTGATACGATGAGCGTTCTGAAAGGAGCGCAATCTTTTCTGGAACGTTTCTGGAAACGGGAGGAGGACCACCTGCTTCAGAAAGCGGCGTATTACGTCACCCATGCCGAGCGCTATCCGATGAACGTGCTGTTCGCCTATTCCGATACGTTTGAGGAATTTGGCAAATGGATGGTGCAGATCTGGGGCGAATCGCTGGGAAAACGTAACCGTCGCGGCGAACGGGTGGGGCTTACCCCCATCGCCCTGATCGGGTCGGTCGACCAGCACTCTTTCTTGCAGTTGATCGTGCAGGGTCCTTTGAACAAAACCGTCACGTTCATGCACATTGCCGAATCTGAAGAGTCCCTGATGATTCCGGACCTCTCTTTGCACTACCTCGAAAAATCGGATTTTGTGAACGGCCACTCGTTCAATGAGCTGATCAACGCCCAGTGTATGGCGACGATGAAAAGCGTCATAGAGAGCGATGTGAGTGTCGATGAGATCGAATGGAAAAAGATCGATGAATATTCGGTCGGGGAAATGGTCCTGTACTACGAATTGCTGACCTCAGTCAGCGGAGCGCTTCTGGAGATCAACACGTATGATCAGCCCGGAGTGGAGCTGGGGAAACAGATACTCGAAGGATATTTTAAGAAGTGAGCCCCATTGCCCTTTAGGCGTGTGCCCGCTTCATAAGATCCTCTT
The DNA here is from genome assembly GCA_016938595.1 of Campylobacterales bacterium. Lineage (GTDB taxonomy): Bacteria > Campylobacterota > Campylobacteria > Campylobacterales > Sulfurimonadaceae > Sulfuricurvum. The sequence continues at coordinate 6,556 of JAFGUJ010000098.1, read as the reverse complement.
CGGACTCTTTGATCAGATTGTCCATGAGTCCGAAGAGGCTATAACTTGCCTCTTCCATCGTTTTGAAATTGGTCAAAATTTCTTCCTGGTGTTGAATCGAACGGTCTTCTTTCTCAATAAACACAAGGTTGTCGTGAACTCTCAGATGGACCGTTTCGTGAGGGTTGGCCATCTGTTTGAAGCTTGGGAGATGAGAGAACCTTTCGTGACCGATGCCGCCGTCATACCATTTGCCCAGGCGGCAGTTGTGATGGTCGGCAAAAGGAGCTTCGACCCGTCCGTTGACAACGGCTTTGTAGGCATTGGTTTTAAAGATGATGTGGTCGATTTTCGCCAAGGTAATAAAGGTGGTATTCTCGATGGCGGTTGCCTGTATGGCGGTACTTTGCGCATCTTTGTTAAAGGTGTGGAGCGTCTGACGGAATGATTCGATCGAATCGCTCGATTCATTGGCAATGTCACTCATCGATTCGGAATTGGAATGGATCTCGGTTGTCTCCTGCTGGAGGGTCTGGACGGCGATCGCGATCTCTCCCGTCGCTTTCTGGGTCCGCTCGGCAAGCTTGCGTACCTCGTCGGCGACGACGGCAAATCCTCGGCCGTGTTCACCCGCTCGGGCCGCTTCGATCGCGGCGTTTAGAGCCAGAAGATTGGTCTGGTCGGCAATGTCTTTGATCAGGTTCACGACCGAGCTGATTTCGCTCGTTTTTTCATTCAGGGATTGGATCGCATCGGCAGAAATCTGGACCAGCTCGATCAGGCGGCTGAGTTTGCTGATGATCTCTTCGAGCTCAGTGACGGTATGGGATGAATTGGTAGAGGTCGTCTGGCTGATTTCGGTAATTTTATGGAGTCTGAGAATGGTGTTTTGAAGGTCCTGCTGGATTACTTCCAGCCCGCCGCCCGAGCCTGCTCCGATTTTTCCGAGGGCACTGTTCAGAACCGATTTTTGCACGTGAAGATAATTCGAATACATGGCATTGATGGCCTTGTTGACAAACGAACTCGCTTCTTTGTACTCTCCGTGCAGCCCCTGAATCAGCACACGCCGGTGAAACTCGTCACGGCTGGCCGATTCGACGCTGGCGCGAATCTCGCGGATAAAAACTTCGGTCTGGTCGAGCATGTTGTTGGTGTTCCAGCACAGATCGTTGAGTTCGCCGTAGTCTTTGATATGGGTGATACGGTTTTCCAGATGCCCTTTTTCGGCCCCTTTGATCACGGTGGCGACTTCGCTGATCGTGTTCTGCGCTTTTCGGATATTTAGAAAAATAAACCATGCCAGCGCAAAGTTGAAGAAATTGAGCAGCCGGATCCAGCTCCACCCGTCGATAATCGTCTCCAGCGCCAGAGCAATGACAAAGAGGGCAATGGACGCAATATTGGCGTACTGGATTTTAGAGAGAGAGGATAAATTCATCATACGACAATCCTTTGTCTTTGAGTAGTTGGTTCAGAACCGTTTCGGAGGCACTGATGCCGCCGATTTTTTCTTTTTGGAGAAGTGTTGCGTAGAGAGGCTTTATCACTTCCAGCGCTTTCTGGGAAGGTTTGCGTCGGACGGAGTGGTAGTTGCTGATCTGGCGCACAGTATCGAATGAAGGGGTGACATGGGCCAAAACCCAGTAATAGTCGCCGTTTTTTGTCTTGTTTTTGACGTAGGCGAATACTTCTTTACCTGCTTGTATCCGGCTCCAAAGGAGTTTGAATACAACAGCGGGCATCTCCTCATGCCGGAGGATGCTGTGCGGCTTGTCGATCAGTTCCAGCTCTTCATATCCAGACATTTTGATGAAAAGGGCATTACCGTAGGTGATTTTCCCTTTGAGATCGGTCTTGGAAACAATAAACTCATCTTCTCCGAACGTTAGCTCTTGATTGGCCATAGATATCCTTGAGTGTATAAAAAAATATCATAAACGATGTCCGTTAGTCTAACAGCCACAACCTGAAAATCCTCCCTTTTATCGGACGATTTTTGAGTTTTTTATGGACGGTTTCCGCCAGTTCGCGCGAAACGGCTACGTAGCTGAGATGCTCAAGCTGGTCTATCTTGCCGATCTCCTCTTTACTCAAGTCGCATTCATGGATCAGAGCCCCGACAATGTCTCCCGCGCGCAGCTTCTCTTTTTTCCCAGCATCGATGCAGATGGTCCGCATGGTGGTCAGAATTTCCTTGGATACAGTGGCAGAAGAAAGTTCCTGCGGTTCGCACGGACGTCCCAGAGCGCGAAACGAATCCGTCTGATGAGGGCTGATGAGGGTTATGGCCGTCCCTTCCTTCCCGGCACGTCCGGTACGGCCGATACGATGGACATACCGGTCGAGTTGCTGTGGAACATCGTAGTTGATGATGGCATCGAGCCCTTCGATATCGATCCCCCGTCCTGCGACATCGGTGGCGACGAGAAACGGTGCACTGCCGTTTCGAAACTGGATGATCGCTTCGTTGCGGTCAAACTGCTCCATATCTCCATGCAGGGGGATTGCATGGATTCCGGCATAGTTGAGGGTTTCACACAATTCCGAAGCGGCAACTTTCGTGTTGCAAAAGATGATGGCATTGGTGATCGCGTGATGCTGCAGCAGCGTGGAAAGTGCCAGAATTTTGTCGTTGACCACATACGCGATTTCAGTGATTGCAGGTTTCGTCTCCTGGCTCTGTACCTGCAGGAAGACCGCATTGTTACTCAGCCGTGCCGAGAGGGTTTGGATTGATTCGGGATAGGTGGCGGAAAACAGGAGCGTCTGACGTGTGGCAGGTAGATAGGCGAAGATCGATTCGATATCCTCAAGAAACCCCATATCGACCATTTGGTCGGCTTCATCCAATACCGTCACTTTGCAGTGGCTGAAATCGAGAGTCTCCATGCTCAGAAGTTTCAGTACGCGCCCGGGGGTACCGACGATGACGTGAGCACCGTGTTTCAGCGAATGAATCTGCCCCTTCATCGGGACCCCGCCGCAGAGGGTGAGCACCTTGATATTGCCGATCTCGGAGGCGCAGGAACGGATCACCAACGCCACCTGTTCTGCCAGCTCGCGTGTCGGACATAGAACAAGCGATTGGGGGGCGAAAAATTTCGGATTGATGACGTTTAGGACCCCCAGAGCAAAGCTGAGGGTTTTGCCGCTTCCAGTGGAGGCTTGGGCGACGATATCGCGTCCTTCGAGTATAAGGGGCAACGATTGCGATTGTATCGCCGTCATGGAAGTGAAGTTGAGACGTCGGAGACCTGTTTTCAAGGACGTTTGGAGGGGGAGCTGTTCGAAAGAGGACATTGGGTTGCTTTAAGTAGTAGATGTCGAATTATAGCATAAGAGAGATTTCTTCATACGGAGGGAGGATGGCCTGTATCCCCGGGCATTATTCCGGGAATACGGAAGAGGGGAGAGAAATTATACGGCTTTAATCGTTACGCCGTATTTTTCCTCAGCAACGTTGCGCGCTTCTAGGTGGTAGTTACTGATCTCGTTAAAGTTGAGATATCGGTACACTTCATCAGCTTTTCCGGCGAGTTTTTCGGGGACGATGCTCATATACTCAGCAACGGTCGGGATACGTCCGAGCTTGGCACAGACTGCTGCCAGTTCGGCCGAACCAAGATAGACCTGTGTCCCTTTACCGAGACGGTTATCGAAGTTACGGGTAGAGGTCGAGAATACCGTTGCCCCTTCGCGTGAACTTGCCTGGTTACCCATACAGAGTGAACATCCCGGAACTTCGGTTTGTGCCGCAATCGCTTTGTACACGTCGTAGTACCCTTCGTTGATCAGCTGCTGCTCATCCATACGGGTTGGTGGTACGATCCAGAATTTCTCGACGGCGATTTTGCCTTCGCCGCGCATTACTTCACCCGCCGCGCGGTAGTGACCGATGTTGGTCATACAGCTTCCGAGGAAGACTTCATCGATTTGCTCGCCCGCGACTTCGCTGAGGAGTTTGACGTTGTCCGGATCGTTCGGACATGCCAGAATCGGCTCGGTCACTTCGGCAAGGTCGATTTCGATGATGGCTGCGTATTCCGCATCGGCATCCGGTTCCATCAATGACGGAGCGGCGAGCCACTCTTTCATTTTGTCGGCACGGCGCTGAAGGGTACGGGCATCTTCGTATCCGTCTGCGATCATCGCTTCGATGAGGGTGACGTTGGATTTGAGGTACTCGATGACCGGCTCTTTGTTCAGACGGACGGTACATGCCGCCGCCGAACGCTCAGCCGATGCGTCGGAAAGCTCAAACGCCTGCTCGACTTTCATGTTCGGCAATCCTTCGATCTCCAGAACGCGTCCGTTGAAGATGTTTTTCTTCCCTTTTTTCTCGACGGTCAAAAGACCCTGTTTGATCGCATAGTAAGGGATCGCGTTGACGAGGTCACGAAGAGTGATTCCCGGCTGCATTTCACCTTTGAAGCGGACAAGAACCGATTCGGGCATCTCAAGCGGCATGGAACCGGTCACGGCTGCAAACGCTACCAGACCCGAACCTGCAGGGAAACTCACGCCGATCGGGAAACGGGTGTGGCTGTCGCCGCCGGTTCCGACAGTATCGGGGAGAACCATACGGTTCAACCAGCTGTGGATGACACCGTCACCCGGACGGAGGGCAACCCCGCTGCGGGTAGAGATAAACGCAGGCAATGTCGCGTGCAGTTTCACGTCGGAGGGTTTCGGATACGCCGCCGTGTGGCAGAAAGACTGCAGCACGAAATCGGCTGAGAAGCCAAGAGCCGAAAGCTCTTTGATTTCATCGCGCGTCATCGGTCCGGTTGTGTCCTGGCTGCCGACCGTACTGGTCATCGGCTCGCAGTACATACCCGGGCGAACACCCTCCATACCGCATGCTTTACCCACCATTTTCTGCGCAAGGGTATACCCTTTGCCGGTATCGGCAGGCTGGATAGGCTGTGCGAAGATCGTTGCCGGAGCCATTCCCAGAGCCGCACGTGCTTTAGCCGTCAAACCGCGACCGATGATGAGGGGGATACGTCCGCCGGCACGCACTTCATCTTCGATCGTATTCGGACGAAGAGCAAACGTAGCGATTTGGGTACCGTTTTTCGTGATGGTTCCCGCTTTGGTATCGATTTCGAGAACATCACCGGTTTCCATCTGGCTGACATCCGCTTCGATGGGAAGGGCGCCGGAGTCTTCACAGGTTGCGAAGAAGATCGGAGCGATGATGCTTCCGATGACGACGCCGCCGGTCCGTTTGTTAGGGATACCGGGAATATCCTCACCCATGTGCCACTGAACAGAGTTGGCAGCAGACTTACGGCTGGATCCGGTTCCGACGACGTCACCGACGTAAGCGATCTGCATCCCTTTTTCTTTCAGCTCGGCGATTTTCGCGATCCCTTCAGGCATTTTGGCCGAAAGCATGGTCGTTGCGTGAAGCGGGATGTCCGAACGAGTAAACGCCGCACTGGCAGGTGAGAGGTCGTCGGTGTTGGTTTCACCCGGGAATTTGAAGACGACAACGCTGAATTTTTCAGCCAGCGGTTTTTTGCTGGTGAACCACTCAGCATCCGCCCATGACTGGAGAACTTCTTTCGCGTATGTATTCGTTTTGGAAAGCTCTACAACATCGTTGAACGCATCGTAAACGAGCAACGTGTGTTTAAGCTCGTTGGCCGCTTCTGCCGCCAGCGCATCGATGCTCATCGCATCAATCAATGGCTTGACGTTGTAACCGCCGACCATTTTACCAAGGATTTTGATGGCAGCGATTTTGTGGTCATTGCTGTCGATGTCGCTAGAGTCGGCGAGGAATGCTTTTTCCTGACCCTGGACGATCTGGTGCAAGAATGCCGCTTTGACATGAGCACCGTCGTCAACACCCGGATTGACACGGTTTGCCAGCATATCGACCAACTCGGCATTTTTACTTTTTTCCGCTTTGATCAATGCGATCAGATCGGTAACCTGCTCTTTAGTCAGTGGAAGAGGAGGGATGTTTTGTGCCGCACGCTCAGCAACATGCGCTTTGTATTCGTCCATAAAAGCCATAGTGACTCCTGTCTCATGTAAATTTTGAATGATTATAACAGAAGAAAAAATCAGTTACGACGCAATGTTACTTTATTACTCATTTGTTTTCATAAAAAGCGAATTATGTGTGTATATTAGTAACTAATTGAAGCTGAATAGCTTGCAGGAGGCATTGGGATACGTCATGGCAGAGGAGAAAAAGTTACAAGCAGGGGAAGGGTGGAGGAGAAATCCTCCCGAAGGAGAATTAAAAAGGGTCGCCGGAAATAATGTCGCGGTTCCCTTTGGCGTTCGGGGCAGAGAGGATACCGTTGTTTTCAAGCTGTTCGATCAGACGGGCAGAACGGTTGTACCCGATCTGAAGACGGCGCTGCAGATAGCTGATGGAGGTTTTTTGCTCGGTGAGCACGATATTTTTAGCCTCTTCGTAAAGCTCATCCGCTTCTTCGTCGGTGTTATTGCTGCCGTTGCTTCCCGCCACATCATCGTTTTCGCGCAAGAATCGGCGATCGTACTGCGGCTCGCGCTGGGCTTTTAGAAAATCGACGACTTTTTCGATTTCGGT
>JAFGUJ010000097.1 GCA_016938595.1 Campylobacterales bacterium | reverse complement strand
CTTTTCTTTTCGTTCTTTTCTTTTTTAAAAAGAAAAGGACAAAGAGAAAAACAAATAGGGAGAAAACATGGACAGCTGGGTAATCGCGATGATGCTGGGCGCATCGCTTGTGTTGGGTGCGGCAGCGCTGATCGCTTTTTTGTGGGGGATCAAAAACGGCCAGTTTGACGACGAGACGAAAATGATGAATCAGGTCCTGTATGACGATGAGGACGAATTGAACGATGCGGCCAATCAGCAGCGTAAGCGGGAAGAATTACGTAAAAAAGAGTACAAACCAGAATAAAAAGTTGAAAGAGTCAGGAGAAAAAAGGTTCACCGCCGAAGCGGTGAAGGGGTCAAACTTATTTGATTCCTGCGATGTAAGCAGAAAGAGCTTTCATGTCAGCATCTGACATTGCAGCAACTTGACCTTTCATCAGTGCACCCATACCGTTTTTGTTCAGAGTACCAGCTTTGTACCCTTTCAAAGATTTTTCGATAGCGGCAGCAGACTGTCCTTTAACAACAGCAGATTTACCAAGAGCTGCTTTTTCGAAAGAAGCACCGTGGCAAGCAGCACATTTAGCAGCCAAAGCTTTACCATCAGCAGCCATCAAAGACACACCAGCGAACAACATTGCAAGAGCAAGTTTTTTCATCATATTCTCCATAAAAAATTTAGCTGTAATTATATTCCTATCATTCTTAAAGCACTCTAACTTGGCTATGCTTAATCATACCTCTGTTACAATAATGCACTATAATCTGCCAAGGAGCGAGAATGCGTTACAGCGACGTCAATCTGAATCAAAAAACAATCCTGATTACCGGGGGAGCCGGGTTTATCGGTTCCAACCTTGCGTTTTATTTTCAGGAACACTATCCCCAGGCGCATATCATCGTTCTGGACCTTTTCCGCTCCAATCTTACCCTTTCCAACGGCAACCTCAAAAGTTTCGGCCATTTCAAAAACCTTCTGGGATTCCGCGGGGAAGTGATCAGCGGCGACATCAACGACAAGTCGCTCCTCGCCTCGCTGGCGCAGAATTACAAATTCGATTATATCTTTCACGAGGCGGCAATCTCCGATACGACGGCGCTGGAACAGGATCTGATGATTCAGACGAACGTCAACGCGTTCAAAGACCTCCTCGATATCGCGGTGGTCCACGGCGCCAACATGATCTACGCCTCGTCCGGTGCCACCTACGGCGACGCCCCCTCTCCGCAGCGGGTCGGGCGGGAAGCGCCGCAGAACGTCTACGGTTTCTCGAAACTGATGATGGACCACCTCGCCCGTCAGTACAGCGCGAAACACGACCATATCAGCATCGTCGGACTGCGCTATTTCAACGTCTACGGTCCGCGCGAATTTTTCAAAAACAAAACGGCGTCGATGGTCGTGCAGTTCGGGCATCAGCTGTTGTCGGGGAAAAATCCGAAGCTTTTCGAAGACTCCGACAAGATCCTCCGTGATTTCATCTACATCGAGGACATCATTCAGGCAAACATCCTCGCGATGCACCCCAAAGAGTCGGGGGTGTTCAACGTAGGGACGGGGAAAGCGCGATCGTTCCAGTCGATGGTCGACATTCTCCAGCGTGAGCTGGGGACGTCGTTCGCGTGCGAATACATCCCCAACCCGTACGTGGGACGCTACCAGTTCCATACCGAAGCCGATATCGAATCGACCCGAAGCGTGCTGGGGTATGCACCCCGTTTTGAATTTGAAGAGGGGATTGCGGCGTACGTTCCCGAAATCAAGCGGCTGTTCGAGCAGGAGCTTTCATGAAACGGCTGCAGGACGCCACCCCCCGCATCCTCGTCATCGGGGATCTGATGATCGATCATTATTTGTGGGGAGGGTGCGAGCGGATCAGCCCCGAGGCCCCCGTGCAGGTCGTCGACATCGCGCGCGAGACGACGGTGCTCGGAGGTGCCGGGAACGTCATCAACAATCTCGTCGCGTTGGGGGCCCGCGTCAGCGTGGCCGGGGTGATCGGGGATGATGAAAACGGTGCGGAACTCTCAGGGATGCTCCGCTCCATCGGAGCCGACGAGCGGGGGCTGATTCTCCAAAGCGGCCGCAAGACCTCCAAGAAAAGCCGTATCATCGCCTCGAACCAGCAGATCCTCCGCTATGACAAAGAGTCCAAAGACGCCATCGATGCGGCGAGCGAAGAGGCGCTGATCGCGTATGTCGAGGGGACAGTTGCAGAGTGCGATATCGTGATTCTCTCCGATTACGGCAAAGGGGTTATCACCGAGGGGGTTGCGCAGGGGGTTATTGCCGCCGCCAAAAAAGCGGCAAAAAAGGTCCTCGTTGATCCCAAGGGAAAAGACTACACCAAATACCGCGGCGCTTATCTCCTCACCCCGAACCGCAAAGAGGCGATCGAAGCGACGGGGATTGTGATCAAAGCCGATGAGACGCTGCGCCGTGCCCTTCTGGCGCTGAAAGAGACGTGTGATTTGGAGTGTTCGATGATCACCCTCTCCGAAGACGGGAT
>JAFGUJ010000096.1 GCA_016938595.1 Campylobacterales bacterium | reverse complement strand
CCACCCGTGCGTCATGGCCGACGTGACCGAATCGATGAAAATCGTGTGCGAGGAGGTGTTCGCCCCCATCGTCAGCCTCGTCAAGGTAGACGGTCTGGAGGATGCGATTGAGCGGATGAACAACTCTCCCTACGGGCTGCAGTTCTCGATTTTCACGAACAACCTCGCGAACGCGACCAAAGTGATCGACGAATGCGAAGCGGGAGGGGTCGTCATCAACGACATGCCCACCCTGCGCTTCGATATACAGCCCTATGGAGGGGTGAAGCTGAGCGGGGTCGGGCGTGAGGGTCCCCGTTTCGCTATCGAAGAGTTTACCGAAATCAAATCGATCGTCATTTTATAAACAAAGGTATCATAATGTTAGAAATAGGAACTGTAGCCCCCGATTTTTGTCTGAGCAACCAGGACGATGTGGAGATTTGTTCGCGCGACCTGCGCGGAAAATGGATCGTGCTGTATTTTTACCCGAAAGACTCCACTCCCGGTTGTACGACCGAAGCGTGCGAGTTCAGCGCCGCGATGGATGAATACGACGATCTGGGGGCGATCATTCTGGGAGTCAGCGCCGACAGCACCAAGTCGCACCGCAACTTCATTGCGAAACAGAACCTCGAGATTACCCTTCTCAGCGATCCGACGACGCAGATGATGCAGGATTACGGCGTATGGGCGATGAAGAAAAATTACGGCAAAGAGTACATGGGGATCGTCCGCTCCACCTACATCATTGATCCAAAAGGGGTCGTGCGCGCCGCATGGACGAACGTCAAGGTGAAGGACCATGTCGCGAAAGTGAAAGAGGAACTGGCCAAACTGGCAGAATAGTTGTTCTCATACCCTGAAGGGCACGAGAACCTCGTCGAGATCCCCGCTTTCGCGGGAAGGGAAGATTAGAATTTGTAGCGGAGATAGGCGCGGATATCTTGTGCTTTATCGACGATAACATCACCCATACCGTATCCAACAGCTTGACTCATAGATAGAGGAGTTCCTGTGTCACCAAAGAAGCCGTTACTGCCGCTGTAGTCGTAGTCGATGTAGGTGTAGCGGAGCTGGAAGCTGAGGATGTCATCCACGAGAGGCTCGGTGAAGTACACCTCATACGCATCCCCACGTGCGGCGATTTTCGAGCCGATCATCGTGTCTTCGCCGTAGGTGATCGGACGCCAGTAGTTCGAACCGTGGTTGAACTCGACTCCCCAGCGCCCCTCGTCGCTGATCAGGGAGGGAAACTGCGTTCCGATCCAGTAGCTGTATCCACGCTCAGCTTTTGTAGAACCAAGCATCCCTCCCTTTCCTTCATATGGATCGGTCTGAGACATTGCTCCGCTGACGAAAACTACCGTGTCGTCGAGGAAATCGCTGATCCCGTCCCCGATCCCGTTGACCATTGCGAACGCCGTCGCCGTGTGGAGCCCACCGACTGTTTTTGTATCGTAATTCATTGGATTATTTGGATTAACTAAATCGATAAGATTGTTGGCATAGGTATACTGGAACCCGGTGCTGTACTGTTTGTCGTCGTAGGGGACGACGATGATCCCGATCATATCAATATCGTTGTTTGTTGATGCACCATCACCCGCATAAGGGGCACTAGTGCGACTAAAACGAGGCTCTGCTTCACTCATCCCGCGGCCGGCGCAGAGTTTGAAATACGAGCCGTCCAGGCCGATCAGCTCCTCGGTGCCGAATCTCGCGCTCGCGCCGTCAAACTCGACGTTGACGGTGTGGGCCAGCGGCGAGGAGGCCTCGACGTCGTCGCGCAGATTGATCAGGTGTCCCTCGGTGGAGGGGCGGCGTCCGAGACTGAACGTCCAGGGGATGTCGGCGCCGAAGAGCTCGTCATCGGTGTAGAAGAAATAGGCCGAACGGACCCGCAGCTCGTCGTTGTAGGCCGATTCGTTGCTGACCCAGTCAAATCCTTCCATTCCTGCGTAATATGGATTGCTCATAGCACGCTGTCCGAAAATCTTGTTGTAGGCCAGCTGCCCCGTGAAACTGAGGTTTTCGGTGGCGGCATAGCTCATGTTGAGCCACAAACGGTTGCTGAAGAGGGCATCGTTTTT
>JAFGUJ010000095.1 GCA_016938595.1 Campylobacterales bacterium | reverse complement strand
TACGTCATGATGACGACGATAAACGCCACCGCGGAGGCAAACGGAATCTGGGAGCTGATCGTACTCATCAGTGTTATATCCTCTTCGGTCGCATCCGAACCCAGCGAATACAGTACCCCCAGCGTAGAAACGACAACCTCTTTGGCCGCCAGACCCGTCTGCAGAGCGACCGCCATCTTCCAGTCGAATCCCAGCGGTGAGAACACCGGCTCGATCGCATGACCGATCTGCCCGAGGAAACTCTGGGAGAGCTGCTCTTCGGCAAGCCGGTTTTCAAGCGTTTTGACCTCATCCTCGGAGGCGGCCACTTCGATCTTGGCGGCATACACCGCGTCCAGAGAACCGTCTTTGGGGTAGGTGCTCAAAAACCATACGAGCATCGACGCTGCCGCGATAAAGGTTCCCGCTTTTTTCAGATACATCATCGTTTTGGTCACGACGGTGTGCCAGATCAGCTTGAGCGAAGGGAGACGGTATTTGGGCATCTCCATAACAAAAGGCTCATCAGCCCCTTTGAACGCCGTCATCTTGAGGATCTTCGCCGCAACAAGCCCGATCATAACCCCCAGGATATAGATCCCGAACAGGACATTCCCCGCCATCTCAGGGCCGAAAAACGCCCCCGTGAATAGGACATAAACGGGCAGCCGCGCCCCGCAGCTCATGAAGCCGATGACAAAGAGGGTCAGCAGACGGTCACGGTCATTTTTCAAAATCCGCGCCGACATATACGCCGGAATGGAGCACCCAAATCCCGTCACGAGGGGGATAAACGACTGCCCGTGCAGACCGAACTTGTGGAAAAACCCGTCCAGCAAAAAGGCGACCCGTGACATATACCCCGTCGCTTCGAGCAGCGCGATCCCGATAAAAAGAATGACAATGTTCGGGATGAAAAGAACCACCGCCCCGACACCCGCGATCACTCCGTCGACGACCAGAGAACGGATCTCTTCATTGGCAATCGTGCTGCCGACAATCTCACCGAACCAGCCAAAAAAGGCATCGATCCAATCCATCGGAATCGAGCCGATCTCGAAAGTTAGCTGAAACAGTCCCCACATGAAAAACAAAAAGATCGGTATCCCGAACACGGGATGGATCAGCACAGAGTCGATCTTCTCGGTCGTCGTCTTTTTCTCCGGGGCTTTTGGCTTGATTTTGACCGTTTCGGCAATCACCCCGCGGTTAAACGCAAGATACTCCTCGGCAAACGCCTCTTTCATATCCTCGGTGTCGTGATGGAGCAGGATATGGCGGTCTGCCTCGATCAGCATCGGCTGCAGTTCCGTCCAGATCGGGTTGTCGTGGAGAGTCCGGTAGGTCTTTTTCTCTTTCTGCAGCAGATTGATCGCGATATTGCGGTTGCTGATGGCCGCTTTGAACTTGTGTCGGTTCAGGTATTCGGTAATCGCCTTGAGCTCCTCTTCGACCGCTTCTCCGAAAACGAGCTTCGCCTCCTGCGTCTGGGTATTATGGACGTCGATAACAGCGTTCATCAACTCTTCCAGCCCCGTTTTCGCCGCCGCGGATACACGGACGCACGGAATTCCCAGGAGCTGGGAGAGGTAGGGGGCGTTGATCTCTATCCCTTCCCGGTCGGCTTCGTCGCTCATGTTGAGGGCGATCACCATTTTTTTGTTCATCGTCATCAGCTCAGCGCTCAGCTGAAGATTTTTTTCCATGTTCGTTGAATCGAGGACGTTGATGATCAGATCGTAGTTTTCACTTACGAGAAAATCGTGGGTTACCCGCTCTTCGATCGAATAGTCGGTAAAGGCATAGGTCCCGGGAAGATCGACGACGTTGAATTCGTATCCGCCGTATTCAAACTCGACCTCTGTCTTCTCGACCGTCACTCCGGTGAAATTCCCGACATGCAATCTCGCGTTTCCGATCGAATTGATCAGCATGCTCTTGCCGACGTTGGGCTGTCCGACAAGGGCTACGGTAATTTTTTTAGTGGACATCGGTCACCTCGATCAGCTCCGCCTCTTCGCGGCGCAGTGCCAGCGAGACGTTCCCTACTTTAATCTCGAACGTGCTTTTGGCCGGGGCGCATTCGAGCATCTTCACCTCGGTGCCTTTCATCAGTCCGAACGAGATAAGGCGTTGTTTGAGAGCTCCTGTAGCGTTGACCCGGACCACGGTGCAGGTCCCCCCTTTGGTGCAGGCACTGAGCAGTGTCATAATTTCTCCGTTCACATGTTTTCCTTTAGAAATTGTATCCAATACGTACCAAAAAGCGGTCATATCCTGCATCATCCCCGCCGTCGGCGTTGTTGTGTTCGTCCTCGATCGCCGCGTAGCTGATGTCGCCGCTGATCGCTTCGCTGATTTCAAACGCCGCGATCACATCGATCTCTTTGACGTGCATATCCATCGGCGCGCTTTTGAAATCTCCATACAAAGCCGTCAGCGTCACCCCATCAAGCCCCATACCTGCCAAATCGGCTTCGGCGCTCAGCTGGTACGCTTTGACGTCCTCCATCCCTTCGATCGTCCACTCCTCCATCGAGGTCATGTACGGTCCGCCGCCGAATCCGATCGGAGGCGCTTTCCCCTCATCGTTGCTTCCGCGGTTGTAGGCCGCACCGACCGTCAACGGCCCCGCGTTGAACGCCGCACCGATTCCGTAGACGCTGCCGTCCGCTCCGCTGCCTTGTTTTTCATTGAACCGGGCATACTGGGCACTTAGTTCCAGCCCCATCGTCTCAGAGAACGGGATCGCATAGGTCGCGTCAGCATAATACAGATCGGCGATTTTATCCGCACCGTAGTACCATCCCTGCACCTCAAGATTTTTGATACTTTCATTGAGAGCGCCGATCATGGCAGCACCGTTGCTTTCGCCGTCAACACCGTCGAGTTTTTTAAACGTCGATTTTTCATCGCCCGAATCGTATCCTGCCCAGCGGGTCACGTATCCCCCGACCAGCGTCGTCGCTTCGATCCCGCTGTAGGTTGCAATGGCCGCCTCGAAGGTGTTCGGGTGCATCCGGATATCGTCGGTATCGGCAAACGGCGTGTCGATCCGTTGTCTACCAACACGGAGGTTCAGATCGCCCCGTGTGTAGTCGAGGTAGGCTTCACCGACGTAGGCATACGATTTCCCTTCTTCGTCAAAAAGATCAAGATTGGTTTTGCCATCGTCACCCGTTGCAAACCCGAGTTTCTGGCTGACATAGGCGGCAGCACCGAATTTGATCTCATTCCATGCGGCCGTTTCGTATTTCAAAATACCGCCGATCGATGTTCCGTACGTATCGGTACCTGCATCGTTGTTCTGACTCACATACGCCGCACGGATCTGCCCCTCGGCTTTCCCCGCGACAAACGCCTCATCGATACCCGAAGCATTCAATGCTGCGACTGCCGCCAGGCTCAGTACTACAGTTTTTTTCATCATTTCCCCTTCATTGTTCCGAGAAGGCCACACAATATTTTTGATTGGCATTCTCAATTTGTTCCGAAATGATAGTAGTTATCAGCTTATAGTTTTCTTATAATGATAATACTTTTCATTATCTGTGTATCCGACTTTTATGCTATTAGGGTGCTAATGTCGCATTGATGCGATTTTCAGGAGATTACGACAGCGCAATGCTCCTACGGATCATTATCCTAGCGTATATTGTATGGGGATGGAGAGGATGATGGGCTCGCGCCCAAGCTCTTGGGGGAGAGGCCGCACCCTGGAGATATTCCTGAGGAGGTCCGCAGCGGCCTGGTCAAGGAGTTCGAAGCCTGAAGAGTCGGCGACCGACACATTCGTGATGGTGCCCTCAGCCATGAGGGTAAACTTCACCATGACCGTGCCCGTCTGACGCAGCCGCTTCGCATTTTTGGGGTATACCTTACGTTCGTCTATCGTCTGGCGGAGATAGTGCAGATACGCCTCTTTCACCTTGGGATCGGGCCTGGCAGGTTCGGCAGCCGCATTGGCGGGGGCGGGTTCTTTGGGCGCGACCGCCGTTTTTACAGGCTTGCTCACACTCTGCTGCACTATCGGCTGTACCGCAGCTTCCGAAACCCTGAGAGGAGCGGCCTCAAAAGCTGCCGTGAAGGGTATTGGGGGCGTCTCTACGGGCGGTTTGGAAAGCTGTTCTTGCCGCTTCGGCGGCTGTTTGGGAGTCTGCACCACCTTTTCAGGCCGCGAGAGAGGTTCTGGCATCGAGGGGGTTGCAACGTACGGCTGCGGTGACGGAGTGGACAGGCGCACTGCTATCTTCACAGGTTCCGAAGGTTTTTCCGGAACGCGCAGTACCATAATGGCCAAACCCGCAGCCGCCACCAGAACGGCATGGATGAAAATCGATAGGAGGAGGCTTTTTTTCATTGCGCAATTATAGCCTAACTCCCCTTACTCAGCCGAATCTCCTCGCTGCAGCACTTTGGCTATAATACCGTCTTTAAAACCTGACCGACGGAGCAATCATGCAGTTTTTATGGCGTTCGGAGTCCCATTTCAACCTGGCCAATCTCATCACGATGGCCAACATCACGTGCGGCCTGCTGGCCACCTATTTCATCACCCAAAACCAGTTCATTATCGCTGTCGTCCTTGCATGGATGGGAGGAGCATTTGACATTTTTGATGGCAAGATTGCCCGCAGATACCACCTCTCCAACGAATTCGGGGTGCAGCTCGATTCGTTCGCCGACTTTCTGAGCTTCGTCCTCGTCCCCACCTTTTTCATCTTCCAGGGGGTCTACGCCGAACTCTCCGGATTCGCACTCGCCGCAGCCTCGGCCGCATCGGTCTACTACGTCATCAGCGGCCTGCGCCGTCTGATCCAGTTCAATATCAACGCCGATGCGGGGGAAGTCAGCAAATATTTCACGGGGGTCCCGACGCCGCTGGGAGCGATTCTGCTGTGGCTTGTATGGCTGGGATCGGGATTCATCGGATGGATGGGGGTGCTGGCCCTGATGGTGATCATCGGAGCGCTGCTCAACTCGAAGGTGAAAATTCCCCACCTATAAATAGAGTTTCGTCTTCTTCATTCTCCGTCACCGAAGCGGGGAGCGCTTTCTTGGGCTTGAGCCCCAGTTTCCTCATCCCCTCGGCCCGACGGATCAGGTTCCCTTTTCCCGTGCTGAGCTTGTTCATCGCCGCATCGTAGCTTTTCTGCGTCCGGCCGATCTGTTCGCCGATCTTCTCCATATCCTCGACAAACGCCACCAGCTTTTCGTACAGCGCTTCTGCCGATGCGGCGATCTCTTTGGCGTTACGTTCCTGGTATTCGCTGCGCCAGATGTGCTCGATAGTGCGCAGCGTCACGAGGAGCGTCGAGGGGGAGACGACAACGATGTTCTGCTCGTACGCCGTTTTGAAAAAGGTGCTGTCGTGTTCCAGGGCGAGGAGAAACGCCCCCTCTATCGGCATAAAGAGAAGTACGAAATCGAGGGTTCGGACCCCGTTCAGCTGTTCGTACCGTTTGGAGCCGAGTCCCTTGATATGGCTGTGGATTGAGAGGAGGTGCTGTTTGAGGGCGTGGGTCCTCTCCTCGTCGTTTTCGGCACGGATAAAGGCGTCGTAGGCGACGAGGGAAACCTTGGAGTCGATGATGATGTCCTTGTTCTGCGGCAGGTGGACGATCACGTCGGGGCGGTATTTTTTTCCCTCCCCGTCACTCAGCGTGCTCTGGAGCTCGTATTCATGCCCCTCGCGCAGCCCCGACTCCTCCAGAATCCGCTCGAGAACGATCTCCCCCCAGTTCCCCTGGGTCTTGTTCTCGCCTTTGAGTGCCTGGGTCAGGTTGATCGCATCTTCGCTGAGCCGCTCGCTCATCGATTTGAGGCGGACGATCTCGTCTTTGAGACTCTGGCGCTCTTTGGCGTCATGGACGAACTGCTCCTTGCTCTGGGTGGCGAACTGCGCGATCTGCTCGCGGAACGGCTTGAGGAGCATATCCAGCCCCTTGGCATGCGCTTCGTCGAACGTTTTGGCTTTCTGCTCGAAAATCTGCGTTGCCAGATGTTCGAACTGTATCTTCATCTGCGTCTTGGCTTCATCCAGAAGGCGCAGTTTCTCCTCGTAGGAGCGGTTTGTCTCTTCGCTGCGGGTATGCAGCACCGCATAATCGCGCTCCAGCGCATGGTATTCCTGCTGCAGCGTCTCGTATCTGGCTTGGAACTGTGTGCGCAGCCCGTGTTCCTGGTTCAGCGTCTCCTGCTGCTGGAGCGTCTGCGACCGGAGCAAAAAATTTTCATTCCGGGCACGGTTCCATTGCCATGCCAGTGCTCCGGCGGCAGCGATACTGATGAGTGTGGTTATTTCGTAGATCATGGCGTCATTATAGCCCACCATTGCTAAGAGCTTAAAAAGATGACATGCTGTAATATCGCGTTCATGAAATTATCTGCCAACGCCCCCTGCCCCTGCCACAGCGGCAAAAAATACAAACTTTGCTGCCAGTCCTACCACAGGGGAATCCTCCCCGCCACGGCGTTGCTGCTGATGCGCTCCCGCTACAGCGCCTACGCGCTCGGACTGGCCGATTACATTATCAAAACGACCCACCCGGACAACCCCGATTTCACCTCCGATACCATGGAGTGGAAAAACGGCATTCTGGAGTTTTGCCGGAGCAGCCGCTTTACAGGGCTGAAAATCACCGAATTCATCGACGGCGAAAGCGAAGCGTTCGTCACATTCGAAGCGGTGCTGGACCACGGTTCGATCAACGAAAAAAGCCGGTTTCTAAAAGTCGCCGGCCGATGGCTCTACGAGAGCGGCACCTTTTTCTGATCCTATGGCATCGCCGCGTTGTCCCCGTTTTAAGATACAATCCTTTTTATGAAATTTTTTCTTGGCTTGCTTTTCCTGATGACGTACCTGAGCGGTAACGAGGTTGAGGGGTATGCGACCGTCGGGATGGTTTCGCACCATTTCGGCTCTTACGAAGAGGGTCGCGATTACAATGGAAACCACCATGCGTACGGCGCCGAGTTCCTCTACGACAAGCGCTACGCCCTCGCGTACCTCCATTTCGACAACTCCCGCTTCAAAACCACCGACATTGTCGCGGCAGGATACCGCTACGACCTTTATGGCCCTTTCGGGGTGAGTCTCTTTGCGGGCTACCAGCGGGGGTACTGTTTCGAGGGGCTCCAATCGGTCGAATGCACCGATGGCAAAGACAATTCCGGGTTTGCAGTGATGCCGACGCTCTACTACCGCCATCAATACTTCATCGTGGATCTGATAACCCAGGGGACGATGGTGGGACTCAAGCTCAATATCAAGCTCTACGGGGAGAAGCGATTCCTGCCGTTTCTTGACAACGCGCCAAGCGATTGATTATAATGTCACAGCACAATAACACAAAGACAAAACTCCAATATCTCGCACACGATATAATCCACTTATTCTAAGGCATTCACCTGATGAGCGATACTACCGCAAAAACTCCCAGAACCAACTCCAAAAATCGCACCCATATTCCTGTTGAAGGGTTCACGATCGAAGCCCTCCGTACAAAAAAACTCGAAGATCTCCTCGAGATCGCCATCTCTCTCAACATCGAAGACCCCAACGAGCTCAAACGTCAGGATCTGATTTTCGAAATCCTCAAAACGCAGGTCCAGCAGGGGGGATTCATCCTCTTTACCGGGATTTTGGAGATCATGCAGGATGGGTACGGGTTCCTGCGCGCGGTAGACCAGAGCTTCAGCGATTCGCTCCATGACGCCTATGTTTCCAGCACCCAGATCCGCCGCTTCGCCCTGCGTAACGGGGACATCGTCACGGGCCAGGTGCGCGCTCCGAAAGATCAGGAGCGCTACTACGCCCTCCTCAAAGTCGAAGCGATCAACTACCTCCCCCCCGAAGAATCCAAAAAACGTCCTTTGTTCGAAAACCTCACGCCGCTGTATGCGTTGGAGCAGATCAAACTCGAATATCAGCCGACCAAACTGACCGGCCGGATGATGGACCTCTTCGCCCCGATCGGTAAAGGGCAGCGGGGCCTCATCGTCGCCCCTCCCCGTTCGGGTAAAACGGAGCTGATGAAAGAAATCGCCCACGGGATCACCAACAACCACCCCGAGATCGAGCTCATGGTTCTCCTCGTCGACGAACGTCCCGAAGAGGTGACCGACATGGAACGCAGCGTTAAAGGGGAAGTTTACAGTTCCACCTTCGACGAACCGGCCAAAAACCACGTCAAGGTCGCCGAAATGGTGATCGAGCGGGCCAAACGCCGCGTCGAGCTGGGCAAAGACGTCGTGATCCTCCTGGACTCGATCACCCGTCTGGCCCGCGCCTACAATACCGTCACTCCAAGCAGCGGTAAAGTCCTCTCGGGCGGGGTCGACGCCAACGCCCTGCACAAACCAAAGCGCTTTTTCGGTGCGGCGCGTAACATCGAAAACGGCGGAAGCTTGACGATTATCGCCACCGCCCTCGTCGAAACGGGCAGCCGTATGGACGAGGTCATTTTCGAAGAGTTCAAAGGGACCGGAAACTCCGAAATCGTCCTCAGCCGCAAAATCTCCGACCGCCGTATCTTCCCGGCGATCGACATCCTCAAATCGGGAACCCGCAAAGAGGAGCTCCTCCTCGGACCGGACGTTTTGCAGAAAGTATTTATCCTCCGCTCCATGCTGCATAAGCAGGAGGACGAAGTGGAAGCGCTCCGCTTCCTCTACAACACGATGCTCAAAAGCAAGTCGAACATCGAGTTCCTCGACAGCATGAACGAGTCATCCAAATGATGCAAAACACTAAAATGAGCAAAGCCCATTTTAGTGGCGGAGACACCCGTGTCCCCTGCACCCCCCTGAAGCTACCGGCACACGTGCCGGAGAAAAACTAATCCGATATGAAAGTCGGGGTTTTCGACTCCGGTTTGGGTGGTCTGACGATTGTCCGCACTATGTTGGAAAAACTCCAAAGTGCCGAAATCATCTACGTCGCCGACACCGCCAATGCCCCCTACGGTGAAAAAACCAAAGAGCAGATTTTAGCCTTCTCGATCGCCATCACCGAATATCTGATTTCCCACCATCGCATCGACGCCCTCGTCGTCGCCTGCAACACCGCCACCTCCGCGGCGATTTCCGAGCTACGCGAAAAATACCCCGACCTCATCATCGTCGGGACCGAACCGGGGCTCAAACCTGCCATCTCCCACTCGGTGAGCAAAAACGTCGGCGTCCTCGCCACCCCGGCGACGCTGAACGGAGAGAAATACAAGGCGCTCGTCTCAATGCTCTGTGAACATTACCACGTACGGGTGTTTGAACAGCCCTGCCCGGGTCTGGTGCAGCAGATCGAATCGGGCGATACCGATACCCCAAAAACCCTCGAAATGCTGGAAGGATGGCTCAAACCGATGCGTGACGCGAACGTCGATACGATCGTGCTGGGGTGCACCCACTATCCACTGGTCAAAAACGCGATCGAGCGGGTCATGGGACGCCCCATTACCTTCGTCGAGAGCGCCGAAGGGGTCACGAACCGTCTGCTCTGCCTGTTGGAGCAGAAAGGGGAAGCGAGCGACGGTGAAACGACGTTAAAGCTTTTCGCGACCGGCCCCATCGAGACCGGTATGGTAAAAAACATACTGGGCGAAAAATTTAGCGTCGCCATGATAAACTCATTAGATTAAATTTCAAGGGAAACCCGTGAGCCAAACATCCGAAGTCCTAGCACTCAAATACCGTCCCCGCCGCTTCGAAGAGCTCATCGGGCAGGAGAGCATCTCTCAGACCCTTTCTCTGGCCCTCGATTCGGGACGCCTCTCGCACGCCTATCTCTTTTCGGGACTGCGCGGTTCGGGCAAAACCTCGACGGCCAGGATCTTCGCCAAATCGCTGATCTGCGAAAACGGCCCTACCTCAGCCCCGTGCGACGTCTGCAGCCACTGCGTCATGGCCAATGAAGGGCGCCATATCGACATCATCGAGATGGATGCCGCCTCCAGCCGCAAAATCGACGACATCCGCGACCTGATCGAACATACCAAATACCGCCCCGCCAGCGCCGACGTCAAGATTTTCATCATCGACGAGGTCCATATGCTGACCAAGGAGGCGCACAATGCCCTCCTCAAAACCCTCGAAGAGCCGCCACCGTACGTCAAATTCATTCTGGCCACTACCGACCCGCTCAAGCTCCCGCCCACGATCCTCTCCCGGACGCAGCATTTCCGTTTCAAGCGGATCAGCCATCCCAACATCGTCCACCATCTGAGCCATATCCTCCATCTCGAAAACATCGAGTACCAGCCCGAGGCGCTCGACATCCTCGCCCGCAGCGGTTCGGGGAGCCTGCGCGATACCCTCACCCTGCTGGATCAGGCGATCATCTATTCCAAAGGGTTTGTTGATGTCAAAACGGTCGCCGACATGCTGGGGCTTCTCGATCCCGAGTACATCAGCACCCTCTTCGACGCCGTCTTCGCCAAAGACCGCTCAGCCCTGACGGCCATGCTCAAGGAGCTTGAATCGTACGAAGCGGAGATGGTCGTCGACGAGCTGATCGCCTACCTCAAAGAGCGTCTCTACGAAGCCGACCACCGCTTCAGCCCCCTCGTCATCGAGCGCTTCTTCCGTATCCTGAGCGATGCGAAAACCCTCTTTGCGATCAATGCGGACGGCGGTTTCGTCATCAGCCTCGTCCTGTTCAAAATGATCGAAGCGCTCAAAATCAAAGAGATCGACGAGATGATCGAATCACTCGAATCGCGCACTCCCCATCACGATGTACCGGCCAAACCGGCCGCTCCCGCCGTGCAGGAGGCTCAGACGGTTCATGTCACCCCGGTCGCCCCCCAAAAATCCCCTTTTGAGATGCTGTGCGAGAAAATCCGCGACCGCAGCATCGAGCTGGGAGAGTGTTTCGAAAAAAACGTCTCATTTGTCTCGTACGAGGCCCCTCTCCTCACCTGGGAGAGCTGCGCCGAGGGAGAGGATAAAGAACTGCTCAAAAACAGTTTCGGCATTATCCGTCAGTTCGTCCGCGAAATTTTCGGGATCGAGACCCAGATCCGTTCCAATCCCTGCAGCCAAGCTGCCGAGCCCGAAACCGCGCCCCTCCCCGATCTGCAGACCGTCCCTGCCGCTCCCGAAGGGATCCTCGAAAACGCGTCCATGGTCGAAGAAGCCGAAGTCGGGGTAGGAAGCTGCGTGAGCTCGTGCGACGAAACGAGCGTCAAGGAATTCGACGGAAGCGATCTCCTCAAAGAGCCGATGATCCAGAAAGCAGCCGAGCTGTTCGAAGCGACGAAAATCACCGTCCAGTCCAAAGTTTAAACAAACCTTAATTAGAGCCTTGCTATTAAGGTTTTTTTCAGCTACAATACTCTTACAGAAAGATGATTTAGAGTTTCATCTTTGGTTTGCTTTTTATTGAAGACCTTCCGTTAACAGTACGATCTACCTTAGAATACTCCACTTTATATTTTCGGCCACTCTGGCAGCAGGGTGTATATACAACACAAAGGGTTTACTATGGCAGACGTACTAAACGGAACCGTTAAATGGTTCAACAGCGAAAAAGGTTTTGGATTTATCCAACAAGACAACGGCGGTAAAGACGTATTCGTACACTTCCGTCAGATCAACAGCACCGGTTACGGCCGTGTTTCGCTTGACGAAGGTCAAAAAGTGACTTACACCGTAGGTCAGGGCGACAAAGGCCCACAAGCTGAAAACGTTACAGCACTGTAACTCTCTCCCCCCGGGGCAGGTTTCTGCCCCTCTTCTAAGCCTTCTGTAAAGAGACCATTGGGTACTTTTGCAGACTTCTTCGTCAAAGGATATGTTATGGAAAGCAGAGACGCCGTGTTACAAGCCCTTAAAGAGGGGAAAAAACTCACCAGCAACGTCACAGGGCTTCAATATACTTTGATCGCGGGGAAACTCCACGCCCGCAGCGGTGAAAAGACCGACTGGCACGAAAGCGAACTGTGCTTTGACAATCCCCCTTCCTGGCTCAATCTCCGGGATTAATCTCCCAGGATATCGCCGATCTCCCGTTTCAGTATTTCCATTTTTGCCGCAAGCCGGCCGTACAGTTCGGTGTAATCCGCCAGGACGTTTTCCTTGGCTGCCTTCTCGATTTTCACCGCCAGTTCTTCGAGCGTTGTTATCCGCAGATTACCGGCTCCTCCCCGGATGTAATGGGCCGCCTGGTAGACTCTGTCGGGATCTGTCGCGTCAATCCCGTTTTTAAGCTCCGTCAATGACGCGTCCATATTGTCCAGAAATGCTTTCAGCAGTTTTCGGATGACCGCTTCGGACAGGGGAACCTCTTTGCGAAGCCGTTCCATATCCAGAACCCTCTCCCGGGCGACGGGAACCCTGTCCCCCTCCGCGCTCAGATACACGCGGAGGATATTCTCCAGTTTTTCCACATCGACAGGCTTGGACAGATAGCCGTCGAACCCGAGTGACAAGAACCGTTCATCGTCTCCCGCCATCGCATTGGCCGTGAGGGCAATCACGGGGACGCGGATCCCTTTTGCCTTGATCCGCTCCAGTGCTTCGATACCCCCCATATGCGGCATATTGACATCCATAAAAACAAGATCGTACGGAGTTTCGGTGATCTGTTCCAGTGCCTCCCGACCGTCGAAAACGATCTTTGGACGGAGCCCGAAATGCTGGAGGAGCTCTTCGATCAGCATCTGGTTTACCCGGTTGTCTTCGGCAATCAGAACCTTTCCGCTCAGCCGCATAGTGCCTTCGTCTCCCGATTCTCTCCTCTCCCCGTCCATTTGGAGTATCCGGGAATCCTCGAAGGAGCACGTTTGGACATCGATTTCAAAATAAAATTCGCTCCCCTCTCCGAGACGGCTTTTGACCTTGAGTTCTCCTCCCATCAGCGATACGAGATGAGCACTGATTGAGAGGCCAAGCCCCGTACCCCCGAATTTTCGGGTCGTCGTACTGTCGGCCTGCGAAAAAGCTTCAAAAATTTTACGCTGGTGTGCGTGGGCTATCCCTATTCCATTATCCTTGATCCCGATACTGATACGGCTTTTCTCCCCTTGTCTTGCGAGCAGCGCAACGTACAAAAGGACTTCGCCGCTTTCGGGGGTGAATTTGACCGCATTGCTCAGGAGATTGGAGACAATCTGCTGCATCCGGAGCAGATCGATGACAATGCACTCCGAAAGGAGCGGATCGATCCGCATCCGGAGCGCGATCTTTTTTTGTTCGGCTTTCACACTGAAAAGTTGCATGATGCGATCAAACTCGATAAACGGATTGACCTTCGTACAGTCGAGCTCGAGTTTTCCGCTCTCGATCTTCGAAAAATCGAGAATATCGTTGACAATCCCCAGCAGCGTCTGGGTACTCCCTTCGATAACGTCGACATACCGTTTTTGTTTCTCGTCAAGATGCGTCTGCGACAGAAGGGAAACAAATCCGAATATCCCGTTCATCGGGGTGCGGATTTCATGGCTCATGTTGGCCAGGAATTCCCCTTTCATCTGTGCCGCCACTTTGGCTTCCTCTTTCGCCCGCTGCAGTTCGGTAACGTCGCCGAGGGTCACGACGAAAAGCTCTTTTTCGTCGGCGTGTATAGGCTGGGCATTGACCGTAAAAATCCGTTCTTTTGCCGTTTTGTCGATCATCAGGGCGTGGTGCTGCGCCTCGGGATGGGAGAGGACGTACTCTACCCAGTACTGATCCCCCATCTGCGGCTGAAGAAACCCCTCTCTGGGCTCAAAAATATCGCAGATACAGCTGTGGTCACTCTTGTAGTCGTACAGATCGACATAGGGAAACATGTCAAAAAATTTCTGGTTGACGAAAAGGAGCTTTTCCTGGAGGCTTACCATCGCGACAATGCTGTCGACGTGGTTGAGAATATCGTCGAGCTTTTTGCGCTCGGCTCGGATCTTTTTCTCTTTTTTGATGACGCCGGAGATATCCTCGCGCAGAGCGATGTATTCGATGATATTTCCGTTCTGATCGAAAATCGGGGCGACCGTGCTTTTGACGGTGTAACTTTTGCCGTTTTTCGCACGGTTGTGGATCACCCCGTGCCAGATTTTGTTGGAACGGATCGTATCCCACATGTGTTTAAACACATACGTCGGAGTGGCGGGATCGCGGACGATGTTGTGATCCTGTCCGATCAGTTCCTCGGAAGTGTAGCCGCTGATACGGCAAAACATCTCGTTGGCATAGGTGATTTTCCCCTCCGGATCGGATTTGGAAATAATGGCCGAGGCATCGACGATCGCCTTGTACTGTTCCAGCAGTGCCGTGCTGTTTTTGACTTTCTGCTCCAGCACCTTGTTGCGGGCGACCCTCTCGATTTTGGAAAGGAGCTGGGCAAACTGGAGCGGTTTGGAGAAAAAAGCGTTGATTCCGTATTCAATCGCTTCAGAAAGAAGTTCCAGATTTTTATGCCCGGTCAGCAGGACAAAAGAGGTCTCCGCATCCTGTTCCCGGACCGCTTTCAAAAACTCGATGCCGTTCATGATCGGCATATCGACATCGCTGATGATCATATCGGGTGCGTTGCTTTGGTACGATGCCAGCGCCTCCTGGCCATTCGCCGCACCGTAAACGGTATCGACACGGTAGCCGACGAGCTGCATCAGCTCTTTGAGTGCTTCCGGTTCATCCTCGACGACCAAAACCGAAATCGGCAATTTTTGTATCTTTTCCACCCTCTGTATCCTGTCACACGTATTTCGATAATGCCTTGGGCACTTTTCGGGCTTTTCGCCACCCTTGCGTCTGCATGATTGTATCACGCCAAGCGACACTTTTAACGTCTCCGTATCCATTCTGTGCTACCCTATCGTACTTTAATGACGAGGTATTTTATGTTTTTGCACAAACACATTGACACAATCGAGGCGATGCCCCAGAAAGCGGGCAAAGGGGTCAGCATGAAAATGCTCCTCTCTCCCGACGAATCCCCCCATTTCGCGATGCGCAATTTCACGATCGATGCGGGCGGACACATGCCGCTGCACACCAACACCGTCGAACACGAGCAGTATGTCCTCGGCGGACGGGCACACGTACGGATCGGTGAGGAGACGTTCGAAGCGGGAGCGGGGGATGTTTTACTGATCCCCGCCGGCGTCCCCCACAGCTACGAGACCCTCGGAGACGAAGCTTACAGCTTCTTGTGCCTTGTCCCCAAAGGCGAAGACTGCATCGAAGTCCTCTCCTGCTAAGCCTCTTAGTTGTTCGTCCCGCGGATAACGCGTACGACGCTGTCCGCCGCGTCGTTCACACCCGTCTCAACCTCTTTTGCCGTACATCCTGCGAACACACTCGCGACGATCAATCCCATCATGATTAAACGAATCATATGCCCTCCTGGCAGCTTTTAAATAAAGTCCGGAATTATAGCGGCTTTGCCGTTCACAATCCGCAATTGGATACAATTCCGTCATGAAAACACAAATCCTTTTTGACAATGACGGGGTCCTCGTCGACACCGAACACTGGTACTATACCGCCAGCGCCGAAGTCCTCGCATCCAAAGGATTTCTCCTCACCCCCGAGCGGTACCGCGAAATCATGATCCACGGCCAGAGTGCCTTTTTGATCGCCGAAGAATCGGGGGTCCCCCTCAGCACAACCGACCAATGGCGCGCAAAGCGCAACGAACTCTACCAGCACTACCTCCGCACCGAGGATATCGCTATCCCCGGTGTCAAAGAGGTGCTTGCCGAACTCTCCGGAAAATACCGCATGGGGATCGTCACCTCGGCGCTGCGATGCGATTTCGACCTCATCCACGCTTCGAGGGGCATTACCGACTGTATGGAATTCGTGTTGTGCAGCGGAGAATATCCCCGCGCTAAACCCTACCCCGACCCCTATTTGCTGGGGCTGGAGAAACTGGGGGGTGAAAAGCACCAGACGATTATCGTCGAGGATTCCGAACGGGGACTGCGCTCGGCGGTGGCGGCGGGAATCGAATGCGTCATCGTCCACAACCGCTTTACCGAAAATCATGACTTTTCCGCCGCAACCCACCGGATCGGAAAACTCGAAGAGCTGCTGGAATTATTAAAATAACAAAAGGAAAAGCATGGACGGCAAAGAACGCAAGAACATTCAAAGCGGCAAACGGGTCGCCATCGTTCTCAAAGAAGATCAACGGACGGGAAAACTGACAGAGGGAATCGTCCGCGACATCCTCACCAACTCCCCCACCCATCCCCACGGGATCAAAGTGCGGCTCATGAGCGGGGAAGTGGGACGGGTCAAAGAGGTGTTTTAGAGGATTTTTAGGTCAGTTCGTCCCTCGGATCACACCTCGAACGTCCTCGACCCCTTCATCGACTCCCTGGTTAAACTCTGCTGCCGAACATCCGCCCAGTACCAAAACGGCCATCCACGGGATAAAAAACAATCGTACCATTTTACGCTCCTCATATTTCCAAGATAGAGATGATTATAGTCTCTTTTTTGTTCGTATTTCGTTTCACATACTCCACAATCATCCCGTGAAACCGCGCAAACGCGGGATTGAGCTGTACTTCGTCAAAGAAGTTTCTCACCCCCGCTTCGCACCACTCCTGCAACTCGTCATAACTCTCGAACTCGTACCCGAAGGCGTTCAGCAGCCGCGCCGTGTAGGCGTCGACGACCATGACGGGACGGGCGCAGGCGTAGCAGAGGATGCTGTCGGCGCTCTCGGGGCCGATCCCTTTTTGCGACAGGAGCCATTCGCGATCCACGTTCAGGGCAAACGTCTCGAAATCGCCGTATTCGTCGACCATCGCGCGGCACAGACGGATCAGGTTCGCGGCTTTGGCCTTGAACAGTCCGCTGGGGCGGATCAGCTCCATCAGGGTTTCGGGATGGGTTTGTGCCAGGAGGTCGGGGGAGAGGATTTGCGCTTTCCGGAGGTTCTCAAGTGACTGCTCGACCCGGCTCCACTGGCTGTTCTGGGTCAGCACCGCCCCCACGACGACCTCGAAGGTACCGTAGCCGGGCCACCACAGCGGCGGGGAGTTTTCGAGAAGTTTGAGACGCTCCAGTGCGCTGAAAAGTTCAAAAGAGTCCTGAAGCTCCATCTATTCCTCGATCCACGCATCCGTCCGCAATACTCTGCCGTCGTCGAAGATTTTGAGCTTGAATGCCTCGGTGCATTTTCCCTCTTCGAGGTTCATTACGGCGATCTGGAGGATCCTGCGGCACTTCTCTGGGACTTCGAACCGTCCCGAAACCCCCGTCAAAAACCGCTCGATGGGGACATTGGCGTCCATCCCGATGACGTTGTCGCGGCATCCGGTGAGGCCGATGTCAGTCATATACGCCGTCCCCTGCGAAATCTGGAAATCGTCGCTTGCCACGTGGGTATGGGTGCCGATGATCCCCCCGACCTGCCCCTGCAAAAGCATCATCATCGCCCGCTTCTCGCTGGAAGCCTCGGCGTGAAAATCGAGGAAGATGTGCTCCACCCCGTCGCTTTTGAGTTGCGCGACGGTATCGCGGGCGCAGCGGAAGGCGTTGTCGACGTAGGGCATCCCGTAGTGCCCCATGATGTTGAGGACGGCCAGTTTCTCGTTCCCGATCTCGAAGACGCGGCACCCGCTCCCGGGGACCCCCTCGGGATAGTTGTGGGGGCGGAGCATCGGGAGGGATTCGAGGAGGGGGATGACCTCTTTTTTGTCCCACGTATGGTTCCCGCCGCTCATGCAGTCGATCCCCATCGCCAGAAGCTCGTTGGCGTTTTTGATCGTGACGCCGAAGCCGTGGGAGGCGTTTTCGTAGTTGGCGATGACGAAATCGATTCCGTGCTCGCGGCGCAGCCTGGGAAGGTGCTCCTTGATCATCGTCCGTCCCGGACGGCCTATGATGTCCCCGATAAACGCTATTTTCACACTCAAACCTTCTCTGTTTTAATCCTGAAAGTGTACCTAAACTATACTTTTGTATCATTCCGGATGCTAAAGTACATACACGGTTACAACGAAACACTCCAAGAGCAGGTTCAGACCCTCATCGACCGGAACACGCTGGGTAAACATCTCCTCGCCAAATATCCG
>JAFGUJ010000094.1 GCA_016938595.1 Campylobacterales bacterium | reverse complement strand
TTGAGGGGGGCGTTGAACACGCCGCCGCTGGCGGAGACGTGGGCTCCTACGTATTTGGGCATAATGGTTTCCTGAGATTTAATAGTCGTATTTTACCGAAGTTTGCGAATTCTCTCGGCCGCTTCTTCAAGTACCTCGAGGGGTTTAGAGTAGCAAAAGCGGACCATGTTTTTCCCCGCGTCGTCGTGGTAGAAGGCCCGTCCCGGGACCGAGGCGACTCCTGTTTTTTCCAGAATTTTCATCGCTTTTTCAAAATCATCACTCCCCGCAACGCTGCTCACGTCCGTCATGACGTAGTAAGCCCCTGCGGGAACGCTGGGGGCAAGCCCCGCATCACGCAGCGCGTCGCAGAAAAGGTCGCGTTTGTGCTGGTGCACCTGGGCCAGTATTCCGTAGTACCCCTCCCCGAGCTGCTCCAAACCGGCAGCCGCACCGATCTGCAACGGAGCGGGAGCACAGACGTAGATCAGGTCATTGAACTGCGCCATCGCCTCGATGACGCTTGCGGGGGCGATCGCGTACCCCAACCGCCATCCGGTGATGCTGAACACTTTCGAAAACCCCGACATCGTGACGCACCGTTCTTTAAGACTCGGGATCGAGAGGGCCGGGATATGCTGCGCCCCGTCATAGAGGAAATGCTCGTACATCTCGTCGCTGAAGACGATCAGATCATGTTTCTCAGCAAACGCGCCGATCGCTTCGAGCTCTTCGCGCGTATACACCTTGCCGCTGGGGTTGGCAGGGTTGCAGATCACCATTCCTCTTGTTTTAGGCGTCACGACCGCTTCGAGGGCCTCCATGTCGAGCTTCCACTCCGGGGCTTCGAGACGTACAAACGTCGGAACCGCCCCCAGCGATGTGAGGGTCGAGCGGTGGTAGCCGTAATAGGGTTCAAATAGTATCACCTCATCACCCGGTTCGAGCAGCGTCAAGCATGCCGTATAAAACGCCCCCGTCGCCCCGTCGGAAACAAGAACCTGTTCGCTGGCCACCTCGATCCCGTAGGACCGTTGCATCTTTGCGGCAATCGCCTCTCGCAGGCGGGGTAACCCTTCTGTCGGTGTATAGATATTGATCCCCTCATCCATCGCCGCTTTGGCCCCATCGATCACTGCGCGGGGAACCTCCAGGTCGCACACCCCCTGCGCCATATTGATCCCCCCCATCGCGTTGCAGGCCCGCGTCATCGAACGGATATGGGACTGCTCGACACTCCCGCTTCGGCTACTCAGTCGCATTGTTTTCTCCCAAATCGGTAATTTTAATCATCAGGCCGTTGAGGCGGTCTTTGAAATAGATCTCCCCCTTGCCACGGCGGTAGAGGATGTCCATCTCGTCGTTGCGAATGAACTGAAACAGCCGAGCGTCGCACATCTCCTCTTTCCCGCGTCCGCCGAAGATGTCACGCCCCAGCAGGATCTGGCGCATCGTGTCGCGCGGATAGTCGTGGTAAAGGTAGTCCCGTACAAACGTCTCCTCGCTCATGCACCCCGCACTCACGCACACCTCTTTGTCGATCGTGATCTTCTCGACCGCCATCCCCGCGGCGAAAAGCTCCACCTCGACCGCTTCGCCGTCGGTGCGAATATATCCCGTATCGGCGAATTTGAGTTTGGGGGTTTTGAGGACGATCATCTTGGGTTCGCTCTGCGTATAGTGTTTGGCCGAACATCCCCCTAGGACGAGGATGAAAAGGCTAACCCATAGGATAGAGAATTTTCGCATGTACCTCATCCAGTTTTTGAAGTATCTCGCCGCCGAGCGTAACGTCCATCGCCGCGAGACTCGCGTCCAGCTGCGCAGCCGACGTCGCCCCGATAATCGTGGAGGCGACGAAATCGAACTGCTTGCTCCACGCAATCGCCATCGTGACCGGATCGAGTCCCGCTTCGTGCGCGATGCGGAGGTACTCCTGCGTCGAAGCGAGGGTTTTGTCGTTCAGGAAACGGGACGCCATCAGCCGCTGGCGCTGGTTGGGCGATCGGATATAGTCGCTGAACCGCCCTGCGGCATCAGGATGCTGGTTGTATTTCCCGCTCAGCACCCCGCCGGCCAGAGGGGAATAGGGGAGCAGCGAGATTTTCTCCTCGCGGCACAACGCGCCGATCTCGGTCAGATCACGGCGGTTGAGGAGGGAGAAGTTGTTCTGGATCGACTCGAAACGGGCCAGACGCTCGTATTTGCTCACCATCAGCGATTTCATCGTCCCGCGCGCTGTATCGTTGGAGGTGCCGATGTAGCGCACCTTTCCGCTTTGCACGAGTGCGTCGAAGGCCCGCATCGACTCCTCGATGGGGACAACGGTATCGGGCCAGTGCATCTGGTAGAGATCGATGTAATCGGTTCCCAGCCGTTTCAGCGACCCCTCAATGGCCCGTTCAATGTGGAAGCGGTCAATCGAGGTGAGGCCGTGGCGGATCGGGGGGACGAACCACCCCGACGCGGCGCCGGCCACTTTGGAGGCGAGGATGATCCTATCACGGGGCTTGGTCGCAAGCCACCGCCCCACAATCTCCTCGGTCCGTCCGGCAAGTTTTTCGCTCGGAGGGACGGGATAGAGTTCGGCGGTATCGAAAAAATTTACCCCCGCCTCATAGGCTTTGTCCATAATGGCAAACGCCTCTTTCTCGTCGCACTGGCTGGCAAACGTCATCGTCCCCATACAAATCGGCGACACGCGCAGACCGCTGCGCCCGATATAACGGTACTCCATGGCCTCTCCTGCAGAGTTTTTCGTAATTGTACCCTACTTGCCATTTCCTCTCTTCACAGAATTAATTTTTCGTTATAATAGGGGCACACCATTTTCCGACAGGAGAGAACCATGCTTGAGATTATTCGTGAAGCGCAGGCCCGATTTCAGGAGATCGACACCCTCCTGCGCACGGCGAAGGAAAAAGACAAAAGCTATTTCCAACAGCTTAGCGAAGCGACCCAGAACGCCTACGTCGTTATGAATGAAGGTATGTGCGAAAGCACGACCGTCTGCCACGAATGCGCCGAAAACCGCGATTTTCTGTACTCCATCATGGGGTTCATCGAAGACCTTGCATCGGAAACTCCCCTCCCCGACTCCTATCAGGAAAAACTCGATACCTACGCCGAAAAAGTGGGGGAAATCCTCACCAAAATCAAAGGGGCGCTCGCCGCGATGTAAAAGGGTGCACGAAAGTGCATTCTGCCATATTTTTCCCCCGGACCCGTTTCCTCTACTACACTTTCCTGTATGAAAATACACATCGATCTTGACTGCTTTTTTGTCTCCGCCGAGCGGACCGTTGCTCCCTCCTTGGTCGGGAAACCGGTCGCCGTAGGGGGGCGCGGGGATCCGTACATCTTCTCGGAGGGGAACTCCCGCCAGGACCTGCTGAGCGACATTACCGGTTCGTTCGTCGGCACCTTCTTCCACCGCTATGAGGGAGATGATCTGGCCCAGTACATCGATCCGGACGGCCGCATCCGCGGAATCGTGACGACCGCCAGCTATGAGGCGCGCGCTTTCGGCATCAAAACGGGAATGAGCCTCCGCGAAGCGTTCAGCCTTTGCCCCTCCCTCATTATCAAAGCCCCCAACATGCGCCTCTACCACCGTCTCTCCCGCGCCCTGCACGATTTTTTGCAGGAGCGCATCCCGATGGTAGAACAGGCCAGCATCGACGAATTTTACGGCGACCTGGAGGGGTGGATCGATGACAAAGACGTTCCCGAATTTACCGATGCGCTCCGCCATGCCATCAAACGCCATCTGAATCTCCCCGTATCGATCGGGGCGGCCCATTCCAAATACATCGCCAAACTCTCCACCGACGAGGCCAAACCATTCGGATGCCGCACTCTCTTTGCCCACGAGGTCGAGCCGTTTCTCCGGAAAATCCCGGTCGAAAAATTTCCCGGAATCGGGCGGAGCCTTCAGCGCCGATGCCGTGAATACCGCCTCGAGACTCTGGGCGATCTGCTCCGTGCCCAGTCGCTGGTCCGTTCCTGGAGCCCCTATGCCTCAGCCCTTTATGACCGCATCAGTGGCGCGGATCTGGGAGAGCTGGCTCTCCAGGCACCCCGCAAATCGATCGGCATCTCCCGAACCTTCGATCCGGTCTATGATCGGGACGAACTGCGTCGCCGCGTCGCCATTCTCGCCCGCCATCTGGCCTATGCGATCCAGCGGCTCCAGGTCCATCCCACGACTTTCACCCTCTCGCTGCACTATCTCCACTATCCCAAAGCCTGCCAGAGCCTCACGGAATTACGATGGTTCAGCGAACGGCGGTTTCGCCAACTGGCCATGGAACTTTTTGCTCAGACCGATATCCACCGCAGCGGGGCGATCACCCACCTCGGCCTCAGCGCCTCCCATTTCAGTGCCCAGACCCACCGTATTTTTTCCCTCCTCGATGTCGAAAACGCTACCGCCGAACACACCCTCGATGACGCTACCCTCAAAATCCGGAATAAGTACGGGCTCGATGCACTTCGGTGGGGAAACGAATTCACCATGACACCTCAGGAGCCCCCCGATACTCTGGTATAATCTCCCTCAATGGATACGAAACTCTTCAGCGATTTTTTTCACCGCAATCTCCCCCGCGATATGGAGCAGTGCATCGATCTGTTCGCCGTTTTCGGCGGATTGGACGAGGCGATAAATACCGATGAGCCGGTCGAAACATTGATTCAAAAACACATTCTTGAAGCGTTCGAACCTCTTCGGGAGGCTATTTTCGATCCCCTTGGGGAGAATCTCCTCTACGCTCGGTTGCTGCACGCCATCAGCATCGGAGACCGCCGGCTCGACTCGGCCTATCGCCGTGCCCGTATCGGCAAAGAAAAAGGGAGCGAAGCGTTCCTGTTTTTACGCCGTATAGGCTATCTCGTCATCGAGCATTCCCGCGAAATCCCGCCTCTGAAACTGCATCCGAAACAAAAATTCAAAAAAGCGGTCCAGCGCCACAGAATTTCTCATAAACTCCGTTTCGAAACCCCGTTCCTCCGTTTTTGGTTCGCGTTCGTCGAACCCTTCGCCAAAAGCATCCGCGAGGGCAACTACGCCCCGATGCTGGAACATTTTCAGCTCCATCACAACGCCTTCGTCGGATTTGTTTTTGAAGAGCTGTGCGATATCTATATCCGGGACGTGCTGAGCCGGCGGTTTGGGACAGAGGTGATCGAATCGGGGAGCTACTGGGACCGCGAAGTCGAGATCGATCTTCTCAGCGACACGCTCAACGGCGAGACGTGGATCGGGGAATGCAAATGGACCAACCACAAAGTGAACAAAAAAGAGCTGCGTATTCTGGAAGAGAAATGTTCCAAACTGAGCCTCGCACCTGACAAAATCTTCCTCTTTACCAAGCGGGGATTCTCCAACGAGCTCGCCCAGCACAAAGATTCCAGAATCTACCTGTTCACCGCCGAGGAGCTTTCGCTCTTAACTCGCCGAGCGTAATGCGTCGTACGCTTCCTGAAGCAGCTGAAACTTTTGGGTGTACCGGTTGATCTCCTCGGGGTTTTTCGTCTGAACCCGGTCGGGATGGTATCGCTTGGCCAGTTCACGGTACCGTTTTTTGAGATCGGAGACCTTGGCGCCGATCGGAAGGTCGAAGATCGCGTGGTAGCGGATCATTTTGTCGATCGTATCGTTTCCGAATCCCCACCCTTTGTAGTGACCATACAGACGGCTCATAAATTCGTCATCGTAACGGTAATTGATGGCGAAATGAAGCACTGCGTGGCGATTGAGGGTTTTCTCCAGCCGCGCTTTGGCCGCAGCGGTGCTGACGTCGATGTAGAGGTTCGAAGAGGTCGAACTGAGCAAAATGCTGGAGAGCTGCTGTTTGAGATAGCGCATGACCCAGCTGTTCGGGGTTAAAAAAGTAAATTTGACACGGTTTGGACCGAACGCATAGAGTTCGATGTCGACCTTTTCCTCTTTCCGGTAAGGGAGTTCTATCCTGACGGCAGCGGTTTTGCACCGCTTGAGCGAACGGCGGTAAAAGGGGCTTGAGAGATCGTTGGCTTTGGTGTATTCGTCGCTGAGGGTTTCGAGAAATTCCTCTTTTTTATCGGAAGAACTTTCGCTGTTGAGGACCAACACCCCGTTTTCCAGAAACAGCATGTTGTGGATATGGTGTTCGAAAAACTCTTCCATCCACGGCTCTTCGAGCGTGTGGGAACTCCCCTGGACGAAAATGGCGTTGTTGCGCAAAACGACTCTCACGGATACCCCCGTTTCAGCAGTATATACTCTACTGAAGCAAAAAGGGTTCCATTTTATTTTTTAACGATTTCTCCGTAGCATTCGGGGCGCCGGTCGCGTATGAGTCCCCAGTAATGGCGGTGGTCGCGGATCGCGGCGGGATCGAATTCGCTGTAGAGGATCTCCTCTTGGTCACGGGAGGCTTCGGCGACCTTCTCGCCCGTATGGTCGGTGATGAACGAGCTGCCGTAAAACGTCAGCGTACAGCTCTCGCCAACCTCTTCGCCGATCCGGTTGGCGGCGATGACGGGGATAATGTTCGCCGCAGAATGCCCCATCTGTACCCGCTGCCAGTGCGACGCCGAATCGACCCCGATTTCAGGTTCGCTGCCGATCGCCGTCGGATAGAAGATCATGTCGGCCCCCATCAGGGTGAGGCAGCGCGCCGTTTCGGGAAACCACTGATCCCAGCAGATTCCCACACCGACATTGCCGTAGCGGGTGTTCCACACTTTAAACCCGCTGTCCCCCGGCTCGAAATAGAATTTCTCTTCGTACCCCGGGCCGTCAGGGATATGGGTTTTACGGTAGTTTTCCATCACGGTGCCGTCAGCGTCGATCATGACGAGAGAGTTGAAATACCGTTCCCCATCGCGCTCGAAATAGCTGATCGGCAATACCACGTTCAGCTCTTTGGCCAGTGCGGAAAAACGCCCGATCATGGGATGATCTTCCCGCGGTTGAGCCCATGAAAAATACTTCTCGTCCATATCCTTGCAGAAGTAGTACCCTTCGAATAATTCGGGCAATAAAATAATCTGCGCGCCGCTGGCGGCGGCATGACGGACCATCGACTCCGCTTTGGCGACGTTCGCGCTTTTGTCGTCGCTCATCTGCATCTGTATTGCCGCGATTTTTACCATTTATGTGCTCCTGTGCTATCGATAGCGAAATTATAGCACCCTATCCTATCGGTAGGATAACGGATAACCCGGGCACACTAAAAAAGAAACACTGAAAAGAAAAATAGAGAGGATATGCCGAAGCGGAACCGGATTTACATCCGGTCTTTGGCCTCGATTCCCAGAAGGGAGAGGCCCGTTTTGATTGAGAGGGCGACGACCATAAGGAGCTTGAGAAGCTTGACTTCGTCTTCGCTTCCGATGATCCGGTTGTCGTAATAAAATTTG
The DNA here is from genome assembly GCA_016938595.1 of Campylobacterales bacterium. Classification (GTDB taxonomy): domain Bacteria; phylum Campylobacterota; class Campylobacteria; order Campylobacterales; family Sulfurimonadaceae; genus Sulfuricurvum. The sequence continues at coordinate 8,356 of JAFGUJ010000094.1, read as the reverse complement.
TGCAGACGGGCGGCAAGTGCTTTGAGATAATCGGGCAGTTTCTGCGCCTGGCGCGATTCGAACGCATCTTCGATAATCTCGGGCAGCAGCAGCGCTTCGAACAGCAATCCGTCGGCATCGGCGCTGAGGCCGTGCAGATGTTCTGCCATGATCTCGTCCATCGTTTTGCCGCTTTTGCTGATCAGGGTCTGAATCCGCGCATGGGCGTACTGAATGTAATAGATCGGATTCGAGCTGTCCTGGCGCTTGAGCTCTTCGATGTCGAATTCGAGCGCCGTATCACATTTCTTGCTGGCGAACATAAAGCGCAACGCTTCCGCTCCGATCTCGTCGACGACATCGCTCATCAGGATCACCGTTCCCGCTCGTTTGGACATTTTGAACGGCTCTCCGTCTTTTAGGAGGCTCACCATCTGCGAAAGGAGCACTTCGAGCTTCTCGTGGTCATACCCCAGGAAGGTCACCGCCGCTTTGACACGGGCGATGTAGCCGTGGTGGTCGGCTCCCCAGATGTTGATATTGTGGTCGTAGTTACGCTCGAATTTCTGGTTGTGATAAATGATGTCTCCGGCCAGATAGGTTGGCCGGCCGTCCTCACGGACGACGACACGGTCATGATCGTCTCCCAGTGCAGAGGATTTGATAAAGGTTTTTCCTTCATTCTCATATACGCCGCTGCCCATTTTGGCCATGACGCGGTCCCACTCCTCGTACAGCGACGCTTCGCTGACAAAGGTGTCGAAATGGACGTTTACCGCTTTGAGATCCTCCACGATAAGGGCTAGGATCTTGTCCTTGGCCCACAGGGCAAGCTCTTTCTGGCGGCTCTCATCCTTTAAGGCAACCTCTCCGAACTTTTCCAGCGCCTCTTTGGCCAGATCGCTCAGGTATTCGCCGCGGTAGTATTTCTCCGGCCATTCGACCTCTTCACCCAGCAAAGAGCTCCGCCCTTCCAGCTGAAGCGAAACACCCAGCAGATCGATCTGGTTCCCCGCATCGTTGACGTAATATTCGGCCGTGATGTCGTATCCCAGATGGCGCCCCAGCCGCAGCAGAGTGTCTCCGTAGACCGCACCGCGCGCATGTCCGATGTGCAGCGGGCCCGTCGGATTGGCGCTGACGAATTCGAGGAGGATCGTCCCTTTTTTGTCGTTGCTGCCGAACTCTTCGCCATGACTCAGCGCCCATGAAGCGTACTCGTCCAAAAAGTGCTCGGAAAGGCGGAAATTGATATACCCCTTGACCGATTCGACGACACTGAACATCGACTCGTCGCCGAACGATTCGGCGATCTCTTCGGCAATCGCCATCGGCGATTTGCGAAGCTCTTTGGCGAGTGAAAAAGCGATGGGAGTGGAAAAGTGGCCGAAAGAACGGTCTTTCGGTTTTTCGAGGATAACGTCGCAGTTGAATTTATCGCGCAACAGCGCATTGACTCGCTGCTTCAAAGGTTACGCTTGTTTCGTTTGGTCTTTTGGAGCTTCTACGCTTGTCGTCGTAGTGGCGTCAACCTGTTTTGGAGCTTCCGGCGCCGAAGCGGTAGGAGCCGCAGGCTCTTCGTCTTTCATCTCTTTTTTGAAATTACGGATACCCTGTCCGATCCCTTTGGCCAAATCAGGGATTTTTTTCGCCCCGAACAGTAAAATGACAATTCCGAAAATCAGTAGTAATTCGGTTCCGCTTGGCATACTCATACTAGAGTTCCTTGTATAGAAATTTTGTGAGATAGTATAACGGCTCATTGCTGTAATCGCGCTTACATTTCAAAGCTGCCGAAACACCCCCTCGGACGAGTCCTGACACCGTGTAGTTGTTCCAAAATACCCCTTTTTGGGTATTGCTTTCACTTATTTTGTGCCGTTGTTCTACGCCTGTGCTTCCCACGTTTGGACAAATTCGTTGATCTGCAGTGTCGGTATCTTCATCCGTGCCGCTTTGGCAATCGATACCAGAATTTCAGCCGCACGGTCCAGATCGTCATTAACAACCAGAAAGTCGTATTCGCTGACCCGCTGTACTTCGCGCTTTGCCATTTCGATCCGCTTGGCGATCACCTCTTCGCTGTCGGTAAGGCGGTTGTGGAGACGCTTTTTCAGCTCCGCCAGGGTCGGGGTCGTGATGAAAACCGACGTCGTGATGTCCGCGAGACGGTTTTGCACCGCATCGTGCCCCTGGACATCAATATCGAAAATAACGAGCTTCCCCTCTTTGAGCGCCTGTTTGACAGGTCCCAGAGAAGTGCCGTAATAATTGCCGTGGACCACCGCGTATTCGAGAAACATCTCCTGATCGATTTCGCGTTTGAATTCCTCTTCGGTGACGAAATGGTAATGAACTCCGTCCGTCTCCCCTGCGCGGATAGCCCGCGTCGTGGTCGAAATCGAAAAATAGGTCGGCCCGATATGATCGATGATTTTGGAAATCAGAGAACTTTTTCCGGCTCCGCTGGGACCGGACAAAACGAGTATTGCGCCACTGGATAGATTCATGCATTGTTTCCGAAATTGATGTTGATGCTGATGTTGAGCCCTTTGAGGGATTTGGCCACGTCTTCGTTCGCCAGCGCCTTGAGGAGCGCCTGAAGCGCCTCAACCCCCTCTACCGGGGTCGCCTCCGACTCGGCCGCGCTTTTTTCCCCTTCATTGTTCCATTGGACCGGCTTGCCCATCACTTCGCCCAGCGCTTCTGCCGCAATCGATGATGGGGTGCTTGCACTGATTTCCGGTTCTTCCTCGATCTCTTCTCCGATCGCCAATTTGAGTTCACGCTCATCCAGCAGATCGAGTTCATCGAAAAACGCCTCGTCCTCTTCCTCTGAAACAGGGGTAAACGATTCGAACATCTCTTCACCCACTTCCATCTCCAGATCCGCAGGTTCCAGATCTTCGACCGCTTCCTGGATCTTCAATTCGAGGTCCCCGAACGCTTCATCATCCAGCAAAAACTCCTCTTCGCTCTCCTCGCCGACAATCTCCTCAATCGACAACGGCGTCACGCTCTCTTCTTCCAATACGTCAAAATCATACGGATCGGTGACATCGTTCGGCGCCGCATGCGGCTGCACGTCGTCCGGTAAGCTCTCCTCGCCAAAATCAAGAAATTCCTCATCGGATGTGTCGGAATCCGGCTCCGCGTCCTCTTCATTGCCGAGCAGCGCATCAAAATCGAAGGACTCTTCGCCCCCTTCATCCTCTTTGGAAAGTTCAGGGACTTCGGCTGTTTCAAAAAGCTCTTCCTCTTCTTCCATCAGCGCATCGCTGTCGGTGTCTTCAAGCAGTCCCCGCACTTCCTGAACCTCTTCGTGATCCAGAATGGCGGTTTTGGGCATCGCCTCTTCAAAACTTTCCAACGCGATGAAATCCGCTTCGCTATCGGGAATTTCCTCTTCCTCAAATCCCTCATCCGATTCGAATTCCGAAAGGGTCTCCTCCAGGTCGATCGAATAAGGGGTCTCTTCGGTTTCGTCCGCGGCAGAAGGTGGAGGGGTTTCGTGCACCGGAGCCGCGATGTGTTTTTCGATATGGATCAGCGTATCAACCAGATCGGTCGGAAGAAACGGTTTGTTGATCACATTGTCAAATCCGGCCGGAACCGCATTGCCCCTCGTTGCCATCAGCAAGGCGCTTTTGAACACCACGTATTCTTTGATCGCGGCAAATGTTTCGTCGCTGTACAGAGCATCGTCGACAATCAGCAAGTCGCAGCTGCTTTCCTGGATATCCTCCGGCGAGGATGCGACGGCCAATTCATCCTTCGTTTTTTGAGCACTCAGAGCTACCAGTTTCTGGACCACCGGATTATCGTTAAAAAGCAAAATTTTCATGATCGGTATGACCCCTTGTCACTCGCTCTTGTTCTATCAAAAGCTAAATGGTATCATTGTAACTAAAAAAAAATTAAATGATAAAACTTCCTGCGCTACTTTTGCCTTTATCCCTTCTGTATGGCGGGCCGACGTTGTTCCTTATGCCCGATCAGCAGAGCGCTTTCGCCCATTTTCTGGCCCGCGCTCTCAAAGAGGCTCCCGAACAGATCCTCATCGTCGCCCCCTCATTCCACCACACAGAAATCAAAAAAGAGATCCTGAAGGCAGCCAGAAAAGGGAGCCGTATCGTCCTCGTCACGCAAAACCTCCATGGAGACCCGCTGTCGCTGGTGCAGTATGCAAATACAGAACTCTACACCTACGATGCGCGCCCTCTGCAGGGGAGCGTGATCGTGATCGGCAACCGTCTGCTCTGCACCCTTCCCACGGGGATAGAGGGGGAAACATTCGGCCGCGATGCTTCGCTCGTCCGCTGCAGCGACGACCCATCCGAAGCGGCAGCATACCGCTCCGCCCTCATCCCGTTGCTGAAACGCTCCAAAAAATACCTAGAATAATTTTTCCAGAAAATTAAACGCATCCTGCGTCTGCGCCGTCACAATCATCAGCGTCGCCCCCAGAGTCACCATGAGGACGACAAACGAAACGGCGATCTTGATCGGCATTCCGATCACGAGGAGATTGAACTGCGGCATCGTTTTCATCAGCATACCGAAAATGACGTCCGCCAGAATCGAGAGCGCCGTAATCGGAAACGCAATCATAAAGCCGACGACGAACATGTTCGCCGTGGCGTGCATCAGGTACTGGAAAAGCGAGGGGGTCATCATAAATCCCCCCAGCGGCACCGATTCGATCGATGCGGACGCATATAGCAGTATCCAGTGGTGCATGTCAAACGCGAGCAGCGCCATGAGCGCCAACAGGGCCAGAAACTGGCTGATGATCGGCATCGAGACTCCCGACTGCGGGTCAATCGCAGAGGCGAGCGAAAACCCCATCATAAACGATATCTGCCCCCCTGCGAAGGTGACGACATGATACGCAAGCTGCAGTATCGTCCCCACGACGAGCCCGAAAAGCATTTCGCCCAGAATGGCGACGGTCAGACTCAGCCCGTCGGTCGGGATATTCAAAGGGGGAACGGCACCGAAGAAAACCACGGTAAAGAAAAAAGCCATGGCGACTTTGATACTCATCGGAATGTTCATATGGGAGAAAATGGGGACTGCCATAAACAGCGCGGTAAAACGGGTAAAAAGGAGGATGAAAGCGACCGTTCTCGTTTCGCTGAAGAGTTCCGCCCACTCCATGATCAGATCGCGTTCAAAAGACCGTTTTGCATCCGGTAGAGGTGGGTACACCGGCTGGCAAGAGACTCATCATGGGTCACCAGTACCATGGCGGCGTGCTGCTCTCTCAGATATTCCTCGAAGATCTCCATCACTTCGCCCGCCGTTGCATGATCCAGATTCCCCGTCGGTTCATCGGCGAATATCAGGCGAGGTTTTTTGGAGAGGACACGGGCGATAGAGACCCGCTGCTGCTGGCCGCCGGAGAGTTCGGTCACTTTTTGCCCGATAACGCGCTCGATTCCCAGCCGCTCGAGCAATACCGGATCGATTTTCTGGTCAGCGAGGATCGCTGCGACTTCGAGATTTTCGTAGGCGCTGAACCCCTTGAAGAGATAATGGCTCTGATAGATCAGCCCCAGGTCATTACGCCGCAGCTTCACCAGCTCCGCGTCGCTTAGGCGGTAGATGTCTTCTCCGAAAAGTTCCACCGTGCCGCGGTTTGGCCGGAGCATCGAGGAGAGGATATGCATCAACGTCGATTTGCCGCTGCCGCTGACGCCGACGATGGCCATCGATTCTCCCGCCGCGAGGGTCAGGGAAATATCTTCAAACAGCGGATAGTCAAAGGCATGCGCCAGGGAGGTTGCTTTTAGTAATGTCATAGAGGAATTATAAAGGAAATTAGATTAAGGAAAGGGGGTATAGCGCTCCCGCCGAGGCGGGAGCAGGAGAAGCAATCGGCGATTACGCCATTTGCGCAGCGACTTCGGCAGCGAAGTCGTTGACTTGTTTTTCGATACCTTCACCGACTTCGTATTTCACGAATTCGACGATTTCGGCGGTACCGCCGTGTTTTGCCGCTTCTTTGACAAGTGCTTCCGCAACGGTCATTGAATCGTCCATAACGTATTTTTGGTCAAGAAGCGCAAGCTCTTTGTCCAGCGTGGTGTTGTCATCAACGAAACGGGCCAGTTTACCCGGGATGATGTTTGCCCAGATTTTTTCCGGTTTCCCTTCGCTTGCCAGTTCAGCTTTGATCGCTTCTTCGGCAGCTGCCATAACTTCAGGAGTCAGTTGTGACATAGAGATGAACTGAGGAACGTTTTTAAGCGGTTTTTTCAAACGTGCAAGTTCTTCGTTCTCGGTTTTGATCGCTTCGATGCGGCCGATGGTTTCGGCTTCAACGAAGGATGCATCGAAATCTTTGTACGTGAGTACAGAAGGCTTCATTGCAGCAGCGTGCATCGCGATGTTTTTGAGCATCGGCGCGATTGCATCCGCAGTTTTTTTGCTGTCGCAGCTGGCGGCAACGAGTACCCCTACGCGACCGTTTGAGTGAACGTAACCGTTGACGCATCCGTTTTCACCCGCATTGAGGGTAACAAAACGGCGTACCACGATTTTTTCACCGATACGGGCTACCTGCGCCGTAAAGTACTCTGAAAACGTTCCTGTTTCGTACGATGTTTCGTTCAGCTCTTCAACGCTGCTGACACCCGTCGTAAAGACGTGTACTGCCGTGTTGTTTACGAGGCCGATAAAGCCGTCGTTTTTCGCAACGAAATCGGTTTCAGAGTTGATTTCAACAAGAGAAGCCGATGCAAATGTTTCAGCGACTTTAAGGCCCAAAAGACCTTCCGCTGCAACACGATCCGCTTTTTTGGCAGTTTGCGCCATACCGCGGTCACGCAACCACTCTTTGGCTTTTTCCATATCACCATCACACTCGGTAAGTGCTTTTTTACAATCCATCATAGGCGCATCTGTCGCCGTACGAAGGTCTTTTACCATTGCTGCTGTGATTTCTGCCATGATTACGCTTCCTCTGCTACTGCTTCTTCAGATGCCGCAGCCGCTTCTTCCGCTACAACTTCTTCTTCTGCCGCTTCGTCGTTTCCGCCGTTGGCAAGTGCTTTACCTTCGTTGATCGCTTCGGCCATTTCTTTACAGAAAAGCTGGATAGAGCGGATCGCGTCATCGTTACCAGGGATGGGGATATCGATAACGTCAGGATCACAGTTTGTGTCCAAAGGAGCAACAACTTTGATACCGAGGTTACGAGCTTCCTGAACCGCGATGTGCTCTTTGACCGCATCGATGACGAACATCATGTCCGGCAACGTTTTCATGTGGCGAATACCGCCGAGGTACGCGATCAGTTTGTCTTTTTGACGATCCATCATCAACGCTTCTTTTTTGGTCAGGAGGTTGATCTGGCCGCTGCTTTGCATCTCTTCAATGATGTCAAGCTTGCGGATTGATTTCTGGATCGTTGGGAAGTTGGTCAGCATTCCCCCCAACCAGCGGTTGTCAACGTATGGCATACCGCATTTTTCAGCCGCTTCACGAACCGCTACGCGAGCCTGTTTTTTCGTACCGACGAAAAGAACGGTTTTTCCTTCAGCCGCAGCGTCAACCACTTGCTGATACGCACTGCGGAAATAACGCAATGTTTTTTGAAGGTCGATAATGTAGATGTTTTTGCGGACACCGAAAATGTATTTTTTCATTTTCGGATTCCAGCGACGTGTTTGGTGACCGAAGTGTACACCGCACTCCAAAAGGTCTTTCATTGTTACCATGGATAGCTCCAGCGTTAATATAGTTTTGTTTCAGTTCACTTGGACGGACTCGAACAGAGCCGGTGAAACCACCGGATGCACCGAAACATGAGTCATGCGCCTGCAGTCTTTTTCTCGCGTTCTGCATTACACGGATGGGAGAAAATCGGGCGAATTTTACTGAAACAGGACTTAATTTTAGCTGTGTTTAATATTGAATTGATTATCACGTTTTTATCACACGGAAAATCACCCCATTCAAATTAGTTTTATATAATTTTTGTTAATATCGTCCACAGTGATGCATGGGCATTCGCAGAAGGAGAAATGATGAACAAACGGATTATGGTTTCTGTCGTCGCCGCGGCATTCATGACAACCGGAGCGGTTGCCAATGATGCGCTGTTGGAGCGATTTGAAAAAATGGAAAAAGAGATGGCGGCCCTCAAAGCCGAACTCAACACGCTCAAAAGCGAAAATTCAAAACTAAGTTCGCAGCTCTCGGCTGCCCCATCAGAGGATACCAAAGCGCAGGCTGCATCTGCCAAACTGGATGAAACCCTCGAAGATATTCAGGATCAGCTCAGCGATCTGAATAAAAAGACCAACAACAACAACCTCAAATGGGGCGTCGATTTCCGCACCAGCATCGACAACCTCCACTACAAAATGGC
>JAFGUJ010000093.1 GCA_016938595.1 Campylobacterales bacterium | reverse complement strand
GCTACTTTGTCGGCACCCATACGGACGATGACGTTCAGACGTCCCGCTTCATTCTCGGGATTGAGGATGTCGCAGAGACGGATGAGATCTTCCGGATCCATCGACGGTCCGGCTTTGACACCGATCGGATTTTTTATTCCCCGCATAAACTCGACGTGTGCACCGTCGATCTGGCGTGTGCGGTCCCCGATCCAGAGCATGTGCGAGGAGACGTCGTACCACTCTCCGGTCAAAGAATCCTGACGGGTAAACGCCTCCTCGTAGTTGAGCAGCAGCGCTTCGTGAGAGGTGTAAAAATCGGTTTCGCGCAATGTGCGGTAATTTTCGGAAATAATCCCGCACGCCGCCATGAAACGGAGGGAATCGTCAATCTGACGGGCCAGTTCATTGTATTTGTTCGTCATTTCGTTTTGGCCGACGAAACCGAGGTTCCACGCGTGGACCTGATGCAAATCGGCCAATCCTCCCGACGCAAATGCGCGCAAAAGGTTCAGCGTCGCTGCGGACTGGTTGTATGCCTGCACCATACGGTGCGGATCGGGGATACGCGCCTGTGCATTGAAGTCGACACCGTTGATGATATCCCCCCGATAGCTCGGCAATGTCACACCGTCAATCGTTTCGGTATCGGATGAGCGGGGCTTGGCAAACTGTCCGCCCAATCGTCCGACTTTCACTACGGGAACCCCGCCGGCGAAGGTCATGACAACCGCCATCTGCATCATCACCTTGAAAGTGTCGCGGATATTGGTGGCGTGAAACTCCGAAAAACTTTCGGCACAATCTCCTCCCTGAAGCAAAAACGCTTTTCCTTCACACACATCGGCCAGACTTTTTTTCAGTCTGCGCGCTTCTCCTGCGAAAACGAGAGGAGGATAGTTACGTAGCTGTGCTTCAACGGCGTCCAATATCACCGGATCCGGATAGGTCGGCTGTTGTTTAATCGGCTTTTCTCGCCAGCTAGATCGCGTCCACGTACTCATCATTGTCTCCTGCGCTTTTGTCAAAACTACATTTTATTATGTTATTGTCTGCGAATTTTATCCTTTTATCCTAAAAAGGGACTGATTGGAAGGATCAAATCTTAGATTTATATTTAAAAAAGTATAATGGCGACCATCTAAAAAGAGTCATACGACACTCTTTTTTCCAAATAAAATCTTTAAAACAATTACAAAACAGATAGAAGGCCAAAAGTGGAAGAGAGCCAATTCAACCCTTTTTTAGTCCATTTTTGCAAAGAACTCTCTATCCGCCTGGAGTCGCTTAGCAATCGTCAAAAGACGCTTTCCCCTGCTGAATTTGCCGAACTGGTGGAAGCCGCCACCCACGAAGTACTCGAAGGCTACACCGCAGGCGAATTCGACCTTGAGGCCTACCGCTGTTCCGGTTTCGCAGACTACAAAGAACTCGCTCTGCAGAGCATCAACTCGTACTCCGCCACCAATGAAACCATTGAAAAAATTACCGAAAAGCATGCCGATTTACTCGAACAGAGCGCTTCCGCTTCACTGATAGATTTCGAAAGAATCACCGAGAAATTCACCGATATCCAGACCCATCTCAGCGATGAAGTTTCCCGTGCCAATGAGGTGATTCACACCCTGATGAAGCAGGTAAAAAGCCTCGAAATGAAAACCACTCTTGACCCGTTGACCAAGGTTTTCAACCGGTACGCTCTTCAGGAACACCTCCAAGCCGTCCTCAACAAGCCAAAATTCAATTTCGATATTTTTGTCCTGATGATTGATATCGACGATTTCAAAAAAATCAACGACCGTTTCGGGCATATTGCGGGGGACAAAGTCCTGATTTTCATCGCCAAACTTCTTAAAAAAGCGCTCAGGGACGGCGACCGTGTGTATCGCTTTGGTGGCGAAGAGTTCATTATTTTACTCAACCGAACGGACTTGGATGGAGCCCAGCTGGTTGCACAGCGGCTGCTGTCGCTGTGCCGGAACAACAAGCCTCTGTTTCAAAATCAGCAAATCCCCGTCACCCTCAGTATAGGGCTCACCAAAATCGGAGAAAACGATACGATGGACACCGTGATCGAGCGTTCCGATACTGCCTTGTACCGAGCAAAAAACAACGGTAAAGACAATTTCAAGATGGAGTTTTAATGGAATTGAATTATTTTGACGTGGCCGTGGGTTCGATCGTTTTGCTGTTGGGGCTCAAAGGGCTTCTTAACGGATTTTCGAAAGAGCTTTTCGGCATGGTCGGGATTGTCGGAGGGGTGTATGTTGCCTCTCATATCGGCGGAATCATCGGAAAATTTCTAAACGATATTCTGTTTCATTTCGAATCGCCGACTGCGGTCAATCTCGTCGGATTCCTTTTCGCTCTGGGGATTTTCTGGCTGTTGATGGTGGCTCTGGGAGCAGGGTTCAAAAGACTAAGTACCCTCAGCGGCCTGGGAGTCCTCGACCAGATCTTAGGGTTTGTCGTCGGCAGCAGCAAGTTTTTCTTTATCCTCTCTATTATCGTCTATGCCCTCTTCAGCGTCGCGGCTATCCGTGAAAATTTCGAAGAGAAAATGGCTGACAGCTTTTTTTACAAGCCGATGATGGCAACCGGGGATTTTATCCTCAGTATCGAAACCAACGATATCAAATCACTGCTGAGCGATGAGAATGTAAGCGATTCCAACGATACGGTGGAGACCAGCGATCACCATCCGGATGCTGAAAAGGAGAAATAAGCCATGGGTTCCTATACCGATTTTACCGAAAGAACGATCGAATACAACAAACTCCTGAGCGATTTTAAACAGCTGCTCAGAGACAACGGCCTAAAATTCACCATTCAGCGTGAAGTGATTCTCGAGACGCTCTACAATTCCGATGAGCATCTCACTCCCGAAGCGCTTCATCATCTGATTCAGGAAAAGCACCCCGATCTTAATACGGGCATTGCCACCGTGTATCGGACACTCTCGCTGCTGGAAGATTCGAACATGGTCACATCCCTCTCGTTCGGAGCGCAGGGAAAAAAATACGAGCTCGGAGCGAAAGATCATCATGACCATCTGATCTGCACAAAATGCGGTCAGATAACCGAATTTGTGGATGATGAAATCGAAGAGCGCCAGAAAAAAATCGCCGACGCACTCGGGTTCAAGATGCAGGAACATTCGATGCAAATTTACGGAATTTGCAAAAAATGCCAAGACAAATCAGCAACCACACACTAAAGAAAGGAAATCCATTGGCATTCGACAACCAATACGTACAGCAGCGGATCGAAAAAGCCCAGGCGCTCAGAGCGCTTGGTATCGATCCGTATGCAAACGACAGCGCCCGCAACACGACGATCGATAAATTTCATTACGTCAACTCTGATCTTTTTCAAAAAGAGGAAAAACGGGACGAACATCGCCACTACACCGTAGCAGGACGGATCAAACTCTACCGCCTGATGGGTAAAGCGAGCTTTTTGAAGATCGAAGACGAAAGCGGCATGCTGCAGATCTATGTCGCCCGCGACAACCTCCCCGAAGGGTTTTACAATGACGTCTTCAAAAAACTGGTCGAAGTGGGCGACATCATCGAAGTGAGCGGTTATCCGTTCGTCACGCAGCATGGAGAACTCTCCTTGCATGCCGACAGCCTCAAAATCCTCACCAAAGCGATCTCTCCGCTCCCTGAAAAATTCCACGGAATCCAGGATAAAGAGATGCGCTACCGACAGCGCTATCTCGACCTGATCATGAACGCCGAAGTGCGCAAGACGTTTCATATCCGTTCCAAAGTGATCAGCCTGACCCGCCGGTTCTTCGAGGAGAAAGGGTTTTTGGAAGTCGAAACGCCGATGATGCACCCGATCGCCGGCGGTGCCAACGCCAAGCCGTTCGTCACCCACCACAACGCACTGGGAGTCGACCGTTATCTCAGAATCGCTCCCGAGCTGTATCTCAAACGCCTCATCGTCGGCGGATTCGAAGCGGTGTTCGAGATCAACCGCAACTTCCGGAACGAAGGGATGGATGCGACTCATAATCCCGAATTCACCTCAATCGAGTTCTACTGGGCCTACAAAACCTACAAAGACCTGATCACCATCACCAAAGAGTATTTCGAATACCTCTTCGACCATCTCAACCTCCCGAAACGGCTCCCCTACGGCGAGTTCGAAGTCGATTTCGACCAGTTCACTGAGATCGAGCTCGTCAAGAGTCTCAGTGTCATTGGCGGTGTTCCCGAAGAGATTGTCAACGATAAAGAGGCCATTTTGGCGTTTTTGAAATCCAAAAATCTCGAGGCCAATGCAGCCATGAACCTCGGACAGCTGCAGGGTGAACTGTTCGACGAGTTTGTCGAAGCCAAACTGATCAATCCGACCTTCATCACCCACTATCCGGTAGAGATTTCGCCACTGGCGCGCCGCAACGACGAGCGTCCGGAACTCACTGACCGCTTCGAGCTTTTCATCGCAGGACGCGAGATCGCCAACGCGTTCAGCGAGCTCAACGATCCCATCGATCAGCTGGAGCGTTTCGAAGGGCAGATGGCCGCCAAAGACTCCGGCGATGACGAAGCGCACGAAATGGATGAAGATTTCGTCACGGCTCTTTCTTACGGTATGGCACCGACTGCCGGTCAGGGGATCGGGATCGACCGCCTTGTCATGATGCTGACCAACCAACACTCGATCCGGGACGTACTGCTTTTCCCGGCGATGAAACCTTTACACCACACCCAAATCAACAACGGAGAAGAAGAATGAGTTTCCTCAAAGAATTTGACAACGAAATTTATGCCCTGTGTGAGCAAGAGCTCGAGCGCCAAAGTGACCACCTGGAGATGATCGCTTCGGAAAACTTCACCCTCCCCGCCGTTATGGAAGCGATGGGATCTGTGTTCACCAACAAATACGCAGAGGGATACCCTGCGAAACGGTACTACGGCGGATGCGAATACGCCGATGGCGTGGAGCAGCTGGCGATCGACCGCGCCTGCAAACTGTTCGGATGCAGCTACGCCAACGTCCAGCCTCACGCCGGTTCACAGGCCAACGGTGCAGTATATGCCGCCCTTCTTCAGGCCGGGGACAAGCTTCTGGGAATGGATCTCAGCCACGGCGGTCACCTGACTCACGGGTCTAAAGTAAGCTTTTCAGGTAAAAACTACCACAGCTTCACCTACGGCGTCGAACTAGATGGCCGCATCAACTATGACCGCGTTATGGATATTGCTAAAATCGTCCAGCCGAAAATCATCGTGTGCGGCGCTTCGGCGTATGCCCGTGAAATCGATTTCGCAAAGTTCCGTGAAATCGCCGATGCGGTCGGGGCGATCCTCTTCGCCGACATCGCCCACATCGCAGGGCTCGTCGCGGCGGGTGAACACCCAAGCCCGTTCCCTCACGCCCATGTCGTGACAACGACAACCCATAAAACGCTTGCCGGCCCGCGCGGTGGTATGATCCTGACCAACGATGAAGAGATCGCCAAAAAAGTCAATTCGGCCATCTTCCCTGGGCTTCAGGGCGGACCGCTCGTCCACGTCATCGCGGCCAAAGCGGTCGGTTTCAAATACAACCTCTCGGATGAGTGGAAAGTCTACGCCAAACAGGTCAAAGCCAACGCCAAAGTTCTCGCAGAGGTCTTGATGAAACGCGGGTATGATATCGTCAGCGGCGGGACCGACAACCACCTCGTCCTTGTATCGTTCCTGAACAAACCGTTCAGTGGTAAAGACGCCGATGCGGCCCTCGGACGGGCAGGGATCACCGTCAACAAGAATACGGTTCCGGGTGAAACCCGTTCTCCTTTCGTCACGTCGGGTGTCCGTATCGGAAGCCCTGCCCTCACGTCTCGCGGGATGAAAGAGAAAGAGTTCGAACTGATCGCAAACCGTATCGCCGATGTCCTCGACGATATCGAGAACGTCGCGAAACAGGCTGCCATCAAAGAAGAGTTGAAAGCGCTTGCCAAAAATTTCGTCATTTACGACCGTCCTACCTACTAAGACAGCCTCTCTGAAGATTTGCCCTTTCGGGGGCAGTCCTGCGTGAAATTTTCCCCGTGCCGAAAGGATTGCCGTGACATCGATGGATATGAAACTGATCAAAATGATCAACGACCATTATTGGCTCAAACATGACAGTGTCGTCAACAAAATCGAGTTCAGAGGGCGTACGTTTTACAACAAATACGAGCGGATCGACAAAACACTGACACAGTCCATTATCGATCAGCATCTCAAAGGTCAGATCACCGTTGCTCACTCTTTGATCAATAAATTCGACAAGGTCGAAAACATCGTGATCGACTACAATGGCACCGACCCTCAGCGCTTCTATCACAAAGCACAGCTGCTGCTGCGTGAAGAGGGATTTATCAATTTCACCGCATTCGAAACCAAAACTCCGGGTCACCTGCACGTTTATATCCATAAAGGGCATACGACTTTACAAGAAGCCAATCAACTGGGTAAAATGATTTCGATGAAGCTGGCCGCGAAACAGCCCAAACAATGGCGGATGTTTCCGACACTGGATTTGCCCTTGGAGTACAATATTCTCAATCTTCCCTATGAAGTCTACGCCAAAGAGCGGGGTGCTTCATGGTCGAAACACATGTAATCGACAAACCGAATAACAGCAAAGAAGGAAAAGCATTCAATGGAAGAAAAAAACGAGCTCAACGACATTATCCTGAACAAAAGCGGTTCCGGATCAAACAGTAAAAAGCTGCTGCTTGCCATCGCGACCCTTACCCTTGTCCTGATCATCGTACTGGTCATTATGAACTCCCTTAAAACCGAGGGCGACGAACAGCACGCACGCACCGTTCTTCCTCCTGAGCCTTCTGCTCCAACGGAAATCATCGACGATCCTTTGTTCGAGCCGGTAGAAGTCATTGAAGAAGAGACCAATGCGAGCAGCCAGGACCTGGGAGAAATCGCCCAGAAAATCAAGCAGGAATCGTTCGACAACGCTCCGGTTCAGGAAACTGTGATCGAGCCTGCCCCGGCCGTTTCGACACGTCAAGCCGCTCCGGCAGTCCAGTCCAAGCCCTCAGCAGCTGCTCCTGCCGCTGCGCCCAAAGTCCAGCCAAAACCCGCGCCGAAACCTGTGCAGCAGACGGTAAACACTCCCACCATCAAAACCGCGAAACCGGTTGAAACGGCGAAAGCAGCCGCACCTGTCGCAAAAACGGCACCCAAGCCTGCTGCCAAAGCTCCCGCGACGCCTGCCGCCCCCAAAGCCGTTGATGTGAACGGGACGTATTTCATTCAGGTAGGGTCTTTTACCAAAGAACCGAGTAAAACGTTGTTTGACCGTTTAAATGCCAGCGGCCTCAAATATACGACCGTTCCGAGCGGTTCGGCCACCAAAGTCCTTGTCGGTCCGTTCCAGGGTGAAAAAGCGGCACGTGAAGTTTTGGGGACCGTTCGCAAGAACATCGAGTCCGGCGCGTACATCGTAAAGGGATAATGTGATCACATCGCGCCGTTTTTCACTTGACCAGTTTGCCCCCATTGCCGTTTACGAAAAGGCCAAAAAACTTTTTCCGGATGAGATCAGCTTTCTTTTCGAGAGTGCCGGAAGCAGCGAAGCCAATTACACGATCATCGTCATCGGCGATCGTGAACGCCTCACCTATTCTGACAAAAAAACCCTCTACACCGATCAGTCGGGAACACGCAAAACGCTGGATGTCTCCCCCTTCGAGTTTTTAAAAGAGTATTACCGCAAACTCGACCAAAAAATCTATCGCGAGAAAGCGCGCGAACTCGGTATCGGATACATCGACGGCTTCATCGGCTATATCGGGTACGATATGGTGCAGGTGTTCGAACCGGTGCTCGAAGTATCGATGTCAAACCTCCTCGATCAGACCCATATCCCCGACATGGACCTGATCCTTCCGAAACTGACGTTCGTTATCTCCCACAAAAATGCGACGATCACCCTCCTGAGCTGTGTAGAGAGCAGTATCAGCCGCTTCGACGAAATCGAGAACGCCCTCAAATCCCCTTATACCTATACGCCGCTTATTCCGATCCAAAACGACCGTGGAGGGGAATTCATCTTCACCAAAGAGCGTTTTTTCGAGATGGTGGACAGATCCAAAGAGATGATCAAAAGCGGCGACGTCTTCCAGATCCTGATGACCAACCGCTATATCCGTCATGCGCAGGTCGATCCGTTCAGTTTTTACCGGATCCTCCGTCTCAAAAACCCCTCCCCCTACATGTATCTGATGGAGTTTGAGGATTTCAATATCGTCGGCAGTTCACCGGAAGTCATGGTGCGTCTCAGCGATGGTGACATACTCCTGCGCCCGATCGCCGGTACCCGAAAACGTGGTGCCACACGGGCACGCGACCTGGAACTCGAAGACGAGCTCCTCTCCGATCCCAAAGAGCTTGCCGAACACCTGATGCTGATCGACCTGGGGCGCAACGACGTCGGCCGTGTCGCCCGGACGGGAAGCGTCCGGGTCGAGGAGATGATGCACGTCGAGCGCTATTCGCACGTCATGCATATCGTCTCCGACGTCCACGCGACGATCCGGGAAGACAAGGACATGTTCGACCTGCTCGCCGCGACCTTCACGGCCGGGACAATGACGGGAGCGCCGAAAATCAGAGCCATGGAGCTGATCGCCGAATACGAGGGGGTCAAACGGGGCTTCTACAGCGGCACCATCGGCTATTTCGGATTTGACGGCAACATGGACAGTGCCATCACGATCCGTACCGCCCTCATCAAAGAGGACGAAGTGATCCTTCAGGCGGGTGCCGGGGTCGTTGCCGATTCAATCCATGAACTTGAATACCTCGAAGTGACCAACAAGCTTGGGGCTTTGATGAGCACACTGGACGATCTGGTCTCTCCCCAATGAAACTTTTCACGATCTTCGGAGATCCAGTGGGCCATTCGCGCTCGCCGCTGATGCACAACTGCGTTTTCAAAGAACTCAAAATCGATGCGTGCTACACCCGGACCCATCTGACGGACGGGTCGCGACTGCGCAGCGTGTTTATGGCCAAAGGGCTCACGGGTGCCAACGTCACGGTCCCCCACAAAGAAGCGGCCTATGAGCAGTGCGACGAGGTTCGCGGAATCGCCGCGACAATCAAGGCGGTCAACACCCTCGTTCTCGAAAAGGGGCGTCTCATCGGCTACAACACCGATGCCGAAGGGTTCGTCCGCGCCATCGAATCGTTCGGCCCCATCCGATCGGCGCTCATACTCGGAGCCGGCGGGACGGCCCGTGCCCTCTCCATCGCCCTGCGCGCCAGGGGAATCGAAGTGAGCGTCCTCAACCGTTCCGCGGGGCGGCTGGAATATTTCCGAAACGAGGGGATCGCCTCGTATACGTGGGAGAATTTTTCCCCCGCCTCCTACGACATGGTTATCAACACTACCTCGGCGGGGCTCACGGGCAGCGATCTTCCCCTCCCCAAAACGGTACTGCTTGATCTGCTCGGGCGGACCAAGGCGGCTGTCGACGTCATCTACGGCAAGGAAACCCCGTTTCTGCGTGAAGTAAAAACCCTCGGACTCCCCTACAAAGACGGATCGGACATGCTGCTGCAGCAGGGAGTTCTCGCCAACCGGCTCTTTCTGCGCGACGCGTATGCGTGCGAGGAGATCGAACCCCCGATGAAGCGGAGTTTCATACTCTGATGAAGATTGACGGACGGTTCTGGCTTACCAAAGAGGGGCAAAGCTTTTTGGGTGCCGGACGGATCGAACTGCTGGAACGGATCGATGCGACCGGCTCGATCAACGCCGCCGCCAAAGAGATGAAAATGAGCTACAAGGCGGCATGGGAACGGATCAACGGAATGAACGCCCTCGCCGATCACCCCCTTATCGAACGGACCACCGGGGGCAAAGGGGGCGGAGGGACGAAGCTGACCCCGTATGCTCACGAACTGATCTCGACGTTTCACCGGCTGAATGAACTCCACCGCCAGTTTATCGACCGTTTTTCCGAAGCGGGAGACGATCCCGAGCGTCTCGCCCGGATTCTCAGCCGGACGTTTCTCACCACCAGCGCGCGCAATCAACTTCCGGCTGTTCTGAAAGAGATTCATCTCAGCGGCCTGCATGCAACATTGACGCTCGCACTGCAAGGCGGCGACACTCTGCGATCTACCATTACCGCTAAATCGGTCGACAATATGGGGTTGAGTGCAGGATGCGACGCCTATGCGATTATCAAATCCAGTGATATTGATATCATCCCTGCTCAACCCTCTTCCAAAACAACAGACAATGTCCTTTCGGGTACCATCGAATCCATCGAATACTCGGGGGACAATAGTGAAATTGCTCTGCGGCTTGATGGTGGTACGCTTCTCATCGCCCTTGAAAAACAAGACACCGCAAACTCTTTTTCTATCGGTTCTCCTGCCTACGCTCTCATTTCACCGTTACACATTATCATCGGTTTATAACCTTCCGCCATAAAAGTTTAAGATTGTTTTTCTATAATTCGTTATATCTTACAAAGCATAACGAAATTGTCTTATTTTTGTGCGAACTGTTTTTGCAATGCTTTGTTTGTCGTTATATCAAAAAAGAAACAAAGGAGTTTCGAATGAAACTGTTAACACTTGCCCTCGCCTCTCTCACTTTTGCTTCGGCACTGGCAGCTCAGACGATCACCGTTGCCGCTGCGGCCAACCTCAAATATGCCCTCGGCGACATCGCACACGAATTCACCAAAGAATCGGGGATCAATGTCAAAATCATCACCGGAGCATCAGGAAAACTCACCCAGCAGATCATGAGCGGTGCGCCTTACGATGCGTTTCTCTCCGCCGATGTCGAATATCCGGCCAAACTGGCCAAGGCGGGATACACGACGACTCCGGTACAGGTATACGCCTACGGAACACTGATCCTCTGGAGCGACACGGGTGTCGATCTCTCCAGAGGGGTGGCCGTCGTCGCCGATCCGTCGGTCAAAAAAATCGCCGTTGCCAACCCTAAAACGGCCCCCTACGGTATCGAAGCGATGAACGCAATGAAGTTTTACAAAGCCGACCGTGCGGCGAAAGAAAAACTGATCATCGCCGAGTCCATCTCCCAAGTCGGGGCCTATGTTACGACCAAAGCCGTCGATGTCGGGTTTATGGCCAAATCGGTCGTCCTCGCGCCTGAGATGAAAAACGTCGGCAAATGGGTCGAAGTGAATGACAAAGCCTACAACACGATCGATCAGGCAATGGTAGGGCTCAAAAACGGTTCTCCCGAAAATCAGATCGCCGCGAAAAAATTCTTGCGTTATATGAGTTCACCGAAAGCGACTGCCATTTTAAAAGCCAACGGGTATAGTCTCCCCACTAAAAAATAAGGAATTATGATGACAAA
This sequence comes from Campylobacterales bacterium, assembly GCA_016938595.1. Lineage (GTDB taxonomy): Bacteria > Campylobacterota > Campylobacteria > Campylobacterales > Sulfurimonadaceae > Sulfuricurvum. The sequence goes on along the minus strand of JAFGUJ010000093.1, from coordinate 10,166 downwards.
ACTTAGTTTTACAACAGCACTACTTTTAGGAACAGCGGTCTTTGCATCTGCTGCGGATGATTTGGCATCGGCGTTCAAAGAGGGAAAATTCGACGGGCGTCTCAGAGCTCAATATTTTGTCACCGACTGGGATGACGATGCCAAGTACAGTGCGACCGGTTTTGCTGTAGGAGGCAGTTTGATCTACAAAACGGCACCATTGTACGGATTCAGTTTCGGAACAGGTCTTTATACCACTCAAAATCCAGGCGGATGGACAGATAAAGAAGACGGAAGCAATGCCAACACATCAAAAGATCTCTTCGCACGCGGCCCCGGATCAGCCTACAGTTATGGCGACGGATACGCCGTTTTGGCACAAGCCTATTTGCAATACGACATCGCCAAAAGTAAAATCAGAGCAGGTCGAATGTTGGTGACCAATCCGTGGATGTCACCCAACGATACCAAAATGATCCCGATTGCGTATGAAGGGATCGATTTTGTTTCCAAGGACGTTCGCAACACGACTATCCAGTTGGATTATATAGACAAGATCAAAGAGCGCGGCATGGACTATTTCGGAAACATGGCCGAAACGCTCGATACACCGACTAAAATCAGCAGTTATTATGACACCGGATACGGTACCGCTGCGGTTAGACACGGAGACGCTCCCAATGTTACCGTTGCCGGTGTCAAAAATCATTCCATTGACAATCTTGAACTCCAAGGATGGGTAATGCATTGGCCGGATTTGGTCGATCAGATCCGTATCGAAGCCAGCTACGCACTCGAAGCTGGGGAGGTTATCCTCGGATTCGGTGGTTTGTACATGCAACAGTATGACAAAGGGGCCGGAGATATCATCCTGCCAAAAACCAACAACTACGATAGCGACAACAGTGTGGATACCTATCTCTACGCATTGCGGGCAACCGCCAATTACCGTGCGGCAAAATTCTTGCTCGCGACATCACATACGGACGGCGGCGGAGACATGATCGCTCCGTGGCGCGGGTTCCCGACGCAGGGCTATACCCGCAGCATGACACAGACCGACTGGAATGCCAATACCCGCTCGTACAAAGCGGGATTGGATTACGACTGTGCTGCAATCGTGCCGGGCGTGAGCACCATGCTCAGCTATGCCTATTACGACCGCGACCCGGGCATAAAACCGTATCAAAGCATGACCGACAGAGCTTACGGGAACGGCGATACTCGTCAATGGAATTTGGACATTGTTTACAAACTTGCAGGCAGTTGGAAAGGGACAGAGTTCAAAGCCCGCCTGATGGATCAGAGCAATGACCCGACAGCTTTGGAAACGGCTGAGACGTCCAACCGTGAAATGCGTCTGGAAGCGAACTACCGGTTTTGATCGTCGTATGAAGATTGCAGTATAATTAAACGACTATTTGGAGCTATTATGTTTTTAAAACCGATCGATTTTGCCGCCATGTACCGCGAACATAAGGCTACCACCGATTTCAAGGCCAAGAATCGCGAAGAGTGGGATGCCAAATCCTCCGATATGGCACAATCGACGATCAACAGCCCCTATGTGGAGGATTTCATCTCGCGGATGGAGCTGCGTGGCGACGAGGTCGTCCTCGACATCGGCTGCGGCCCCGGAGCGCTCAGCGTCCCTCTGGCTAAGCGTGTCAAAGAGGTGATCGCGATCGACTTCTCTGCGGGGATGCTCGAAGAGCTCCGTGCCTACGCCTCACGCGAAGGGGTCACCAACATCACGACCTACCATATGGGGTGGGAAGACGACTGGAGTCATCTGCCGACGATCGACATCGCCGTCGCATCACGTTCGATGGAGGTCCCCGATATGGATGCGGCGCTGGACAAAATGTCCTCCCGTGCGCGCCGTGCGTGCTACCTCACCTACAAGGTCGGAGGAAGTTTCGTCGATATGAACATCCTGGGTTACATCGGCAAAAAAGTGAAAACCAAACCTGATTTCTGGTATATCCCCCTCCTCCTCTACTCTCGCGGCTACCTTCCGCGTATCGACTACATCGAGACGGGACGCGGAAGCGTCCGCAGCGGCACCAAGGACGAATTCGTCGAATCGCTGATCTGGAGCATCGGGAGCCTCGACGAAGCCCAACAGGCCAAAGCCCGCGAATACTATGAAACAATCGTCGTCGGTGAAAACCGCCCTCCCCGCCCCGTCAACTGGGCCTTTATCTCCTGGGAGACATCCAAATGATCATCCTCAACGACCAAGAACTTGAAAATCTCCTTGCCGAAGACGTCCCCTACGGCGACCTGACGACCGCTTCGCTGGGGATCGCCGACCAGCGCGCACGTATCACCTTCGCCACCCGCGAACGCCCCCTCATCGTCTCATGCACCGAAGAGGCGGTGCGGCTGTGCGGACTCTACGGCCTGGAGATCGACGGGTTTGTCAAATCGGGTACCCTCGTTCCGCCCAAAAGTGTCTTTCTCGAAGCGCGGGGCGAAGCGGGAAATATCCACCGGATCTGGAAGAGCGTCCAGAACCTACTCGATTACGCAAGCGGGATTTCCACCTATACCCGCGAAGCGGTACTCCTCGCCCGTACGGTCAATCCCGATATTGTCGTCGCCACGACCCGCAAAACCATCCCATTTTCGAAAAAGATCGCCATCAAAGCGGTCGAAGCGGGGGGAGGGATCGCCCACCGTCTGGGGCTCTCCGAATCGATCCTGATCTTCGATTACCATCGCGTCTTTTTCCCTTCCGGCGAGGCGTTCGGCTCAGTACTGCGCAAAGCCAAAAATGCAAATCCCGAGAAAAAGATCGTCATCGAGGCAGCAGACATCGCCGAAGCACTGAAATTCGCCTCATGGGGGGCCGATGTGCTGCAGCTGGAGAAGTTCTCCCTCACCAAACTTTCCGACGCCGTACGGATCCTGCGCGCCGACTATCCCAACCTTACTTTGATCGCTACCGGAGGGATCAGTGCCAAAAACATCGCCGAATACGCCGCGACGGGGGTCGACATGATCGTCACCTCCTCCCCCTACAGTGCGCAGCCTGCCGATATCAAAGTGAAGATCGAGCCGCTATGAACACCCTTCCCGCCACCATCACCGCCATCACCGCCTCCGAGCACATGAGTATCCTCACTGTTTCAGTTGGAGATGACCCGTTTCACCTCCTCCTCGCCGAATCTTCCGATGCCGTGATCGGAACCGACGTCACGCTGGCCTTCAAAGAGACCGAAGTGATCCTCTCCAAAGAGACGGCCGACTCTACGGCAAACCGTGCCTGTGCAACCGTGCAAACGATCGATCCGGGGCTTGTCCTCTCCCAGATCACCCTCGCCTGCCATGAAACGACGCTGAGGGCGTTGGTGCCGACGCTAACGTTTAACGCCCTCGGGATACATGAAGGGGACGACGTAGTCTGGATGGTGCAGCCATCCGAAATTTCGCTGCTAAGAGAGACCCATGGAATCTGAATTTCTGACCACGATGGTGCTCACCTTCGAGCTTGCCGCGATCACTACTGCAATCCTCCTGCTGATAGGGATTCCCCTCGCCGCCTTTCTGGCCTACGGCCGCACACGGTTCAAAAGTCTGATCGAGACGGTCGTCTCCATGCCTCTCGTCCTTCCCCCCTCCGTGCTGGGGTTCTATCTCCTTCTCGCCTTCAGCCCCGCCTCGGTGATCGGAGAGTTCCTGACCAGCCACGGGATACGGCTCGCGTTCAGCTTCGAAGGGCTGGTCATCGGCTCGGTCCTCTTCAGCCTCCCCTTCATGGTCCACCCGATCCAGTCGGCCCTCTCGCAGGTCCCGCCATCGATTTTCGAGGCCGCCTATACGCTGGGCAAATCGAAATTCCAGACGATGGTGCGGGTCATCCTCCCCTCCATCCGCCACGGTCTCATCTCTGGCGTCGTCCTGGCATTCGCCCACACGGTCGGAGAGTTCGGGGTTATCCTGATGATCGGGGGGAACATCCCCGACGAAACCCGCGTCGCCTCGATCGCGATCTATGACGAAGTCGAGTCGCTCAACTACGCGATGGCCCATCAGTACGCCCTCACCCTCTTCGTCGTGACGTTCGCGATACTGCTGCTGGTCTATACCCTCAACAAAAAATCCCTGGGGGAAATTAGATGATATCTGTCAATATCAAAAAACATCTCACTACCGCCGAAGGGCCGCTGGAGGCCCATTTCGAGCTCTCCATCCATAACGGAGAGTTCCTTACCCTCTTCGGCCCCTCGGGGGCGGGGAAAACGACTCTGATGCGCTGCATCGCCGGCCTCGAAACCCCACAAAGCGGGGTCATCACCGTGGACGGCGTCGTGTGGTTCGACAGCAAAAAGAAGATAAACCTCCCGCCCCAGAAACGGAGTGTTGGGTTTGTCTTCCAGGACTACGCCCTCTTTCCGACAATGAGCGTGCGCCAGAACCTCCTCTTCGCCGCCGAAACCGCAGAGCAGAAAAAAGGGGTCAATGAGCTGATAGATCTGGTCGAACTGGGCAACCTCGCCGACCGCCTCCCCTCGACCCTCTCGGGCGGCCAGAAACAGCGCGTCGCCCTCGCCCGCGCCCTCGTGCGCCATCCGAAGATCCTCCTCCTCGACGAGCCCCTCTCGGCACTCGATCCCTCCATGCGTTCCAAACTCCAGAATGAACTCTCCCTCATCCATGAGCGGCTGGGAGTCACGACCCTGCTGGTGAGCCACGACATCGCCGAAACGGTCAAACTCTCCGACCGCCTCGCCTCGGTTGCGGCGGGACAGATCGTCCGCATCGATGAACCGATGGCGTTTTTCAGCCCCAACAGCCTCAGCGGCAAACTCCAACTCGTAGGAGAAGTACTCAAGATCGAAGAGGATTTCCCCGCCTTCGTCATCACGCTGCTGGTCGGCTCCTCCATCGTCCGCACCGTCGCCGGTAGTGCCGAGGCCTCAGCTCTGCGTATCGGCGGGCATGCTATCATTTCGACCAAAGCATTCAACCCCATCCTCATTCCCATCAAGGACCCCAAATGACCATCACAAAAAACACCATCGTCACCCTCGACTGCCGCCTCAGCGACACTTCCGGCAACCTCCTCGAAGAGAGCCAGGAACTCATCTATCTCCACGGCGGCTACGGCCAGGTTTTCGCCCCCCTCGAAGAGGCGCTGGAGGGGAAAAAAATCGGAGATATTTTCCGCGTGGAGATCCCGGCGGCGCAGGCATTCGGTGAATTCGACGAGACACTCATCGTCTCCGAATCGCTGGACGAACTCCCCGAAGATCTGGAAGTGGGCATGGAAATCGACGGCTACCTCGAGGAATCCCCCGACGACGTGATCGTCTACACCGTCACCGACGTTTCAAACGGACGCGCCACGCTCGACGCCAACCATCCTCTGGCGGGGAAAGACCTCGTATTCGAAGGCTCCGTCGCCGAGATCATCGAAGCGAGCGAGGAGACGGTACGGGAGATCCTCGAACATCAGCACGAGCACTGATCCAGACCGTATCTCCGCCTCCTACCTCGTCACTACGATCATCGTGTTGATAACGCGGTAGGGAAGTTTATGTTTTAACAGCACCTGTATCTCTTCATAGGTGAACTTTTTATACGGTGATTTGGCTTTTTTGATATGGGTCACGACACTCTTTTCACGCAGGCGGCCGTTTCGTAATCCCTCGACGATATCGATGACCCGCCACCCCGCAGGGCCGAAATAGAGCAGTTTTTCATCGCTCTCTTCGACCATCCCCAGCGCCTGCGGATGTTTATTCAGAATCTCCCGCGCTTCGCGTGTTTTGTGTTCTTTGATCTTTTTTTGGAGCAGATCGATGTCCGCTGCTTTGGCATCGGATATGTCATTGGCGGCAACGGCCGTCGTTTTGGGAGGGACTTTTTTGACCGCAGGTTTCGGAGACGGCTGTTTTTCGATTTTCGTGCGTGTACTTTCCGCTTCTGCCGCCATTGCATGGACCACTGGCTTTGTCTCCGGTCGGGAGACCTCTGCCGGTTCCGCCTCCGCATAGTGGACGGAACACCCGGCCACCATTGCCGATCCCAGCAATAATACACAAACTTTCAGCGCATCCGAATACATCTGCAATCCTTATAAACTTATTTAAATATAATATAACATCAAAACCATTATACCCAAATATTTTTCATCGCCCCATAATACTTGTCTTGACAAGTATTATGGGATCTATTATAATATCGGAAAGGAGTACGCATGAACTTTGACATGGATCGTTCGCTGGGTTTTGTCCTGAACAAGACCTCGCTACTCTCGAAAGCCCATTTCAACCAGCGGATCAAGCCCTTCGACATCTCCCCCGAACAGTGGTCGCTCCTCTATCGGGTGGTCGAAAAAAGCGGCCTGACCCAAAAAGAGCTCTCCGATTCGACCTACAAGGATCAGGCCAACATAACCCGCAGCATCGAGCGGCTCGAGAACAAAGGGTTCATCATAAAAATCCCCTGCGAGGCCGATCGACGGTCCGTCAATCTCTATCCGACCCAAAAGGGGATCGAGCTCGCCCGGACCATCGTCCCCATATCAAGGGCGTTCAATCAGCACCTGACACAGGGATTCACCCCTGAAGAAGCCGAGATGCTTCTGGTGCTGCTGAAAAAAATACACAAAAATCTGGAACAAGAGGAAAAAGTATGAGTCTCTCAAACAAAACCATTCTGATCACCGGTGCCAACGGAGGGCTTGGGCACGCTCTGACACAACATGCCCTATCCCAAAACGCCGCGAAAGTCTATTGCTGCGCACGTAATGTGAGCAAACTTTCTTCGCTGCAAGAGGCCCATCCATCGGTCGTACTGTGCGAATTGGACATCACCGACAAACAGCAGGTAAAAGCGCTGGCTGCCGATATCGGCCCGATCGACATCCTGATCAACAATGCGGGGGTCAACAGCGGCAAAAGGGTGTTCGATGAGTGTAACGACGACTTCACCGTCAATGTAGAGGGGACCCTCAACGTCTGCCGCGAACTGCGCCACCGCATCGCTCCGGAGGGGGCCATCATTACCGTCACGTCGATCCTGGCGTTGGTGAACCTCCCCGTCATGGGGCTCTACTGCGCGTCCAAAAGTGCGCTGCACTCCCTGACGCAAGCGATGCGTGCCGAGCTCGCTTCACACGGCATCGACGTGTACGAAGTGCTCCCCGGTCCGATCGACACCGGGATGAGCGAAGGACAGGAGATGGAAAAAGCCGACCCGGCCGATATCGCCGCGGCCATCTTCGAGGGATACCGGAGCAAAACCTACGAAATCTATCCGGACGCTTTTTCGAACATGATCAAAAATGCCCTGGCCGCCGACCCCAAAGCGGTCGAAAACGATTTCGCCCATTCGGTCCGTTAAAATAAAAGAGGATCGCGGAGAAGAACCCTGTTCAAATGAGCCGGGACATTGCGTTCATCCCTGAGCGCAGTGCTCTGCACCGTTGTTATACCGCTATTTTCTCCCTGATTTTTGAAAGCCCCATCCCCACTATAATCAATGTGATCAATCCGATAAACAAAGGCCATCCCAGAGCGAAGGTCAAATGTCCCTGCGTCACAATCAGATAATTGGCTCCGGCAGGAGGGTGGATCACCCTTCCCCACTGCATCAGCGCTATCGTCAAACCAAGCCCGAGGCCGATACTCAGCCATCCACCTTGGGTATACGCCAGCACTGTCGCGCCCAGAAGGGTCGAAATAAAATACCCGCCCAGAATGTTCAAAGGTCTGGAAAAGGGGCTATTGGGTGCGCTGAAAAGTAGCACCGCCGTTGCCCCGAACGGGGCGATAATCATCATGCTTTCCGCCCGTTCAGCGATCAGCCCGATCAAAGAGAGGCCGATGAACGCCCCGATACCGGCAATCAGGCTTTCAAGCCGATGGGACGAACTATTAGCCGTTTTGCGCATAGAGTTGCTGCTCGCGCTGCATCAATACGCCGGCCAGAAACGTATACCCTTCTACCCAAGCATTTTTACGTTCCTGCGTGAAGGTATCACCCAAAACATCGCCCATTGCCGTAATCAGCGCATCGGCTACCATCGGATAATGTTGGGGCTGTACATTAGTCGCGACATGCGCGGACGCCATCTTTTCCACGGCGTTGGACAATGCCGGGAGATTATCGACATTTCCGGCGAAAGCTGCGATCGCGCCGGCAAGTTTTTTGTGCTGATCGGAAGTCGCATCGGCAAAAAGGGGTTTGGTTTCCGGATATTTGGAAAAGATGATGTCATACATCCGTGTCGTTACGTTCTCGGCTTCTTGATTAATCAGAGGTATCGTTTCTTTGATCGACTGGATGGTTTCGTGTGATAGGCTCATGGAAGGCTCCTAAATGAAATTTTGCCGGTATTGTATAATTACTACCTTATCATAGTATATTATTATTCCATTAGATGATCCCTTTTATTGTCGTTAGTATTTTTTACATATTTTGCGGTGGGAACGTACTTAGGCTAAGCAGATTTGCATTACAATGACAGCAACGTAGAAAGGGGTAGTCGATGCATTTTTCAAAAACGACGGAATACGCTATTCGTGTTTTAAGCTACCTCCACCGGTTTGATGAAACATCCCATTCAGTCAATGTTCTGCACCGGGAATTACACCTCCCATACAAATACCTGACTCATCTGGTAACCCGACTGGTCAAAGAAGGACTTATCAGCGCTTCACGAGGGAGAGATGGAGGGGTCAGGCTGGCCAAAAGTGCCGACGATATACGGTTGTGCGATATCCTCGAAGCAATCGGGGAACCGTTGGATTCTAACCGCTGTATCCTGGGGTTTGATGCGTGCGACGCCTCCAATCCCTGCGCCCTTCACGGACAGTGGAGTAAACCAAAAGAGCTGATCGAGACCATGTTGAGTTCAACGACGCTGGCATCTCTGAGCAAAGAAAAATCGACGAAATTCTGATCAAAAAAAGGCTGAACACTCACTCTTCCCGCAGGCTCAAAGCCACTTTCTGCTTCTCGATATCCACCTCGACGACGCGGATGCGCCCCAGCTGCTGATTGACGCTCAGCACCTCGAGGGGGTGGGCGATCCGTTTTTCCGACATCTGGGAGATATGGATGAGGCCGTCGTTTTTCAGCCCGATGTCGACGAACGCCCCGAAATCGGCGATATTGCGGACGACGCCGGAGACGATCGAACCGGGCCTCAGCTCTTTGATATCGGTCAGATCGGAGCGAAACGCGATGGGAGGGAGCGATTCGCGGGGGTCGAACCCCGGTTTTCGCAGCTCGGCCACGATATCGGCGAGGGTAGCTTCCCCGATCCCCAGCTCCCGCGCGATTGATGGGAGCTGCTCTTTCGTGATGGCCTTAACGTCATAGCGCTCCATCAGCGCAGACGCCGCGCCGTAGCTCTCGGGGTGGATTCCCGTGGCATCAAGGACACTTTTGCCTCCCCGTATACGGAAAAACCCCGCGCACTGCTCATACGCCTTGGCCCCCAGCCCTTTGACCTTCAGCATCTCCTGTTTGCTCGTAAACGCTCCGCTCTTTTCACGGTATTCGACGATAGAACGGGCGACCTTGTTCCCCACCCCCGCGACGTACGAGAGAAGCGACACCGATGCGCTGTTGGGATCGACCCCGACGCGGTTGACCAGATCTTCGGTCACGTCGCCCAGTTTCTTCTCGAGGAGCTTCTGGTCGACGTCGTGCTGGTACTGCCCGATCCCCAGTGATTTGGGGTCGATCTTCACCAGAGCCGCCATCGGGTCGCGCAGCCGCTGGGCGATCGAGATCGCGCCGCGGATCGTGACGTCGAGGTCGGGGTACTCCTCCTGCGCTATTTTCGAGGCCGAATAGACCGACGCCCCCGCTTCGCTCACGACCGTGTAGGCGAGGTTCAGGTTCTCTTCGCGGTTCAATCGTGCGAAAAACTCCTGCGTCTCCCGCGATCCCGTCCCGTTGCCGATCGCAACGGCGTCGATCCCGTATTTCTGCACGAAATCCTTCACCGTTTTGGCCGACTTCTCGTAATCGGACTGCGGCGGGGTCGGATAGATCACCGCGTGGGTCAGATAGGTGCCGTTTGCGTCCACGACGGCGAGCTTGCAACCCGTCCGGTAGGCAGGATCGACCCCAAGGATCGCGTGTTTGGCCACCGGAGGGGTGATGAGGAGCTGCGAGAGGTTTTTGCCGAACGTACTGATCGCCTGCGCGTCGGAACGCTC
>JAFGUJ010000092.1 GCA_016938595.1 Campylobacterales bacterium | reverse complement strand
TATGCGACCAAAAATCCCCTCGTGATCGATGATGCGACGATGCTGGCCAGCGATGCGCTGGTCCTCATCGAGTCCAAGAAAATCCAGTTGCTGGTCGTCACCGACAAGACCGGCGTCATACAGGGTGCGCTGCACCTTCATACTCTTGTGGAAGCAGGTATCTCATGATGCGACTGAACAAATTTATTGCCCACTATTCGACCTATTCGCGCCGCGAGGCCGATCAGGCGATCCAGGACGGGTATGTCCGGATCGACGGCGAGGTCGAAACCAATCCCGCGACACAGGTGGACGAGCGTCATGCCAACGTCACGATCAGCGGCAAGAAGATCGTCCCCCAGGATCAGTTCACCGTTATCGTCTACAACAAGCCCCGCGGCGAGCTGGTGACGAAAAAAGACCCGCAGGGACGCAAAACGATCTACGATTCCCTGGCCAAACAGTATCGTCATTTCATCCCCGTCGGGCGGCTGGACTACGCCAGTGAGGGGCTGCTGCTGCTGACCGACGCGTCGCGCGTCGCGACGGCGCTGATGACGTCGAAGATGGAGCGGGTCTACAAGATCAAGATCAAAGGGCCCGTGACGGACGCGATGAAGGTCGCGATGGGAGAAGGGCTCGAACTCGAAGACGCCAGCGCCGGGGCACACGAGCACTCCGAGATCGGGTCGATGAGTTTCGCCCCTTTTTACGCCTATCAGGTGCAGAAAAACCAGGGGGACTTTTCGGTTCTCAAGGTAGCGATCGGAGAGGGGCAGAACCGGGAACTCCGCCGCTTTTTCGCCCATTTCGGGGCCGAAGTCGTCGATCTCAAACGGCTCAGTTTCGGGGGGATCGATTTGAATAATCTCCCGACCGGAAAAGTGCGCTTTCTGGAACGGAACGAATACGCGTCGCTGAGGGATTTTCTGGACGCTGTGGAAAAAGCGGAGAAAACGAAACAGAAAACGGAGAAAAAACTCCTCAGAGCCGAAGAGATGCCGGAGCGTAAACCCGAACGCAAACAGGAGAAAAAGACATCCTCCAAAGAGAAGGCAAAGTCCAAACCCAAGCCGGCAACCGATTCGTTCAGTACGAACAAATACAAACCCGAAAAAAAATTTGCACAAAAGGAACGTAAAAAATGAAAACACTGACATTTCCGACCAGCCATAAAACGCAGCTGATGGACATCAGCAACGAGGTGCGCGAAGCGGTCATCACCTCGGGGATCAAAGAGGGGATCTGTGTTGTTTTCACCCCGCATACGACGGGAAGCGTCTTTTTGTTTGAGAATGCCGATCCGAACCTCCGCCGCGATATGCTCACGGCGCTGACAAAGATCGTCCCGGCGGACGAAAAATACACCCATATCGGCGACAATGCCGCCGCGCACCTCAAATCGGCACGGATGGGGGCTTCGGTCTCGATCCCCGTCCACGAAGGGCGCCCGATGTTCGGAAAATGGCAGGGGGTGTTTTTCGGGGAATTCGACGGCCCCCGCCAGGCCCGCGAAGTCGTGATCAAGGTAATAGCAGGATGAAAATCTCTCGCCTGACCGGGCGAAGCTTCAGTAGCTCAGCGCTCAGCGTCAAAGCGGGGACTTTGTTCCCGTTTTGTGTCTAAACAATGGACTTTACGTATCTGCTCCGCCCCAAAACGTTTGACGACGTGGTGGGGCAGGATCACCTCTGTTCGGCCGAAGCGCCGCTGCGCATCCTCTGTGAGGGGGGGAGCCTTACCCACTCCTTTTTCTACGGCCCTCCTGGCTGCGGCAAGACCTCGCTGGCCCGAATCATCGCGACCGTTATGGACCTCCCGTTTTACGAATTCAACGCCACGTCGCTCAAAATCGAACAGCTGCGTAAAATCTTCGACCAGTACGAGGGATCGCTGACCCGTCCGCTGATCTTTATCGACGAAGTACACCGCCTGGCCAAAAACCAGCAGGAGGTGCTGCTGCCGGTTATGGAAAAAAACAGCGCGTTAGTCATCGGGGCATCGACCGAAAACCCCTATTTCAGCCTCACCGCCGCGATGCGGTCGCGCTCTTTGTTGTTTGAACTCCGCGAGATCACAACGAAAGCGTTAGCGGATCTGTTAGTACGGACGGGGGTCGAGACCGACGAGGAGGCTCGCGAATACCTGATCCGAAGCTCGGGCGGCGACGCGCGCGCGATGCTCAAACTCCTCGAGGTGGCCGCCGCCCTTAAAAAGCCGATCACCGCGCCGCTGCTCCGCTCGCTCCGCCCCGCCGCGCAGGCACGGGGGAGTTCCGAGGCGGGAGTCCACTACGACCTCGCTTCGGCCCTCATCAAAAGCATCCGCGGCTCAGACCCCGACGCGGCCGTCTATTACCTCGCCCGTCTGATCGAGGGGGGAGAACCCCCCGAATTCATCGCCCGCCGCCTCGTGATCCTCGCCAGCGAGGACGTGGGGAACGCCAACCCGCAGGCATTGACGCTCTGCACCTCGGCGATGACGAGCGTGAAACAGATCGGTTATCCCGAAGCGCGAATCATCCTCTCCCAGGCGGTCATCTACCTGTGCGCCTCCCCCAAATCCAATTCGGCCTACAACGCAATCAACGCCGCACAGCAGGCCGTCCGCAACGGCGTGATCCTGGAAATTCCCGAGCACCTTCGGCAGCAGCACAAAGGGTATCTCTACCCCCACGATTTCGGAGGGTGGGTCAACCAGAACTACCTCTCCAAACCCCTCACATTCGTCGAGTTTAAAAACATCGGGTACGAAGCGAAGATGGGGGAATGGATAGAGAAGGTATGGAAAAAGTAGCTGTCCGTCATTCCCGCGAAGGCGGGGTTCCAGCTTTGCTTTTTAAGGGGATGGATCCCTGGGTCAAGCCCGAGGATGACCGGAAATAAGCCTGTTTGCGGACATGTTTAAATATTATAGTACGTCGCCTCTTTGTGGTGAACGACGAGCGCCGTCGTGCTCTGCTCCGGGTGGATCTGGTACGTCTCCGAGAGGGTTATGCCGAACTCTTCGGGGCGGAGGAGATCGAAGATGATCCGGCTCTGCTCCAGATCGGGGCACGCGGGGTAACCGAAGCTGTACCGTGCGCCCGCGTAACGGTTGAGGCGTACATCGCGCAGACTGAATCCCTCGTCCTCGCTGGCAATTCCCAGATCAAGGCGAATCTGTTTGTGTGCCACTTCGGCTAATGCTTCGGCCAGTTCCACCCCGAATCCGTGAACGAGATTGTATTCGAGATATTCGTTATTGGCATACAGCTCTTTTTCGTACTCGCTGAATTTGTCCCCGACGCTCACGCAGGTAAGCGGCAACACGTCATCGCGCGAATGGGTGAAGAAATCGCTCAAGGCACGGTGGGGCGCTTTGCGCTGGCGCGGAAACTCAAAAACGTATTGGGCATTTCCGATCACGTCGTCCAGCGGTTGGCGGTTGGCGTTTTCATCGACATTCCACCCGCAGCTCTCATCGAAAACGAGGAGTTCTCGGTCGCTGCTTCGGACGGGGTAGTAGCCGTAAATGATCGTCGGATCAAAAAGATCCCGCTTGATGATCTCGCTTTTGATCCGTTCATACGCGGGGTAGACTTTGGTCTCCATAAGTTTTTTATACTCTTCCACGCTCATTCCCGCACGTTTGTACCCCCAGTGGAGTTTGAAAAGACTCCGTTTGTTGATCCATTCGCATACCATTTCAAAATCGAGCTGTTCACGTCGCAATACCCGGCGCCCCCAAAACGGAGGGGTGGGGATTTTGATCTCCCGGCTGGGCATTTTGAGTTCAGAAAACGGCGGGATCACGACATCGATCACTTCTTTAACGGTACGTTCGGCCATATCACCGCCCAGGCGGGTATCGAGTCCGACGCTCGGATCGGCGTTATACTTCTCGATCCGGCTCATCGCGATGACCCCGTCAAACGCGTCGCGGCAGTAGAAGATCGGACCGTTGTAGATCGGCCGGCAGAAATCGTCCACAAAACTGCGGGTGAGGGCCGCCCCGCCGAGCAATACGGGGACGGTGATCCCTTTGGATGCCATGATTTCGAGATTGTCTTTCATCACCTGTGTCGATTTCACCAGCAGCCCCGACATCCCGATGGCGTGAATCTCTTTAGAGTTCATCACCTCCAGATACTCTTCGAGCTCGGTTTTGATCCCGATGTTGATCACTTTGAATCCGTTGTTGGAGAGGATGATGTCGACGAGGTTTTTCCCCACGTCATGGACATCCCCTTTGACCGTGCCGATGACGAGGGTGGTGTCGGTCTCTTTTTCCTGTTTGGAGAGGTAGGGGTTGAGGTAATCGACGGTCGCCTTCATCGTCTCGGCGCTTTGCAGCACGAACGGCAGCTGCATTTTCCCCGATCCGAAGAGCTCGCCGACCACTTTCATCGCGTCGATGAGGATTTCGTTGACAATGGTGTCGGGGTTGATCGTATGGCGTGCTTTTTCCACCAACGGGATCATCCGCTCCTTGTCCCCGTCCAGCAGGAGCTTGGCGATTTTTTCTTCGTCGCTGAGCGCGTCGAACGCTTCGTCGTTTTTCGAATTGTCGACCGTTTTATCGCTGAAGTGTTCGATAAATTTGAAGAGTGACTGATCATCCGGATGGAACAGCAGCTCCTCGCAGATGGCGCGGTCCTCCTCGGACATTTTGGAGAGGGGGACGATATGTTTGACGTTGATGATGACCGACGTCATTCCCGCCTCGATGCAGTGGTGCAAAAAGACGCTGTTGAGGTAGATACGGGCATTGGTGGCAAGACCGAACGAGATATTCGAGAGCCCCAGCGTCGAGCCGACATTCGGGTATTTTTGGTGGAGCTGCCGGATCGCCTCGAGCGTCTGGATGGCGGCATCGCGGTACTCCAGATCGCCGCTTCCGACCGTAAAGGTGAGCATGTCGAACATCAGGTTGCGCGGATCGATCCCGTGGCGGTTGACGCACAGATCGTAGATCCGGTCGGCAATCCGCATTTTATCTGCCGTCGTTTTCGCCATCCCCTTTTCATCGATCACCAGACACACGAGGGCGGTTCCGAATTTTTTGGCCAGCGAGCAGATCGCATCGAGCCGCTCTTCGCCGTCTTCAAGGTTGACCGAGTTGATGATCGGTTTTCCGCCGATGCATTTGAGCGCCGCTTCCATCGTCCCCACCCGCGTCGCATCGGGCATCAGAGGGAGGGGGATTTTCTGGTTGTAGAGGCGCATGACGTGCTCCATATCGACCGCACCGTCCCGCCCGGCGAATTCGACGTTGACGTCCAGACAGTGCGCGCCGTCACGCACCTGCGCCTGGCCGACGCTCAGCGTCCCCTCATAGTCGCTGGCGATGATGAGTTCGCGAAACGCTTTGGACCCCGTGGAGTTGGAGCGCTCACCGATGAGCAGCGGCGCGGGCTGCTGGATCAGCTCGACGGTATTAAAGAGCGATGCGACAGAGGGGGGAGTGGCACCGCTGGGTTTTTTCGGAGAAATCCCGGAAACTTTGTTGACGAGGGCGCGGATATGCTGGGGGGTGGTACCGCAGCAACCGCCGAGAAAGCTCACACCGTCATAGTTTAAAAAGTCGCATTGAAGCTGGGCGAATTCGTCCGGCCCCATCGGGTAGAACGAGTATCCCCCGCGGTTTTGCGGGAGCCCCGCGTTGGCGTGGACCGAGATTGGTTTTCCCCACACCTGCGAGAGGGTTCTGACGTGTTTGGCGTACTGTTCGGGTCCCGTGCCGCAGTTGAATCCGAGGCTGAGGATGTCGAAAGGTTCCATGATCGTCGCGATGGTTGCCGCGTCGGTCCCGATCAGCATCGACCCGGCAAGCTCGATCGTCACCGAGACCATGACGGGGAGGGTAGTGCCGCGCTCGCGGTTGGCCGCTTCGCACGCGTGGAGCGCCGCCTTGATCTGCAGCGGGTCCTGGCACGTCTCGAGGAGAAAGATGTCGGCCCCGCCGTCGATCAGCCCCAGACAGCACTCGAAGTACCCCTGAAACATCTCGTCGTAATGGATGTGCCCCAGAGAGGGGAGTTTCGTCCCCGGCCCGACCGAGGCGAGGACGAAGCGGGGGTGTTCGGAAGTAGAGAACTTCTCGCATTCGCTCTTGCAC
>JAFGUJ010000091.1 GCA_016938595.1 Campylobacterales bacterium | reverse complement strand
TTTTTGACCGTTATCAAAGTGTTCAAAAGAGAGGGGATAGCGCAGGAGGGGGAAGCGACGATGGAGAAATTCAATGGAAACAACTGACGTTTTCATCTATGGCGCCAGCGGGCACGGGAGAGTCATTGCCGACATACTCAGATCCTGCGGATATTCAGTTGGAGGGTGGATCGATGACCGCCCGTCGCCCGATGCCTACTCATGGGAAGATTTTTGTTCGGCTCACCCGAAAGGTTCCATCGCGCTGGGGATCGGAGACAATGATGCCCGGGAACGCGTTTTCCGGCAGGTTTCAGCAGCCGGTTATTGCCTTCCCATCCTGATTCATCCCAGTGCGGTCATCTCTGAAAGCGCTACCATCGAAGAGGGAACCGTCATCATGCCTCTCGCCATCGTCAATGCCGGTGCTGTGATCGCAAAAGGATGCATTATCAACAGTGGTGCCGTGGTCGAGCACGACTGTCACCTCGATGCTTTCGTTCATCTTTCTCCCCGTGCGGCACTTGCCGGCGGTGTAAAAATCGGATACAGCACCCATATAGGAATCGGTGCATCCATCATACAAAACATCACCATCGGAGATCACTCCATCATCGCTGCCGGAAGCGCCGTCATCCGTGATATCGCCGACCACTCCCTTGCTGCCGGGGTTCCTGCCCTCATTAAAAAAAGTCTTCACAAGCCTGTTTAGAGTTTTTTTTCGGTAGACTTTGGTATTTTTATACGCCGATCCAAAGGGACCTATTGTCATGAAACTTAAACTCTCCGAAGACTCTTCCACCATCAAACTTCTCTTGTTTTTTATCCTGGTCGCCTACCTCTTTTCCCTCTCCATGCGCTACTTCTGGGTTGCCGAATTTCAGGGTATGCCCCAGTTTCAGTGGAACAACGAGCTAATGATCAACACCAATGACGGCTACTTCTTCGCCGAAGGGGCACGGGATATCGTGGCAGGGCATCACCAGCCCAACGATCTCTCTCCTGTAAACGAACCTCTTTCCCTTCTCACAGCATGGCTCTCCCAGATCCTCCCCGTCAGCTTTGAAACCCTGATCCTCTATATGCCCTCCTTTTTCGGCGCCCTGATCGTCGTCCCCATTATTCTCATAGGACACGCGTTCGGACAGGCGAGAATGGGCTTTGTCGCGGCCCTGATCGCCGGAGTCGCCCACAGCTACTACAACCGCACGATGACCGGGTATTACGACACCGACATGCTCAATATCGTCCTCCCCCTCTTTGGCGTTTATTTCATCATCCTGGCCATTCTCCATCAGCGCAACCGTTTTTTGATCCCGATTACCCTCTCGTTTGCCCTGTACTACTGGTGGTACCCCTCAAGTTATGCCATCAATACCGCTGTATTGGGGACATTGCTCATCTACACCGCGCTGTTTGACCGAACCAACCGCCATCTCTACAAAATCGCCCTCTTCGTCGTCATCGGTATCCTCTCTCTACCGGTACTGGCAAAAATCGCCCTGGCTCTCGCCGTATTCGCCTTTTTTCATTACCGGCCGCAGCTCGATCAGAAATGGTTCTGGCCTCTGTTCGGAGCTGTTGCCGCCCT
Source organism: Campylobacterales bacterium (assembly GCA_016938595.1). Classification (GTDB taxonomy): domain Bacteria; phylum Campylobacterota; class Campylobacteria; order Campylobacterales; family Sulfurimonadaceae; genus Sulfuricurvum. The sequence goes on along the minus strand of JAFGUJ010000091.1, from coordinate 4,097 downwards.
CTACTTCGCAACGGGGGGAATCGATCCCATTTGGGCACAACTCCAAGGATACCTGCTGCGCGAAAGCGTCTCGGGCGATGCGGCAGGTCTGTATTTTTACAATGTCGCCCAGACGGTCCGGGAAGCGGGGCACATCCCTTTTAGTGTATTCGCCGAGCGGATCAGCGGCCATACCCTCATTTTCCTGCTCAGTACGGTCGGCTATATTCTGGCCCTCATCGCCTACCGCCCTCTCCTAATCACCCTCCCCCTCGTCGGGCTCGGGTTTATCGCGATGTCGGCCGGTCTGCGTTTTACGATCTATGCCGTTGCCCCCATGGCGCTCGGATTTTCCTATCTGATGTTTCTCATCACCCAACCCATCGGCAAGCGATGGCTCCGTGCCATCGCTCTGATCGTCTTTACGGGGAGCGCCCTCTACCCCAACTATCTCCACATCCGGGAATACATGACCCCGACCGTATTCACCGCGCAGGAAGTTACGAGCCTCGCAAAACTTGGGGAACTCTCCAATGAAGAGGACTACGTCATCAGCTGGTGGGATTATGGCTATCCGATCCGGTACTACAGCGACGTTAAAACCCTCGTCGACGGCGGAAAACACAGCGGAGACGTCAACTATCCCGCCAGCTACGTCCTGACACAGCCACAGCAAAATGCCGCTTTCATGGCACGGCTGGCCGTAGAATACACCGAAAAAGGGTATGAAACGAACAATAGTGCCGTCATTGCCGAAATGCTCAAAGCCTACCAGGCAGACACCATGGACGATCTGATGACGGCCCTCCAACTTGATCCTGAGTCACTCCCGAAAGCGACCCGTGACGTCTACCTCTACCTACCTTTCCGGATGATGGAGATCATCCCGACCGTCACCCTGTTTAGCTATCTCGATCTGAAAAACCCGGATAACAAACTGCAGCAGCCGTTCTTCTATATAACAGGGGCCATTCAGGATACAGGCAAAACCGTCGAACTCGGCAACGGCCTCTCGATCCTCAAGGAAAAAAGCATCCTAAAACTCGGAAATCAGGAAGTACCGATCAAGCACTTCTACCAGGTCGGCTACGATCAAGCCCAAAAACTTCAGATCAACGAGCAGCAGTTTGCCTCGGAAGGGCTGAATGTCATCATTCTGGGAAGTTACGGCCGACTCCTTGTTGTGGATGATTTTTATCTCAACTCGGCCTATATCCAGATGTTCGTCTTCGAACGCTTTGACCCCGCCTTGTTCGAGCCGGTCCTCCTCGATCCGATGTCCAAAATCTACCGCCTCAAGGTGTAACGATGACGCCGCGCCTTTTCCTCTCCCCTCCCCACATGTCCGGCCGTGAGCAGGAATATATCGCTCAGGCATTCGAGAGCAACTACGTCGCTCCGCTGGGGCCGATGGTGGAGAAGTTCGAGCAGAGTATCCGCGACTGTACCGCCGCCCCTAACGCCCTCGCCCTCTCCAGCGCAACCGCAGCGATCCATCTGGCGTTGCGGGTGCTGGGGATCGGAGAGGGGGATGTCGTTTTGGCCTCGTCGTTCACGTTCATCGGTTCGGTCGCTCCGATCCTCTACCAGAACGCGACACCGTTTTTCATCGACAGCGATTTACACAGCTGGAACCTCGATCCGGATCTCCTGGAACAGGCGATCGCCGCATCCCCAAAAAAACCCAAAGCCCTCATCCTGACCCATCTCTACGGACAGTGCGCAGATCTGCAACGGATCGCCCGGATCTGCGACGAGCACGGTATTTATCTGATCGAGGACGCGGCCGAGAGCCTGGGAGCCCTCTGCGGCGGCAGACAAAGCGGCACCATGGGGATTTTCGGGGTCTACAGTTTCAACGGCAACAAAATCCTCACGACTTCGGGAGGGGGGATGCTCGTCTCGCCGCACAAGGAGCTTATTGAAAAAGCCCGGTTCTTCGCGACCCAGGCGCGCGACGACGCCCCGCACTACGAGCACACCGACTACGGCTACAACTATCGCATGAGCAACATCCTCGCCGCTATCGGCGTCGCCCAGATGGAAGTACTGGAGGAGCGGATTGCGGCACGACGGCAGATTTTTCAGTGGTACCGTGAAGCGCTGGAAGGGATCGGCGAAATTTCTTTTATGCCCGAGCTCCCGGGAAGTCGCGGGAACCGCTGGCTGACGACCCTGACATTTGGGTATGCCGATCCCGAGAAAGTCCGTCTGGCGCTCGAAGAATACAACATCGAAAGCCGCCCCCTGTGGAAACCGATGCATCTGCAGCCGCTATTCAGGGATGCCCTGCGGGTGGAGAACGGTACGTCAGCGCAACTGTTTGCGCGGGGGATCTGTCTCCCCAGCGGAACACAGATGAAACATGAGGATGTGATGCGGGTAGCCGGAATCGTCAAAAAGGCCCTGGCGTGACAACATTTTTACGGCCGACGAGCGGAAAACGGGTCGCCTTTTTTCTCTCCGGAGACATTATCCTCTCCCTCATCACCCTTTATGGCGCCTATCTGCTCCGGTTCAACTTCGACATCCCGCCGGAGTTTCTGGAACCCTTTGCCTCCATCGCACTCACCCTGATCGCCCTCAAACTCCTTTTTATCTATTTCTTTAAAAACTACAACGTCATCTGGCGCTTTTACAGTCTTGCGGAAGCGAAAAAACTCTTTTTTGCCCTCATGGGGACCTATCTTCTCTTCGCCCTCATCCATGCCGCCGAGCCCGGTCTCTTTACCCCGTTTCCCCGCAGCGTCGTCATCATCGATCTCATCCTCTCGATGATTTTCCTGGGGGGGCTGCGGCTGCTTAAACGGCTCGTCCTCGATTTCGGTTCGCCCCACGCCGACTTCAAAGCGACCCTCATCGTCGGTATCTCCCAGAGCACCCATACCCTGATCAAAAGCGCTCTGGAAGGTTCCAGCCCCTACTACCCCGTAGGGATCGTCGCCGTCCAGGCGAAAAACCGCAACATGATCGGCTCTACGGTCCACAACCTGCGGATTATCGGCTCAGAACACCTCCGGGATGCCGTCGCGAGTCAAAAAATCACCGCCGCGATCATCGACGGCTCCCTCCCCGTTGAACAGCTGCGCGAATGCTACCGCCTCCTCAGTGAGGAGGGGATCAGCGATATCAAACGCTCCGCCCTCCTCTCAGACGGTGCCGAAACGATCACCCCCCTCTCGATCGAAGAGCTCCTTGCCCGCCATCCCAAGGACCTCGACACCCAAACCATCGAAAGCTTCATCCGTGGCAAAAAGGTTTTGATCACCGGAGCGGGGGGGAGCATCGGAAGCGAGATTGCCCTCCAGTGCCGCCGTTTCGGTGCCTCAGAACTCATACTGATCGACAACAGCGAGTACAACCTCTACCAGATCGGCGAACGGCTTCCCGGAGCGGCGCTCCACCTGTGCAGCGTCACCGATCGCGCCGCACTCGACGACATCCTCTCCGCCGCCAGTCCGGACATCCTGATCCACGCCGCGGCCTACAAACACGTTCCGCTGTGCGAGGCCAATCCCCACGCCGCGGTCGTCAATAATGTCATCGGAAGCCGCAACGTCATCGACAGCGCGATCGCCAACAGCGTTAGCAAGATCGTCATCATCTCGACCGACAAGGCGGTCCGCCCCACCAACGTCATGGGAGCAACCAAACGGATCGTCGAGCTTTACGCCCAGAACGTCGATCCGCGTAACAGCGAAATCGTCTCGGTCCGCTTCGGCAATGTCCTGGGCTCCAGCGGCAGCGTCATCCCCAAGTTCAAATCCCAGATCGAAACGGGAGGGCCGGTCACAATCACCCACCCTGAGATCACACGATACTTCATGTTGATTTCCGAGGCGTGCCAGCTGGTGCTCCAGGCTGCCGCAATCGCCCGCGGCGGGGAACTGTTCATTCTCGACATGGGAGAACCGGTGAGGATCCAGACTCTCGCCGAAACGATGATCCGCCTTTATGCCACCCGCCCCGTCAAAATCGTCTACACGGGGCTGCGGCCGGGGGAAAAACTCTATGAAGAGCTCCTGATCGACGAGAGCGAACAGAAAACGGCGTTCGAGTCGATCATGATCGCCCGTCCGACCCCCTGTGACATTTCCTCCCTCAACACCCAGATCGAC
>JAFGUJ010000013.1 GCA_016938595.1 Campylobacterales bacterium | reverse complement strand
CGCCGGAGGGCGCAGCCTCTACACGGCGATCAAGAAAAAGATATCGTTCATCGACGTCAATCAGGAGAAAAAGACGAGTTACGGCGGTTACGAAGGCCTTGTCAATCTCGCCGAAGACCTCAAGTATGCGTTTCGAAATCCCGTATTTGCGAATGTCGGCAAACCTTCTCCATGGGACAAAGCGGAATGAGCTTATTCTGATTTATGTCAAAGTTTTGCCGTTAAAGTTTGAAACTATACTTTAGGGAGTGTTCGGGTGGAGAGCGCACATCCTGAAACGACGCGGTTGCGGCCGTTTAATTTGGCCTGATAGAGCAGTTCGTCGGCGGATTTCACCAGCTGTTCGTATCGGGTTGATTCATCGGGAACCATGGAAGCGATTCCGAAACTGAGGGTGATGGGCGGCATAACCTTCCCTTCGTGTTCAAAACTTCCCCGTTCGGCGAGGTTTCGCCCGATCGCATGACAGAGACTCCCAGCTTCTTCTATCGTCGTGTCGTACAAAACGATGACGAACTCTTCACCTCCGTAGCGGGCTGCAAAATCACTTGCACGTTTCAGCGAGTTTTTGAGGATCTGAGCCGTTTCTTTGAGAACGATGTCTCCTCCGATATGGCCGTAGCGGTCATTGAACTCTTTGAAATGGTCGATATCACACATGACGAGGGAGATTTCGGTCCCATTGCGTCGGGCAAGTTCCCACAATTCGTCTATATGATTCTGAAAATGTCTACGGTTGTAGAGCTGAGTCAGCGGATCGGTAATCGAGAGCGCCTGCAGCTGATGGTTGGCATTTTCGAGTTCACGGGTCCGCTCCAAGATTTTCTCTTCGAGTGAGTGGTTCATCTCATCGAGCTGTTTTGAGTGCGCAGCGATTCTTTTGACCATCGAAACAATGGCGTTATGGATAACCCCCACTTCGTCGTCTCGTTTGGTCATGTCGAGGACGAAATTGTTCTCGTAAGGATTGTATCGGGAAACGTTTTCGCTGAGCTGTTTGAGAGAGCGGAAAACCTGCCGTATCAGGGTGATGAACACAATGAGGACCAGAAGCGTGACCCCGAAAATTTTGAGAGTTGTTTCACGGTTTTTTTCAAGAACTCTACGATATTCGCGGTCATCGAGTTCCAGGTTGAGGACTGCGAGCTTTTCGCCCGAAATGGGATCAAGGATCGGCTTGGTGCAAAAATGGATGTTCTCCTCATCCGACGAGGAGGTAGGCAAGTTTTTTCCAACATACCGGTAGAGAGGTTTCCCGTTTGGATCGATGAGTTCGAAACGGCTGACGTCGCGGTTTTGATTGATAATCTGATCGAGATAGTCCTGGTTGGCTTCATCCAGCCCCAGGGAGAGGTTCAAACTGATAATCGGGGCAATCGTATCGATGAGAAGACGGTTTTTGGACTGCTTCGATTCGACGAACTGCTCAACGATGTTTTCGGAGAATTGGTACCGCTCAAGCGTCACGATGAGAAGGGTAAAGAATACTGACGCGACGATCATTTTGATCTCTATGCTGATGGTCCGTTTCATCGGTCATCCTCGCCGGAATAGATTTTGGAGATCTGCAGAAGAGTGTTTTCGAGTGCGATCCCGCTTTTTTTGAAAGCCATGACATTGATATATGGTGTCACCTTCCTCCCCAGGAACAGTGACAGTCCAACCCCTTTTTCAAGGTATTTCGGATCGTATGAGATTGTCATGATCGCGTTGGTTTCGGCGAAACTAAGGGCTTTTTGGAGATGGGATTCATTCGTATTGAACAAAAACATGAGCTGGCTGTTCCGGCAGGCGTCGAACGAACCGTACGCTGTCGGAACAAGACGGATTTTGTAATCCTTGATTCCCGCAGGGTAACTCGCCGAGATTTTCTCTCCCAAAAAAGCAGCCTTCCTTTCATCCACCGGTTCATACACGACGCAGAGCTCAATCTTGTCTTTAAGAGTGTTTTTGGCACTGCTCATTAAAACCAGACGGGGAACGATTTTGGAAAATATCTCCAAAACGTCATCATCGTACGAAACGGCATGCAAAGGAGAGGCGCCGAGCCCAACGAAAAACATTAGGGTAAAATAGAAAAAAATATTTTTCAAAACTTATACACTCTTTTCGGTTTCGCTTTGCACTTTCAGTACCGAATCTCCGCTAAAGCGCGGAGTTTTAAACATTGTTTAACGCCATAGAGTATAGCATAGTTACGAAAATATGCGATGAGGCATCGAAGCACGGATAAAACTTTGTTATATTTGTCTGCTCGCAAAAGGTAGAGGATGAAAAAAAACAATCTGAAATTGGCTGTTTTGTTGGCAGCTTCTACGGTGCTGGGCGCTCAGGAAAACAATCCGCTCGGAGAGCTGGAGACACTGCTGGAAAATGCCAGCGACATCGCGACGAAAAAATCCCTCAACGTTGATTATCTCCCTTCTGTGGTGAGCGTTATCGATTCCCAGACATTCCGAGAAGCAGGGATACAGACTCTGGGTGAAGCACTCGATATGCTTCCGGGGGTGCAGATGCAACTAAGCCCGATGGGGTATATCATGCCGACGGTGAGGGGTTTTAAAAATCCCAATGCTTACCTCTCCGACAAAATCAAGATACTGATTGACGGCGTCGCCATCAACAATGAAGTGGGGGGATCAAGCAGTTTTTACATGGATTTTCCGATGCAGCTGGTCAGGAGAATCGAAGTGCTTCGGGGACCCAACTCTACGATGCAGGGTTCGGGTGCGTTTTACGGCACCGTGAATGTCATCACCAAACTCGGCAGCGGAGGGGGCGAGAACCAGGTATTCCTCGGTACCGGAAGTTACAGCCATCTCACCGCCGGTGCAAACGTATACACTCTTGCCGACGGATGGAAAATTTTCGCTGATGGCTATATCGCACGCAATTCCAAATCGCTCCGGGTTGAAGAGGAGATCCAAGAGACGGATGAGGCGAAGCGTGACGCATCGGTCGGGTTTAAGGCCGTGAACGGCGGTTTTGAATTTCTGACGCGCTACAAGCGCAATGTCTATGGTAATTTTTACAGTTTCGAAGAAGGTCTCGACCCGATCCCTGAAAATCCGAAAGAGCACATCAACTCCTACTTCCTGGCACAGGCGGCGTACAAAACGAACCTGAGCGATGTCGGAATCGAGACGAAGATCGGTTTTTCGCAGCGTGAACTGGATGAAGGAGCCAACATTGTCGGCATTACAAGTGTTGCCAATCGATTTGCGACGGTAGGGATCGAAATGCAGGAAGGGTTTTACTTCACGGAGAAAATGAAAGAGCAGAATTTCGAAGCCGAAGCTATCTTCACCTTGCCAGAAATGGGATCACACGAGATCGTCGGCGGGGGCGGCGTTCGTCACATAAGGCTTCCGGAAGATACGTATTTCAACAGTGTCGAAAATGCGATCACTCAAAATCTTGCGGTAATTCTCGCCAGTCCATCTTACGATTCATTCCGATACAGGGAAGAAAACGAACCGGCTTTTTGGGCAGATCCGACGACCAGTTTCATCAAGGCAGACCAGAGCCGGACCGTCGGCTATTTCTATGTGCAGGATCTGATTTCCCTCCATGACGATGTCGACCTCATTCTGGGGGCACGTCTCGATGATTACTCGGATATCGGAACCAGCGTGAGCCAGCGCGCCGCCATCGTGTACCGCGCGAACGACAGCACTGTTTTGAAACTTCTCTACGGTTCGGCATTCCGGGCTCCCACCTTCACTGAAGCGTACGCGAATGGCCATATAAACTACCGTGCAGGCGATGCAGGGATGCAACCCGAGGAGACCGATACGTACGAAGCGGTCGCTATCTATACGCCGAATCTTAGCAACCGTTTTTCGATCAACTTCTTTTATTCAAAGCTCAAAAATGTCATCGATCTCGAAGAGTATTCTTGGACAATCCCGGGATACCAAAATTGTAACGACCGGACGAGCAAAGGGGTCGAGTTCGAGTACAACTACCACGCCATGGCTCACGATCTGTATTTCAATGCTTCCTACATCGACACGGGCTATACAGTACCTCCGGATGACGATTCCCTTCTGCCAATCGATCAGTCAATGCCTGATATTTCGAAAGTGATGCTGAAGGCGATGTATATCTATCGTCCGAGCGAAGCGCTGTCGCTTGGAACTGCATGGCGCTATTTCTCGCGGACAACCCAGTCGCAGCTGGCATGGATTACGGAGGATGGTACTGATACGACGGTACGTCCGCAGCATATTTTCGACGAAACGATTACCTACCGTTTTTCCCACACCAGCGAATTGAGATTTACCGTCAAAAACCTCTTTGATGCCGATGTCCGGCTACCGAGCTACTATTACAACACCGAGGGGGGGATAGCGCGTGAGGGTCGGAACTTTTTCCTGAACTACGTTCAGACGTTTTAACCTGATAAATTCAGCTCCTTAAGGCTCGATGAAGGATAGGGGCGGATGGTAGTCTCCGAGGGTATTTTCGATGACAATACCATAGAGTAGTACTACTTGACGCACCTGCGCAAAAATAGCCTTTTTCAAACTATGGCGGCAGGACAGTTTATATAATCTTGCCAAAGACCTTAAATATGTGTTTGACAATCCCGTATTTGCGAATGCGGGACGCAAAGCTCCGTAACCGTAACGGTCACAGTGGTGAACTCATCAACGCTCATACAACACTTGATGTTTATACTGGCATTGAATTGTTGATTTTTTGGAGCGGCGGAGACGGAGATGTACGATCGGATTGAAAACCACCATTTGCTCGAAGAATACAAAGAGGCGGTCGATGCCAGCAACATCGTTTCGAAAACGGACCGGCATGGAAAGATCACCTATGTGAACCAGCAGTTTTGCGACATCTCCGGGTATCTTGCGGAGGAGCTGATCGGACAACCCCACAGGATCATCCGTCATCCGGATATGCCCTCAAGCGCCTTTGAAGAGATGTGGCGGACCATCAAAGCAAAACGGATCTGGCAGGGAAAGATCAAAAATAGGGCCAAAAACGGGCGCCCCTATTACGTCGACACGACGGTCAAACCGATCATGGATCCAGATGGAAACATCATCGAGTACATCGCGATCCGCAAAGACATCACCGAACTCGAAGAGCTCAGACAGCACCTCGAAAGCACCCTGAGCGTCAAGGAAGAGAACCTCCAGGAAATTATGAGACGTTCGAGGGAATACCACAAGGCGATGGATGAGAGTACGATTCTCACAAGAGCCGACCTTGACGGAAAAATCACCTATGTCAACCGTGAATTCACTGAGGCGTTGGGATACACTTCCGCAGAGATTCTGGGCAAGGATCACCGGTTCATGAAGCACCCCGTCACCCCCAAAGTGATCATCAGAAATCTGTGGGAAACGATTATGAAGGGGGAAACGTGGAAGGGGATGATCCAAAACCTGGACAAATGGGGAAATACCGTCTGGCTCGATACGGTCATCGTTCCTATCAAAAATATGAAAGAAGAGGTGGTCGAGTATCTGACGATACGGCACAACGTCTCTGAAATCATCCAACTGCATGAGGAACTCGAGATCACGCAGGGAGAACTGATCTATACCCTAGGTGCCGCGGCGGAAACCCGGAGCCGGGAAACTGGGAACCATATCAAAAGAGTGGCCCATTATTCAAAACTGCTGGCACAACTTGCAGGGCAGGACGAAAAAGAGGCCGGTATTCTCTACCAGGCTTCGCCTATGCATGATATCGGCAAACTGGCCATACCCGATCATGTCCTTAAAAAACCGGGCAAGCTCAGTATCGAGGAATGGACCATCATGCAGACGCACAGCGAGATAGGCTACAACATCCTTAATACCTCCACCAGACCGATTCTCAAAGCCGCCGCGACGGTCGCGTACGAACATCATGAAAAATGGGACGGAAGCGGTTATCCCAGGGGCTTAAGAGGCGAGGAGATCCATATATTCGGCCGTATCAGCGCCATAGCCGACGTTTTCGATGCGTTGGGGAGTGAGCGCGTGTACAAAAAAGCATGGCCCATAGAGAGTATTTTGAGCCTATTCGAAGAGGAAAAAGGGAGACATTTCGATCCGCGACTTATCGATCTGTTTATGGAACATCTTGATCAATTTCTCATGATTCGTGAACGGTTCGAGGATGTGAGTGATTGACCCTCAAGGAGCGGGATCAAATGCGCTGATGTGTTTCATCGCCGCCTTAGTGGTGCTGAACGTTTTGACGTCCCCAAGCGAGATTCCCAGATGGGTGAGGCTTTTGGCGATATTGGCATTGACGCCGCTGATGTACGCCATCGAACCCATAAAGTGGATCGCATTGCTGAGTTTGATGATCTGGTTGGCGATTTCGGTGTTCATATCGAAGATGGCGTTGATCTCCAGTATGACGTGGGAGATCTCATCTTCTTCCAGCCGCTTGAGCACTTTGTCGATGATCATCAGAACCCGGTTGGAATCGAGGGTACCCACGATCGTCACCATTAATACCCCATCGGATATTTCGCTCAGCGGCGCTTCGCGCTCTTCGAGCTCTCTGGTCGTCGAGAGGACCATTTCCCTTTTTTTGTGGAGATTGCTCATCATGATGCGTGACGTCATTGACTCAAAAAACGAGGTAATAGCGAGGGCCAGAGGGTAATGGAACGCATCGTTGCGGTCCAGGACGTTAAAAATCGGAAATTTCAGGTAGCAGCTGTAGACGGAGTTGTGAAAATTGAAAAAATACTCCTCTCCAATGGTTTCGCACAGGCGGTTCAAAAAAAGTGCCATGGTCTGTGCCGAGTCGCTGTGAAGATCGAGTCCTTCCAGGATGCACTCTTCGAAAAATCCGAGAAAATCGTCGTAGTGGCGGCTTTGGAGCTCTTTCTCTTCAGGTTCGAAAAATTTGCTCCATTCGATGATCATTTCGGAAGTATTGGAACGGATAATGGTCAGAAGCTGGTTTCGGAGTTCGGGGGTCATGGTGTTTCCTTTTACGATAAGATAAGAGCAGTCTGATCGTCGCTGGTCCCGGCGAAATGGGTCAAGGCGACGACGATGGTTTCCGCCGGGATGCCGGTACTGTTTGCCAGAACTTCCGTCGCCGAGCGGGGATCGATTCCGTCGGTAAAAACGGCCAGACGGTTCGTCCCTGTCCGCTCGAAACTGAAATTGGAAAGTTCTTCGATAGCCTCTCCGACGATACCGGGGGCAAAAGTCCGGCTATGGGTCCTCCCCTCGGCAAACATTACGGCCAAGACGTTGCCTACCCCGCACGCATACCATCGGTTCTGGGCAAGTTCGATGATGCATCCGACTAGGCTGCGTGAGCCTAGGCGCTGGATGTGGTCGTGGAGCTCTTTGAAAAAGGGGAGGGCGTCGGGGCATGAAAGGTGTGCGTCCATAAAAAAGGAGATCGCTTCCTGCGCCGATTCAAACGCTTTTTTCCCATGTCCTGAAACGTCGGCGATAAAGAGGTGTTTGCCTCTTCTTACGATGAAATCACCGTTGAATGGGGCGTTGTACAGGGGAAGGCTCAGGGCAGTGAGCTCCGGATCGATCGAGGAGGATTCGACCAGGGTAAGAATCGTCCCTGTGAAGCGAGTACCTTGACGGGGGCTGAACGACAGGATTCCCATACGATAGCCGGCATGGGCCGAGAGACTGTACAATCCTATCCCCAGCGAATGCTCGAGCGTTGTATGCCCCTGGCTCATGGCCTTGGGGATATCGATAATGCCCGGGCCGTCATCGATCGAGGCGATTCCCAGAGACTGGCCCGAGAGGATGAGCCACAGCCTCCCTTTCCCCGCATGTTTGAGAAGGTTGTTCCCCAGCTCCATCAAGGCAAATTCCAAGAATGCGGGATCGGCCGATGGATAGGATTTCAAACAATTCTTGAGCATGGTCTTGGCGTACAGAAGCTCGATGGGGTTGGAGACCGGGCAGTCTGCGATCCGGTTCATAAAAGGTATCCGAGTTTTTGTTCGATGTTGGAAGGAATTTTTTCGGCATTCAAAAGGGGCTTCCAGTAGAGGTCTACCGGGAGCTGGGCGGATGTCATTGTCATCGTTTTTTCCAGCCGTTGCACCAAAAAGGCACTTCGAAAACCGAATTCCAGTAGATAAAAGCGGTCGGCATATCCGTGGAACAGATAGGTCTTCCGTTTGAGAGGTTCTTCGAGTTCGCTGTGGGCGTCGAGGTGTTTGCGCAGGATGGATGCCGCCCGCACCAGCAGGGCATCCCCTTTGGCCAGACCGTAATGGCGGTTGTACTCGCTGAAATGGCGGATATTGATTTCGGCGAGAAAAGCGCTTTCGCCATGGCTTGAACCTTTGCGCAAAAAGGCAAGAAGGGCATCGCGGTTCAGCAGATCGCTGCTGGGATTTTTGAAATGAAACGAATTCCTCCGCTCTTCGAGCTCCGGGTAGGAGGGGGCGGACAAATGGGCTGCGTCCAATACCCCGATTTTCGGGATATGATCCACGAAAAGCGAAAAGAGCGCGGGGTCGAATTTCCCCTTTTGCTGTTCTTCGTGCATGATCTCCAGGGCTTTGTCGAGCGTCATCGAGTCACGGTAGATACGGCGCGTCGTGAGGGCGTCGAAAACATCGACGATGCTGATGATCCGTGCCATCAGCGGGATTGACTCTCCTGCGAGGGCATCGGGATAGCCGCTGCCGTCGTAATTCTCATGGTGATGACGTACTGCGGGCATCAGATCGCCAAACTGTTCGAGTTTCCCGATGATCTTTTCAGAAAGGGAGCTGTGGAGTTTGATAAGATCGTACTCTTTTTGATTGAGCCGACCCGGTTTGAGGAGAATTTCATCGGGAATTCCGATTTTGCCCAGGTCGTGCAACATCCCCGCGGTGAATATTTTTTCGGAAAAGCTCTCTTCCATCCCCATCCATTGGGAGAGAAAAACCGCATAGTTGGCGACACGCTGGGAATGCCCCTGTGTATAGGCATCGCGAATCTCGATCGCATAGACGAGCGGCTCGATTTTCCGGATCCGTTCCCTGGAACGGAAGAGATCGGAAGGGAGGGTGAGGGAATTGAGCATTGCCGTCATCAGGACGCCATTTTCCGATATCGTTTCTGCTGGTACATCTTACGGTCTGCCGTTTCGATCACCGCTTCCAGATCGGAACCGGGTCTAAAGACGGTGATGCCGTACGAAAAACTGACCTTGAAACTTTGGCCATTGATCCGGAATACTTTCTGGTTGCACCGTTGCAGCATCGCTTCAATCTTCTCCTCCACCGAGTCGGGGGTGATTTGCGGGGGGAAGACGACCAAAAATTCATCCCCTCCGTACCGTATCACCTCGCCGTCGATCTCTTTAAGCTTATTGGCGACGTGTGTGAGGACTTTGTCTCCCACGACATGGCCGAAGGTATCGTTAATCTCCTTGAAACGGTTCAGGTCGATAATCGCGATCGTCCCTTCAGCGCGGAGCGCCGTACCCGTAGGGTCGAGGTAAAGGTCTTCGAACCATTTTCGGTTGTAACTTTTGGTCAGGGCGTCTTCGTATACGATTTTCCGCAGAGCTTCGATCTCGTCGCGCAGCGCTTTGGCTTCAACAAGTACCGCATGCAGCGCCACTTTATCTTCTGCCTCTATGGCGACGATCGCCTTTTCGGCGCAGGCTGAGAGGGTAATCACGTGGCGTACCACTTTTTCATCCAGCATCTCCGAATCGAGAAGCTCCTCGGGATGCAGATCGATGTTCAGTGCGCGCGCTTCAAGCGTATAGAGTTTTCCGTATTGCGAGGGAAAAACGATTTCCATCGGCCCGATGATTGATTTGACTCGTGATGTGATCATTGCATGAGTATGTTCCAATTCAATTTCCTCGAAGACGTTAAATAGTGCCATGACCCTTTACCCCGTTATGTATGGTTTTGCATGTCCGGAATAGTGGCATGAAAAGATTTTTGCAAGTATAGAGGGGAAGTGTTTGAAACGTGTTGGTCACACTCTGACGCAAGTTGGAGTACAATATCAAAATGATACATGAACCGTCCGGAAGCGGTCGGCCAAGGGAACAAGATGGGATTGGAACTGTTGTGGTGCGTGGCCGGATTAAGCGGATTGGCGCTGCTGGGATACGTGCTGTACGGTAAGCGCCTCAAACGTGAAATCGAGGAGAAAAACCGTTCCATCGAAGCGTTGGCCGTTTTGCAACAGCAACAGGATTTCTTCATACGAAAAATGATCCACGAGATGAACACTCCTCTCAGTGCCATCGAACTGAACGTATCGGTGCTGATGCGGGACTATCCTGCCGTCAAAAATCTCGAAATGATCCGCGGGTCGGCACGGGTCTTATCGACGATTTATGATGACATTGCCTATATGTGCCGAAAGGAGAGGCTTGTCTATCCGGTCGAGCCGATCGATCTGGAAACGTTTATCGCCGATCGGGTGCTTTATTTCGATGCGATGGCTTCGGTCAAGGAGATCCTGATCGAAATGGATATCGAAGCGGGAAGTACTGTACGTATAAGCCGTACCGAACTGCAGCGGCTGATAGACAACAACCTCTCCAATGCCCTCAAATATACCCAACGCCACGGAGAACTGATCGTGATCGGCGTCGCCCGTACCAAGGATGGGGGGATTGAGCTTGCTTTCCGTGACAACGGCGTCGGCATGAGCCCCGAAGAGCTTGAGAAGGTGTTTGAAATGTATTATCACGGCAACGCTCATCATATGGGACTGGGACTGGGAATGAGCATTGTGCGTGACATATGCGATCATTATCGGATCAAGAGTGAAATCAACAGCGTCAAAGGGGAGGGGAGCACATTTATCTACCGCTTTCCCACCTCGATCTGTCTTCCAACATCTACCCAACACTCTTAGGGTAGAGTTCGCAAATTTACGTATTGGAGAAACAGGTGCGGGCATTGGTACTCGAAGACGATTATATCTGCAATCGCGTTATTTCCGAAGAACTGCAACGGCTCGGGTTCAGCGTCGATACATTTTTCGACGGAGAAGCGGCGGTAGATGCGATCCATCAGCGTCAGCACGATTTTTACCTGATCGACATCAACGTCCCCAATCTTAACGGGTATGAAGTACTCCGCTATATCCGGGAACGCTATCCTCAGACGCCGGCATTGGTCATATCGACCCATGCTGAGATCCAGTACTTGAAAAAAGCGTTCGAAGCGGGATGTCACGACTACCTGAAAAAACCTTTCGAACTGGAAGAACTGGTTTTACGGGTTTACAATGTCCTACGCCTATCCCGAAGCGGACAGGGCAGCGATATGATCGATCTGTCGCAGGGGTATTCGTATTCGGTCGTGGGCGGAGAGCTTTTTTTCCACGGGAGCCTTCTCGAACTCACCCGTATCGAGATTCTCCTGCTGAGGATTTTCGTCAATCATATCGGGACGATCGTCACATCAGAGATGATGCGGGAATATGTCTGGGACGACAAGGAGATTTCACCTGCCACCATTCGCTATTGGGTCCACCGCCTCATGAAAAAGTTGAAAAACGGGATGATCGTCAACGTGCGCGGAATGGGGTACAGGTTACGTAAAGTCTGATCCGCCCCCAGTGAGTGTGAATGCTCATCGCTCTACCGGATAGAATCGAAGTTTAAGCTCCGAAATTTTCAGCCAGCCTTGCGCGCAGCCCCTCCAGCGCGGCATTGATGCTGAAATTGCTTCCGTAGACGTTGTGAACCGAATAGCTCATCATCGGCTTTGCGCCGCAGAACTGGAATGCCTTGTGGAGTGCGATGTTCGCCTGATCGAGACTTAGCCCCTCGAAGAACCCCTGCGGATTGTCAAATTCGCTCGGCGGGCAGTTGTAGGTGAAGCTGAGCATGTAGTGCTTCTCTTTCATCAGCCCCCCGCTGCCGTATGCCCCGCCGTTCGCGAGCCCGTCGTTGACGAACGTCACCGTCCCGTTGCCACCTGAGAGAACTTCGTCGATGTATTTTTTCCCCAGCCACGGGAGCCCCATCCAGTAGACGGGGGACTGGACGAAAAACACGTCGGCCCATTGGAACTTTTCGAGCTCTTCAGCGACGTCGTAGCCCTCTTCGATGACCGTTTCTTTTACGGAACAGCCGTGTGAGAGAAAGAACGATCGGGCCTCCGTGACGAGGTCGCGGGTCAGATTGCCGTTGGCAAACCCTTCGTATTTTTGGTGGAGGTTGAGGAGGAGGATGCGTTTCATGGTTATGACCTGCCTGTATATGATTACAAATATTGTACTCAGCTATGGTTAATAAAATATAATTATTAATTTTTATGATTTATTGTCTTGGTTCCCGAAAGTGTTATGATGGTCGAATACCATTTCAACTAAAGGATCAATCATGACACCAATCGCGCGAGTTACAGTAGCTGCCTTGCTTGCCGCATTGCCTATAGGGATGATGGCTGAGGAAAGTCCAAGTGACTACAGAATGGGACCCGGTTATGGGATGATGGGGTATGGATACGGAGGTGGGTATGGGCCTTGTGAAGAATGCGGAACCTACCACATGCGCGGCTATAATGATGACGGTTACCGTGCTATGTCCGAAAAAGAGGCGAAAGAGAAGTTGGAAGCTTTCGTTGCGAAACATATGAAAGGGTATTCTATTACCAAGATGGACAAGCAGCGCATGCCCATGGGGACGATGTACTGGGCTATTGTCAAAGACAAAAACGGCAATGAAATGGAACTACATATGAACCCGTGGGGGTATATACGAGGGCCGTTTGTCAAGTAGATAAAGTCGGTTCGGACCGGCTTTTTAACGGTCAGATTGACTCAATGCATGCTTTCACGCACACTTCTTGCACATACCATGGCAACAAGGAGTTGTCATGGAACCCTCTCTCTCATCGCATCCGCATAAACCTCTTCAGGTCAACCCGATCAAACACTCCCAGCCGATGGGCGCTACCCTTGCGTTTTTAGGGGTCAGGGACTGCATGCCCCTCATGCACGCCGCGCAGGGGTGCGCTTCGTACACCAAGGTCTTTTTCACCCGCCATTTCAACGAACCCATCGCCGTGCGCAACACTTCGGTCAGCGACATCACTGCCGTTCTCGACGGTGGGGATTACTCGATCCTGATGGCGATAGAGAACATTACGGAAAAAGAGAAGAACCTCCGTCCCAGCATGATCGGTCTCCACACGACGGGTCTGACCGAGACCAAGGGGGACGATGTGCGGGGCGTGGGGATGCACATCGAAATCCCCTACGTTTACGTCAATACACCTGATTATGAAGGAGGAATGGAGAGCGGATGGGCGCTCACCGTCACCGCGATGATCGAACAGCTGACCGAACCCTCATCAATCCTGAAACCCAACAAACTTGTCGTGTTGCCACACGTCAGCATGCAGCCCATCGAGATCGAAAAGATCAAATCCCTGTGCGAGGATTTCGGGTTCGAAGTCTACGCGCTCCCCGATCTCTCGACGTCACTGGACGGGTATTGGGAAGAGGGGCAGGGGAAACTGGCCAACGGAGGGATAAGCGTTGAGCAAATCCGCGATCTGGCCAGCTGTTCGACGGTCGTTACACTCGGAGCGTCGATGAAAAAAGCCGCCGCCGCACTGCTGACGAAAAACCCCGCAACCCGGCACCTGCATTTCGACCATCTGATGGGGCTGGAGGGGTGCGACAATTTTGTCGCGGCACTGATGCAAATCCGACACACCCAGCCAAAACCGCTGGCAAAACGGTGGCGCGCGCGGTTGCAGGATGCGATGCTCGACACCCATTTTCTGATCGGGACGTCCCATTTTGTCGTGACGGGGGAGCCGGACATGCTTGTCGGGATCTGCGCGATGCTGCGCAGCGTCGGCGGAACCGTGGATGCCGCGGTTTCCACCGTCTACAGCACTGTGCTGGAGAAGGTAGAAGCCGAAAATGTTTTCGTCGGAGACCTCGAAGATGCCCGAAAATACATGGAAAGCACGGATTTGGTCATCAGCAACTTTCATGCAGAACGGATCTTGCATACGTATCCGCATACGGCGTTGGTGATCCGTGGATTCCCCAACTACGAGGAGCTGGGGAACCAGCTCAAAAACGATCAGCTGTATGAGGGAAGCACATACTTTTTGTTTGAAGTAGCAAATGCTTTGCGTCATGTTAAACACGCCGAGTAAAAAATCTGCTCCGAATGGAGCAAGCTTCAGTGCCATAGCGGCAAGCGAAAGCATTCCGGGCTTTGCGCGGATTGCGTCTAAATCAGGATGAAAGGTCAAACATGAACACTAAAATTAAAGTTGAGGGAGACGGAGTGATGGAAAACGCGATGAAAGTCGCTTTTGCGACCAAGGACATGGAAGAGATCAATGCACACTTCGGCGGAGCCAGAGAGTTCGTCGTCTACAACGTCTCCAAAGACGGGTTTTCTCTGTGTGAAGTGATCAAAACCGATACAACCGGCATCGAAGAAGAAGACAAAACCGATTTTCGCGTCCGTGCGCTGGGGGGGATCAGTATCATGTACTGCGAGAGCATCGGCGGCACGGCGGCGGCCAAAGTGATCCGCGCGGGGATCCACCCGATGAAGGTAAACGAGCCCACATCGATCGAAGAGATCCTTAAATCGCTCGTGGGGATGATCAACGGCAATCCGCCGCCGTGGATCAAACGGATTATCCATATGCAAACCGAACACGATGTTCGCCAAGACCGATGGGCAGAAGGAGAGTAACATGGAAACAACCACAACATTAAGCGATTTCGGGCTGGAAATCGTTCGGCAGATACGGGCGCTCGACCAGTTCGGAAACTGGGCAAAAATCGGCGACGAAGAGCTGCTCGTCAAAAAGTATGTCAAGACCAAAGAGGAACTCAAAGCGGTTCCCCTGATCGCCGACATCGACGAAATGATGATCAACGACATCAAGATGATCTACAAGGCAGTCGCGTTGTCGTTTGAGCGCAAAACGGGCGTTGTGTGCAACGTCATTATGGAGATGAGCCATGAGGGGTTCGGGCGGTGCGCCGTGATCGCCGATCGGATCTGCATCGTCAACAAGTATTTCAAAGACGCTCACCGCTTCAGCTACCGTACCCTCGAGGCGCTGTTCGAAGACGGCGACAAAACGCTTGAGACTGCTATAGCGATTTACGAGCAATACAAACCGTGTATTAAAAAAGAGTAAATTCTGCCCCGAAGGGGCAAGCTTTAGTGCCACAGCGGCAAGCGTAGCCAAATGGATGCATTCATTTGGCGTTTAAAACAAAAAGGAGACAACGATGGCAAAAGTAGGCATTTTTTTCGGCAGCAGTACGGGAGCTACGCGTGAAGCGGCGGAACTATTGGCGGACGAGATCAAAGGAGCCGAACTGATCGACATGGAGGAAGACTTTGACGGGCTCGATCACTTCGGGGAGTTCGACGTCCTGCTGATCGGTTCGTCTACATGGGGGCAGGGGGACCCGCAGCGCGACTGGGTAGACCCTCTCTACGAACTCAGCAACGAGCAGCCCGATCTTGGGGGCAAAAAAGTCGCCTTTTTCGGCGCGGGGGATCAGAAAACGCACGGCGAGCATTTCGTCAGTGCGCTGGGGAAACTGCACGATCTTTTCACCTCGCTGGGGGCCGAGGCCTACGGATATACCGCGACGGAGGGGTTCACCTACGATTTCTCCCTCGCCGAGAAGGGGGGCAAGTTCTGCGGTCTGGCGTTTGACAACGTTAATCAGGAAGAGCTGACCGATGTGCGGATCAGCGCATGGGTATCCCAGCTCAAAGCCGAGATGGGGCTGTAAAAGGAGCACACCATGGGTACATTAACCGAATTCCAGAAAATCACCGATGCCGAAGAGTTCTTTGAATTCTTTGATATTAACTACGATGAACGACTCGTTCAGGTCAAAAGGTTCCATATCCTCAAAAAGTTCGGAGAGATGGTCGAGAAGGCGAAAGGGCACGATATGGGAAGCGATGCAAAGCTGCTCGAATACTACAAATTTGCCCTGATCACCGTCTACAAAAACTTCGAAAACGGCTACAGCCCTTCTGCAGCGGACGTATGGGAAATGTTCGACAAACCAAGCGCCTGCGGTACCTGTTCGACTTCGAGCAGCTGCAGCACGGTAGAGGAGGTCAGCCATGGTGTCCATGCCTGCACCAGTAACCATGTCGTCAGTTTCTGATGCCGATCTTCCGATCGATGAGGGATCGCGTAAAACCAATCTCTACAAAATGTCGGCCAAAGACGAGATTCTTTCTCTCTTCAGGGTCGGGCAGAGAGTCCGACTGACCAAAACAATCCGAAACGACGGAACCTATCCCCATGCGGGTGTAGGAGATGTCCTGATCGAAGCCGGCGCTGAAGGGTACGTCCGTAAAATCGGCGATTTTTTGCAGACAATACGGGTTTATGAGGTCAATTTCATCGAAGAGGGACTGATCTTCGGATGCCGCGAGGCGGAACTGGAAACCGCTCTCGAAGATGACGGTTATGACGAGGTCGCCGAGGAGCTGCGCTGGATCAAAGAACACCGGGCAAAAAAAGCAGCTGAAAAAGCGGCGCAATCTCAAGAAGAGGGGGAGTAATATCAACATCTTCTGAGATTTTTGCATACCGTATCTAGCGGAATTGGTGCCCTTGCGGCTAAATAATCGTAATCAACAAAGGAGTTGGGATGACAACACGTGTAGAAATTATGAATGACTTTTTGGCGATCAACGTCCGCCCGGGCAAGACGATCCAGGACATCGTAGAAGCCTCAGGGAGCGCGCTGCCGTTCGGCTGCCGCGACGGTGAATGCGGCACCTGCGTCGTATCGGTCGAATCGGGTATGGAGTACATGAGCCCCATCAATGAAAAAGAAAAAGCGGTACTCAAAACCCTCAACGAAAGCAACCCCAAAGCGCGTCTGGCCTGCCAGATGAAAGTCGTCGCACACGGCGGACTGGTCCGTCTGAAATACTGATCTGCCTGATCGCTCCAAATGCCGGAAGAGTCTCCTTCTTCCGGCGAAAACTGCCTCTTTTTTGACCATCTCCTCTTTGAAATGACCCCTATAATGTTCTAGAACAAAAGATGCAGTACCTGTTCAGAACGAATATTAATTATCAGGTGTAGACGATGCAGACAAACCTCTCTTATAAACAAAAACAACTCCCCAGACTGTCGATGCAGACCTGGCTGCCGCTGCTGCAGTGCTCGCTCAACGATCTTGAAAAACACCTGCAGGTGATCACGAACGAGAACCCCTGCCTGGAGGTCCATTCCGGGTTCGAGCAATCCAATGCCTCAGCGGGCGGCTCATCGGCCTACGGAGCATTCCAGAACTACGTCTCCAACGCCTCCTCCGACCAGATTGAATGGCTCAGCATCGCATCGACCTCTCTGTATGAAAAACTGGACGAGCAGATCGTCGCGCCGCTCTTCCCGACCCCGATTTCGCAGAAAATCGCCCGCCAGATCATTTATTACATCAACGAAGAGGGGTATTTCGAGGGGAGCGTCGAGGAAGTCGCCCGCCAGTGCGACACCGACCCCCAGAGCGTCGAACGGGTGCGGCAGCGGTTCGCCCACCTCGAACCTTCCGGTGTGGGGGCGAGTGATTACAAGGAGTCGTTTCTGTTCCAGCTGAACGATTATGACCTCGATGATGAACTGAGTATCCTGCTGGGTGCCATGATCTTGCAGTTCGACAAAATGGAGAAGTTTATCAACCATCCCCGTCTGGGCGATGCGAAGCATGTACTCCAGCACCTGAAAAACCCTCCGGCACTGGAGTACATGGAACCTGAGACGCAGATCACCCCGGACCTGTTCGTCGAGTTTGCCGGCTCCGAGCTCACTATCCGGATCAACCACGCCTTCTATCCCGACCTGCAGGTCAATATGATCGACAAATACGACAATTTCGCCAAACAAAAATTCAAAGAGGCGCGCGAGCTGGTCAAGCTCCTCGACCTGCGCAAAGCGACCCTCTACAACGTCGCGCTGGTGCTGCTCGAAAAGCAGTATGGTTTTTTCATGGGTGGGGAACTCAAACCCCTGCGGTTGCAGGACGTCGCCGATGAGCTTGGGTTCAACGAATCAACGATCTCCCGCGCCATCGCCGACAAATACCTTCAGACCGAGCGGGGGCTCTATGCATTCAAGGACTTTTTCTCTAACTCGATCGGGGAAGTTTCGACCTCCGAGATCAAACATTTCTTGAAACGTCTCGTCGCCAGCGAAAACAAAGACGACCCTTTCAGCGACAAGATCCTGCACGAGATGACCGAGGAGCGCTTCGGGGTCAAAATGGTCCGCCGAGTCATCGCCAAATACCGCCAGGAACTCGACATCCCTTCCTATAAAGAGCGGCAGTTTTTGTATAAGCTGGAGCTGCTGTAGTTCCGGCGTATCAGATAGATAATCTATGTAACACACCGACAGGAGGAGTGTTTAAGGCTGCCGTGGCAGCCTGAGATTAACTGGATGGGGTATCGACGGCGGTGAAGAAGGTGTTTGTTTTGGTGGCGGCGCGCGGAGTGGGCTGGGTAAGCGCGGAGACGTCTTTTTCGCCTGTTCGGATCCGCTCCACTTCGAGCACAGGGGTGACCCACATCTTGCCCGCGCCGTGTCCCAGATCCTGCGTGTGGGAACGGATGCACTCCATCGCGGTCTCTTTGTGTTCATTATCGGAGACGACGATGATGATCATCACTTTTGGGTAGAGGTCGGGGGCGTTGTTTTTTTCGGCGATCCCCAGAGAACCTTTGCCGATGACATCCATGACGGTGACCCCTTCGATCAGGTTGTCGAACAGTTCGCGCAGAACGTCGTTGAGACAGTGTTTGTTGAAAACGGCGGTGATTTGTATCATGATAGATCCTTTTTATTTATTTTAGACGCAGAGTGGAATGCGTCCCACTCTGCTACGCTAGCCGCTAAGGCACATGCAGCTTGCGAAAAGCTTAGCCATAGGCGACAGCAAACGCTTGCCCTTTTGGGCAGAATTATTGACTACAGTTATCAAGCTGCATATTCCGTTCTCGATGATATCTGTGACAAAAATGTCGTACCGTTTCAGGAATGGCGGTTGCAAATGTAGGGGAATACATTGCATACCAAGGAGCAACTGATGGCACGTGATACACTGATCGGCGGAGCATTATGGGAGGAGTACTCTTCCGAAGTACAACGGCGGATGAACGATCCGGTCAATATGGGAGAGATCACGCAGGAAGAGGCCGATACGGCCCGGAAGAGACTCGTCATCGCCGATTTCGGGGCGGAAAGCTGCGGCGATGCGGTGCGGCTCTACTGGATGATCGACCCTGCAAACGATCGTATACTCAAGAGCCGGTTCAAGAGTTTCGGCTGCGGTACGGCGATCGCCAGCTCGGACATGATGGCGGAACTGTGCATGGAAAAAACGGTTGATGAGGCGCTGAAAATCACCAACATCGACGTCGAAAAAGCGCTCCGCGACGATCCCGACATCCCCGCCGTTCCGGGGCAGAAGATGCACTGTTCGGTCATGGCGTATGACGTCATCAAAAAAGCGGCCTCGATTTACAAGGGGGTCGACATGAGCGAGTTCGAGACCGAGTTCATCGTCTGCGAATGCGCCCGCGTCAGCCTCGATACCCTCAAAGAGGTCATCCGGCTCAATAAGCTGGGCTCGATCGAGCAGATCGTCGACTATACGAAGGCGGGGGGATTTTGTAAATCGTGCGTCAAGCCCGGCGGGCATGAGAAAAAAGACCTCTACCTCGTCGATCTGCTGGCCGAAGTGATGGAGGAGCTCGAAAAAGAAGCGATCAGCAAAAAGATCAAGGAAGCGCGCGGGGACGGCGATTTCAACGCGATGAGCCTCGTGCAGAAGATTAAAACGATCGAATCGATTCTCGAGGAGTACATCCGACCGACCCTCAAAGCCGACGGAGGGGACGTCGAACTGATCGACCTCAAAGAGGCGGGTGAGGGGTATGAGCTCTACATCAAATACAAGGGCGAATGCATGAGCTGCTCGATGAACACCACGACGACGCTCGCGGGAATCGAGGACATGCTGAAATTCAAGCTCAAAACCAATCTCCGCGTACTGGTGATTTGATGAAACTGGCGACGAAGGAGGGGACATTCCGGTACATGAAGCGGTTCGGGAAGTACTCGAAAGACTTTTACCGTTTCAACGGCGATCTTTTCTTCCCCTCGCTGGGGCTGGGGACCTATAAACCGGAGCCTTACAAAGAGGACAATTACATCATCAATTTCGGCTCATCGGTCCGTACCGCGCTCCTCAGCGGGATCAATCTGATCGATACGGCGATCAACTACCGCTACCAGACATCAGAGCGGGAGATCGCCGAGGCGCTCTCACCGATGCTCTCATCGGGGGAGATCAGCCGCGATGAAGTGATCATCGCCACCAAGGGGGGCTTCGTCCCGCTCGATTTTCCGTTTCCCGACAACCCCTACGGATGGATACAGGAGAACATTGTCGATGCCGGGTTGGCACGCAAAGAGGAGATCGTCATCGACCAGCACTGCATGGCTCCGGCATTTCTGCGCTGGAGTTTCGAGACGTCGCTGATAAATCTGGGGTTGGAGGCGATTGACATTTATTACCTCCACAACCCCGAAACGCAGCTGGGATACGTCGATGCCGAAACGTTTTACAGACAGATCGAAGAAGCGTTCGAAGTGTTCGAGCAACTGAGAAACGAGGGGAAACTTGGGTCGTATGGGATTGCGTCGTGGAACGGATTTTTGTACGAAGAGGAACACACCGAATACGTATCCCTGCAGCGGGTCGTGGAGATTGCACGGCGCGTCGGGGGGGAGGAGCACGGATTTCGGTATCTCCAAAGCCCGTTCAACCTCGCCAAGCCGCATGCCCTGGGGTATGCGAACCAGCGCTGCGACGACGGGGTGTATTATCCGCTGATGCATGCGTGCGCACGCTATGGGATCACGATGATGGGATCCTCGCCGCTGCTGCAAAAAAACCTCTTCAAACGCCCCTTTGCTTCCAAAATCGCTGATCTGATGAACACCGCCGAGCTCACTGACGTCGCGAGTGCCCTGCAGTTCGCCCGCAGTGCGGGGGCTATCAGTGCGATCTTCGGGGCGGTGGAACCGCAGCACGTTCGCGACAATGCGCTGCTGGCGTATCTGAACGCTGCGCCGCAAGAGGCGATGGAAACCCTGATGAAGGATTCGTATGCTGTATGATGTGGTCGTTGTCGGGAGCGGGATATCGGGGCTCTACGCCGCGCTGTATGCCCGTCGGGCCGGGCTGAACGTCGCGCTGGTATGCAAGAGCAATCCTCTGCGTTCCAACTCCGCCGTCGCTTCGGGGGGGATCAACGCGGTCCTCCCGTTTACGGGCAATGATTCGTTCGAAACGCATGTCGCCGATACGCTGCATGGCGGCGACGGGCTTGGCCGCGAATCGGTGGTGAGAATGATGGTACGGGAAGCTCCCGAGATTATCGACGAATTGCACTCTATGGGAGTGGCGTTCGATCTGCGCGAGGACGGGGAGATCGCGCAGCGCCCCTTCGGGGGGACTGCGTCGTCGCGCACGTGTTACATCGCCGACAAGACAGGGGCCGCAATCACCCAGACGCTGCTGGTGCAGTGCCGCAACGAGGGGGTGAACATCATCCAAAACCACGTGCTGCTCAACATCGCGACGTTCAAGGAGGAGCTGTCGGGCGTCGTACTGCTGCGCCGGCGCGATTCGCAGGTGATTGCGTTCGCGTGCAAATCGCTGGTACTCGCCGGAGGAGGGTACGCGGGGATCTACCGGGGCCACTCGACCAACTCCCAGGAGTCCAGCGGCGATGCCCTTGCGGTGGCGCTGCGGTCGAAGATGAGGCTGGCCAACATGGAGTTCGTCCAGTTCCATCCCACGACGCTTTCCGGGAGCGGCACCCTCATCAGCGAGGCGGCGCGGGGAGAGGGGGCTTATATCGTCGACGAGCGGGGGGAGCGGTTCACCGACGAACTTGCCACCCGTGACAGGCTTTCCCGTGCGATTGTGCAGCATCAGCGCTCGGGGCATACCGTCTATCTCGATTTCCGCCATTTGGGGGAGGAGCTGATCGATCGCCGTCTCCCCTCGGCCCGCAAACACGCCCTGAACGGGGCAGGGATTGACATCATGAGCGAATTGCTCCCCATCACACCCGCCGCCCACTACACGATGGGAGGGATCTGGACCCGCAGCGACACCTCGACCGACATCCGAAACGTTTTCGCCTGCGGCGAATGCGCCCACACCGGCGTACACGGCGCGAACCGGCTGGGGGGCAACAGCCTGCTGGAAGCGGCCTGTTTCGGCCGGATCGCGGGGATCGAGGCGGCCCGCGCAGCGAAAAAGAGGGAATTCCGCCCCATCGACTACGCTTCTGTGGACCGCGAATCGCGCTACGTCGAGATGATCCTGGAGGGGGAAAACCGCTTCAATATCAACACGATGCGCCGGAACCTAGGGAACAACCTGTACATGAACGCAGGGGTGTTCCGGAGCAGTGACAGCCTCACTTCCTCCCTCGAATACGTCCACTACCTGATGAAAATGTCCTCGGGGCTGTGCTGTATCAACAAGGAACGCAGCGACAACGTCGAACTTCTCTCGATCCTGGAGTTTCGCAATTCCCTCACCGTTGCCGAGGCGATGGTGATGAGCGCACTCGCGCGAGAAGAGAGTCGAGGCGGACATTTCCGCACCGATTTCCCGACAAAAGATGACAAAAACTACAAAATGGACACGATCGTGCGCCGGCTGGCAGGGACGTTTCTGCGCCTCTCGTTCGAGGGAGCCTTCGAAGCCGACTGGTGGTACCGTATCCGCCGTTTTTTCCATGCACGATAAATGCATGCAGCAGGGTACGTCTGCCTCGATGCAGATTAATATTACTCAATATAAGGAATAATCATGGCTAAGGTGATGCTGCGTTACGACACTACGGGAGCGATATCGTTCTATGTCGCGAAGAAGGACATGGAAGAGACGATCACGACGAGCGAATTCGACACCGAGGAAAAATGGGGGGGCGAAGTAAAACTGAGCAACGGCGAGACGTGGTTCATCGAGCCGTGCGCCAAAAAATTCCCCGCCGAAGTGGTCGCGAAACGACTTGGAGAATAGTGCGCAAAGCTTTAGGGGGTTGCAAGGGACAAATCAGTCCCTGCCAGCCAAAGGGGCTTTGAGCGTTTGGATGCGTAGCAACTAGAGTTCGATCCCGTACATCTTGATCTTGTAGCCGATCTGGCGGGCGGTCATCCCCAGGGCACGGGCTGCTTTGGTCTGGATACCGTGCGAATCGATGAGGGCCTGGATGATCGCTTCGCGTTCGAGTTCCTGAAGGCTCTTTTTCGTAATCGGGCCGCTGCCGGAAGAGAGTGCGGAGGGCTTCGGCGCGTCCGGTGCGCTCTGGGGTGCCGGGGCATCATTGGAAGGCTGCATGTACAGACGCTGGTAATTGAAGGGGAGAACGTGGTTGAGCATCTCCGGCTGGATCTCCCCATCCGGACAGATCAGAACGATCCTCTCCATGGTGTTCTGGAGTTCGCGGATGTTCCCTGGCCACGGGTAGTCGAGGAGGAGCTCGAGGGCTCCTTTCGTGAACTGCATGTTTTTGCGGTGCTCTTTCATGAACCGGTGGAGATAGTGTTCGATGAGGAGCTTGACGTCCTCGTACCGCTCCCGCAGCGGCGGGAGGTTGATCGGAATGACGTTGAGACGGTAGAACAGGTCTTCGCGGAACTCCCCCTTGCGCACCATTTCCTCGAGGTTTCGGTTCGTCGCGGCGACGAGGCGGACATTGGTTTTGATCGTTTTGGTTCCCCCGACCCGCTCGAACTCCTGTTCCTGCAGGATACGGAGCAGCTTCACCTGCAAAGAGGGGGTGATGTCGCCGATTTCATCCAGAAAGAGGGTTCCCCCGTCGGCCAGTTCGAACCGCCCTTTGCGCATCTCGCGCGCATCGGTGAACGCTCCCTTTTCGTGCCCGAAGAGTTCGCTCTCCAGCAGCGTCTCGCTGATCGCGGCGCAGTTGAGTTTGATGAACGGGCCGTTTTTGCGGCGGCTCAGGTTGTGGATCGCGGTGGCGATGAGTTCTTTTCCCGTCCCCGTCTCCCCGCGGATCAGGATCGTCGCGTCGGTGGGGGCGACGGTGTTGATCATCGAAAAGACCTGCTGCATCCGGCTCGAGCGTCCGACGATGTTTTCGAACTTGTACTCTTTTTGCATCTCCTCTTTGTAGTAGGTCTTTAGGTCGCTTAACGACTCTTTTTCCTGCGTGATCGCCTGCTGGACTTTCAGTGCTCCCACAAACAATGACCCGACAATGGTGAGCATCCGGACGATTTCGTCGAAGTTCAGGGGGGTGTTTTTGCCGAGATTGGCCGAGATGACGCCGATCACTTCTTCCTCCTTGAGGAGCGGCACGGCGACATAGGAAACCATCTGCGCCTGGATGCTCCCCATTTTATTGAGGTAGTTGATGTTGTTGTGGATGTTCTCGATGACGATCGGTTCGCGACTTTTGGCGGCCAGCCCCGTGGCCCCCTCGCCAAAGCGGTAGGTCGCCATCTTCTTCTGGTACGGTTCCAGATCGATCGAAACGAGCAGCTCCAGTTCGTCCGCGTCCTCTTTTTTGCGGAAGAGGGCGCATCGTTCGAGATATCCGTGCTGTTTCAGACGGCGCATCGATTTTTCAATACTTTCGTGAACATCGAGGGTGCTGGTCAGGGCAACGGCGATTTCATAGAGAAGGTTGATCTCTTTGTAGGCGAATGTCAGGGGACAGGTGCGGCACTCTTCCCGGTCGGGTATTTTTGCGTCGTAATTCATCGTTGTATCTGTCTTTTTTGTAGTGATAGGGACATTGTAGTCTAAGCCAGTCGCAAAAAGCATCATTTATGTGGATAAAAAATAGACAATTTAAAGAATGATTTTTGCAATAGCTCATTCCATATCATCTGCTACAGGAGAGACCATGTTTATCACAGTCCACGGAACACCAACCGCGCTGGAGGGAAAAGAGATGGGTATCTGGCGTGAAGCGCCCGCAGCACGCGTCACCAATCTCGACGGAAGCCAAAACGTCATCGGGATGATCGCCCCCGCCGCTCAGCTGCTCATTTCCATCCCCTCGCTGAAAACCGAAGTGTGTTCGCTGGGAGCCAGGAAATTCAACGACCTGATCAAAGAGTTCAAAAAACTCAAAACGGTGATGGTCACGACCGACGAGCCCGAATTCGTCCGGGAGTTCGTGGAACGCGAGGGGATCGACAGTGCCGACGTCGTCATCGATTCGGCACGCGATTTCGGGAAAAAATACGGGCTGCTGATCGGGGAGGGGAAGCTGAAAGACCGTCTGGCCAGGGGTGTATTCGTCATCGACCAGGAGGGGATGATCAGCTACATGGAAATTGTCCCGGAGATCACCGACGAGGTCAACTACGACAAATGCATCGAAGCAGTCGACAAAGCGGCGAATTTCAAGAAAAAAGGGCACGACCACGAAAACTGGATGGGTGTCTGACACCATCTTGTATTGGGAGCGGAGCATGGTAGAACAGTATATCGCATGGCTGAACGCAAGGGGGTTTCATCCTGACCGTCTCGACGAACGGGGGTTCAACGGCAATACCGCTTTGCTGCTCTCGGCGCTGGAAGGGAACACGGCGATGGTGCTGCGTCTCATCGAGGCGGGAGCCGATCTGTACGCTGTAAACGACGATCACAACGGGGTGCTGTTCAATGCCTGCTATGCCGATTGTCCCGATCTGATACGGCTGCTGGTTGAATGGGGCGCCGACGTCAACGACATCAACGAAGAGGGGACGACCCCTCTGATGTATGCCGCTTCGGCATCGCGTCTGGAATGTGTCCGGGCTCTCCTCTGCGCGGGCGCCGATCCGCGTCTGCAAAACGAAGACGGGATCAGCGCGATCGAATTCGCGGCGTCCGCAGAAGTTTTCCGGGAACTGCGCAGTGCGTGAGGAGACACTCCTCTCTCCCGGCAGCGTCTCGGAGCGCTCCGGTTACCTCGAATGGGATACGCAGCCCTCGCAGTTCAAAACCTATCCCCCCTTCTGCTACCGCCTGAGCCTCGCCGATTTTCCCTCTCTGGAGTGGCTGGAGCGGGTACGCTGCATCACCGACGTAAGAAACATCGGAGGAAGGCCGTATCGGCGTCTCAATGTCCCCTCCGCGGGGAACCTCCATCCGATCGAAATCTACGTCCAGCTGCGAAACATGACGGGGATCCTCAGTGGGATCTATCATCTGGATGTGCCGAACCGGGAACTCGTGATGGTTTCGGAGATCGCCTCGGAGGGGTGCGAGCTGTATGTGGGACTGGAACACCGGTTCAACGGCGTGATTGTCATGATCTCGCTCGTGCCGTTCCGCTCCGGCTGGAAATACGGCAGGCGTTCGTGGCGCTACCTCTATCTCGATCTGGGGCATCAGATCGGTGCGTTGGCCGCATCGGTACGACATTTTGGGCTGGAGTTGACAAAAATGTCTCCTGTGGAGGGGTTGAACCGAGCGATGGGGATGGGTCCGGACGAGACGGTCGCGGCGGTGTACGGCGTCGGTGAGGTCTCGCATCGCGGGGTAAAGGGACTGTCGTTACCTCTCATACAGGTACAGCCGACCGACTATCTTCTATCCGATGAGGTTTTGCTCGGCGCGATCCGTTCCGCTGCGGTCTATACGGAGATACC
Organism: Campylobacterales bacterium; assembly: GCA_016938595.1. Taxonomy (GTDB): domain Bacteria; phylum Campylobacterota; class Campylobacteria; order Campylobacterales; family Sulfurimonadaceae; genus Sulfuricurvum. Next base: position 7,311 of record JAFGUJ010000013.1, on the reverse strand, counting down.
GGCAGGGGGCGCATGGCCGTTTTTCGAACGGGTCAACCGGCTCCGGCGGAGCGCACGTGAGTTTCATCCGGACGGCCTGGGAGACGAGGCGCTGCGGTTCCTGATGGCGACGCCATCGCCTCCGTCGCTGGAGATCGTGATGGTTGTGCTCCATGCACATGCCATCCGTCCCGGCGTCTATCGCGAGGGGATCTGCACCCAGGAGGGGGATTTTGACTCCGACATCGTCCATCTGCTGCTGGAGCAGCGTTTCACGGCACGGGCGAATATGGTCGTGTTGATAGGGTCCGAACGTTTCGATGCCCATGCGCATGTCGATGCGGGGGTGTATGCCCAGGGGATCGGCTATGCCGCCTGGGAGCTGGATGCGGTGTGCAGCGGCATCGGGGCATTTTACGATGATGAGGCCCGGCGGTGGCTCAGGCAGCCGATGCTCTACGCTGTCGCGATCGGGGGGAAACGATGAACGAAATCGATCAGGCGCATCAGATACTGGCGATCTACCGGTTTTACCGGATGGACGGAAAACTCTATCACTATGACGAAGACGACCGTCTGGACGAGCTGTTCGATGCCGTGGTCCTCGCGGTCAATGAATGCGGCATCCTCAAGCCGCTGCTGCCGCAGGAGGAGTTCGTAATCCCCTGCCGGGGGCTGCTGCGCAAGGAGAAAAGCTGGACGGAGCGTTTCGAGCATCAGGATACCCGTGCTTTTTTTCTCAGCGACATCTACGATTTCCTCCGCCTTTTCGTCGGACGGATGAAACTGCGGGTCCATTGACATCGCGCACAAAACTTGCATTCCATAGGGCAGAACGTTGCAGGAGGGATACCATGAGCGAGCATGACGAAATGCGCAGGGAGATCGAAACCTATCTGAAAAAATACGCAGTCGATGAGGAAGCACGTTACGTCATCGCCCCGCTGGTCGCGCGCAAGTCGCTGGAGATGAACCACCTCTACCAGGATCTCGGTTTCAAAAACCGTATCCAGATGGGGTCGTTCATGGCGAACCATTTCCCCCATCTAGCCGAGCTCAAACCCAAAGATAAACTGTGGAAAAAGTTCCTCTACGACGCGATCGGCCGCGTCGCCCCGGCGTGTGCAGGGTGCAATGACCGGGAGCACTGCTTCAGCTGCCTCGTCGCCGAGGCGAGTGCGTAAAAAAGGAGATACGATGAATGAGAAACAAATCCGGGTGATGCAGTCGATATTTTTCCTGAGCGATGAGATCGACTACAATATTTACGAGGCGGTTGATATCGCCGAATACGCACAGATGGATGCGGATGAGGTACACACTATCATCGGCAATCTCTATGACGAGGGGTATTTGGGGGAATGTATGACCGTAGGAGATGACGGTTTCGATACCTTTTATCTCAACCGCCGTGGGCGCGCCCTAATAGGTGTGGAGTAATTTTTCCGTTCGTTGTGAGCCAGTCGAACCATGAACATATCACCCTTCGACAAAACAAGGGTACCGCTCGCAAAGCGATGTTTCCTTGAGCTCAGGGCGAACGGTTGTAGTTACACCGCTCCGAAAGAGAGTTTTCCGCCGCGTTGCAACGCTTTGATCTCTTCGTAGGTTTTATCGCTGAGGCGCAGATTGCTGCGTAGAGTCTCTTTGACGACCGCATCGATTTTCTCTTTGTCGGACATTTTTTTGAGATCCCCTTTTGAGAGATCGGCGATATCGAGCAGGTCGTTCCATACGGAACTCTCATCCAATGCGAAGGTATTGAACGTAATCCCCTCATACACAAATCTCCCTTTTCCGATGATGTCGGATACGAAAAGAAGGTAGGTTCCCTCAGGAGTCAGGAAATCTTTGTATTTCGCAACGAAACTTTCAAATACATCGAGTGATGTGAGTTCGCAGGCCAAAAAGTCGATTTTGTCGGAGTTGGTCGCGAGGATCACCTGTTTCACGATCTCTTTGGGGGGGAGACTTTTGTCCGGAGTGATTACTTTGCCTTCGGTTACGACGAGGCACCCGCGATAGGCGTATTTGTAGGCATCGGTCGGTGCGTTGTAGACGATCATCCATTCGAGTTTGTTCTCGCTGATGTAGCTTTGGATAGACATGGTGTTCCTTTGGGTAGTGTGACTAATGCAATACAATTGTTGTTCTATGAAACCCAACGGTATGGTTCGTTTTTATAGGTGGTCGGTGTAGTCACAAGAGCTGTCGATTTCGGCTCTCTCTTTTACCGATTTTTTTAAATCTTCCGCATACTCGACGAGTATAGCGGCATCAACACCGCACTCAGCGGCAATACGCGCCATTTCGTCGCGGCTGAGCGTATGATTGCGCAAGCGTATAAACTGATCGGCTGTGATATCGATATGTACCGTTTTGTCGCGATTGCGTAGGGTGAGAATCATCTCTGCAGATCCCGCAGCGCTTCGTTGATCTGCTCCAGCGCCAGCGATTTGGCGTTTTCGACTTCCTTGTTGTCCCACCAGTAGTCGATGATCGCGTGTTCGATCTGCTCGATCTGATCCATCCGCAGATTTGCGAACACTTCGTACGAGCTTACCTCATCGGGGGCGACCCCTTTGGCCGCGGCGATTTTGTGCAGCGTTTCGACGATGCTCTCCTCGAGTGGCCGGGGATTTATCTCCAGCCTGGCCTGATCTATCCAGGCTACGATCTCCTCTTCGAGGTAGTCATGTCCCCAGATTTGGTAGCACATCACCCGGTTCGGGCTGTAAACGATCTTCTCATCCTCCCCCAGCACGTCGCTGGTTTTGACGCTGCCGTCGTAGAGATAGACTTCGAGCCGCTCATTCTCGCGCAGGGCGCACGCGCGCTCGAACGCTGTGCGTGCATGTTTCAGGATTTCGTGTCGCAGATTTTCATTCATGTATTTATCCTTTGGTGTTGTGGTAGTCCCAGAGACGTTTGTAATGGCTGTCGAGTTCGCTGAGGGTCGCATCGACGGTGATCAGCTCGTTGGTCTGTTCGAAGCGCTGGTTCGCAGCACCCGCGTACCATTTCTCCATCTCCTGCTTGAGGAGGTTTCGCCGCGCGACCGTGGCAACAATGAGATTACGGATCTCTTCCATTTCGGCGGTTATGGTCTCTTTCATGCGTTGTGTCCTCTGTTTGTTCGGATCTGTATGCATCTTTCATTCGTGCGCTAGAACGGCAATTGCAGTGATCCCTGCAAGAACGGATCAAAGGATTGAAAATGGAAGCAGAGTCATTGATGGAGACAGCGATTGGCGCATATGATCGCAAAGAGTTTGCAGTCGCAAAATCGATTTGGGAAGGGTTGATCCATACCAATGCGGACGCTATGGTGAATCTCGGAACGATGTATGTCAAAGGGTTCGGCGTTGCCAAAGATATACAAACGGCATATGAGCTTTTTGATCGTGCAGCGGCACAAGGTCATGAAGTCGCCTCATTTTATCTCGGCGGGATGTATGAAAACGGGATCGGTGTGCATGCGGATAAAGAGCAATCGATCCGTTATTACACCGTAGCCGCAGATGCCAACATGCCAACCGCACAACTCAAACTGGGGATTTTGCTGCGCGACGATGATGTCCTCACTTCGATGAAATGGATGATTAAAGCCGCCCATGCGGGAGAAGCACAGGCCCATGCACTCCTCACCTATGTGAGCAACCAGAGTACAGCTGCCGACATAAATGTCGCGTTTCGAATGATGGATGAATCCTCCCAGCGCACGAAAGTAGAATCGGTTATTGCAGACAATCTGGCTCCTATACTCGCAAGCGATGGCGGCGGGGTAGAGTTGGTCAATTATGTCAGCGGCGATACCCCCGAAATCTGGCTGCGGTATCTGGGGGCCTGTTCGGGATGCCATCTGGGGCCTACCTCGACGGCGGGGATGATTTTGGAGCAATTCGAAAACATTATCGATAAAAAGATTGTCATTTATCTTTGGTAGGAGTTTGTCATGAATTCATTTTCAGCACACGTGGAAGAGATCAACAGCGACGAATTTTTCAGCTGCATCACCGTACGGGCCAGGGAAACGGTGTTGAAACTCCTCAAAACCGAAGCGCCTCAATGGCTCCGGATCGGCGATGAGGTGGAATGCCGTGTCCAGGAAGCGGCGATCGCGATCTGCAAAGGGGCCAAAGAAGGGAGTGTCTCGATCGAAAACCACCTGCGCGGCGAACTGCAACATTTTCGTAAGGGGATGGTGCTCAGCGAAGTGAGCGTCGATACCCCGTGCGGAAAAATGAATTCACTGATCACGACCGATGCGTTCGAGCGGATGGAACTGTGCGAAGGTTGCGAAGTGACGCTGTTGCTCAAGGCGGTGGATATCAAGCTCCTTCCGGTTTTGGCTTCCGCCTCGTACGAAAAATGCAAAGAAACATTATATCAAGCCACATAAGGAGTAAAAAATGGCTGTATTAATAACGGATTTATGTATCAACTGTGACGCCTGTATCGAAGTGTGTCCCGTAGGAGCGATCGCCAGCGAGAGCGATTCGCCGCGTGAGGATTGGGAATACACCTACGTCAAACCGGAAAAATGCATCGAGTGCGTCGGCCATGCCGAAACGCCGGCCTGTGCCGCGGAGTGTCCTACGGAAGGGTGCATCGTGTGGGATATGCCCTATACCGCCGAGTACAATGACTATTATGTCAACAGCTCGGAGTACGTGATCAGCGAATCGAAAAAACGGGGTCTTCTCTCTCCGGAAGTCGCACCGCAGACGTTCCGCGAGGATATCTCTGTCGCCGCTCGCGAAGCGCGTGAAGCGGTAGCGGTTTAAAAGGATACGTCGTGCTTATCGCGTTCGCATCCTCCGACGGTGTCCATGTAAATCAGCATTTCGGCTGGTCGAAAAGCTTCGAGCTTTACCGTATCACTGCCGACAATGCCGAGTATGTCAAAACAATCGACAGCTCAGAGGATCAGATCGCCGACGAGCACGAAAAACTGGCCTACAAAATCGGTACGGTCCAGGAAGCGGACATCATGTACTGTTCGCAGATCGGTCCTACGGCATCAAAAATGGTGCTCTCCGAGAAGATCCATCCGATGCGCGCAGGTGAAAACGACCGGATCGACGAGACGATCCAAAAACTTCAGGAACTGCTGCTGGGAAATCCTCCGCCGTGGCTACTGCGAGTCGTGCACACTACGAAAGACAAGGGGTAACTTATTATGTCAGTCATCATCAACGATACCTGCATCACCTGCGATGCATGTCTACAGCAATGTCCCGTTAACGCGATCATGGACGATCTCTCCAATCCTACGGGGAAAAAACAGTACTACGTGCAGCCGGAAAAATGCGTCGAATGCGTCGGGATCTACGATGATCCCCAATGTGCGGCGATCTGTCCCAGCATCGGGTGCATCACGTGGGACCTGCCCTTCACTCAGGAGTTTGATGAGCATTTCAAAAACGAAACGCTTTACAAGCTGGGTATATCGAAAGAGGGCATCGTAAAATCCCCTTCGTACAAAGCGAAAAAATACCGTACCGACATTCCTCTGGAAAAACGCGGCATCGGCGAACTGGTCCAGGAAGAGCCCGAAACGCTGCACGAAGCGGGATAACGGTTTTGCCCGGTTTTGGGTATCATAGGGATATCCTGAACCGGGAGAAGAGCTTATGAACCCATCCAAAGTCATCCGCGAAAACGTCACCCGCCTCACCGACCTTCCCAACATCGGCAAAACCGTAGCCGGTGATCTGAAATCTATCGGTATCATCTCTCCCGAACAGCTCATGGGGCAAGACCCTTATGATCTTTATGTACGGTTTTGCAAAGCATTCGGAGAGAAACAAGACCCCTGTATGCTCGATGTGCTGATGTCGATCACCGATTTTATGGACGGCGGTGAGCCGAAGGCGTGGTGGAAGTATACGCCCGAGCGAAAGCAGCGCTACGGGAGCAAAATCGCTATCGATTGATCAGATAGAGCTGCCCGTAACAGTCGCAGAACCGCTTGCAGCCGCAGGCGTAAAACATGTTTTTCCCCGTACTCAGCGCATAGCTGCCGAAGTCGGTTTTGATCACCTCTCCGCGGATCTCCAGCACGGTGACCGTTCTGACCAGACGCTCGTCGAGCGGGTCAAGCCGGGCGTGTTTTTCGCGCGCCGTATGGACCCACACCGCGTGTACCGGCAGCGCAGCATCGAGCAGCAGCAGGGGGTCCCACTCCCGCAGCGCCCCGAGCGATTCGAGTTCGGCGTCGCTTATGTTGCGGTAGGGGCGCATCAGCCCACTTCGTTCGTATAGGCGTAGGTGGAGGAGATGGCACGGAGCCGTTCGACCGCGCGGGAAAAGACGTCGATCGTATAGTCGATCTCTTCGGCGGTCGTGAAGCGCGACAGGCTAAGGCGGATCGCCGTGTGGGCGAGTTCGGGGTCTTCGCCGATGGCGGTCATGACCGGATTGGCTTCGAGCGATTCGGACGCGCAGGCACTCCCCGTCGAGGCGGCGATACCGGCGCGGTTAAGATCCCACAGCATCGATTCCCCCTCGATGCCGCGCACCGAGATGAGGATCGTGTTGGGGGTGCGGCGTGCGCGATCACCCACGACGATCGTGTCGGGGATGGCGGCGAGGGCGTCTTCGAGACGGTCGCGCAGGGCGCGCACGTCGCTGTTCATCTTCTCCAAATGCCCCACCGACTGTTTCATCGCCAGCCCCATCCCGATGATGTAGGCGACATTGAGGGTTCCCGCACGCAGTCCCCCCATCTGCTCGCCGCCGTGCAGGAGGTTGGGCAGCTCGCGCCCTTTTTTGACGTACAGACCTCCGATCCCCTTGGGACCATGGAATTTATGCGCCGAGAACGTCAGATAATCGACGGGAACTTTGGTCAGATCGACCGCGACCTTGCCGATGGCCTGAACCGCGTCGGTATGGAACAGCACCCCTCTGTCGCGGGCTAGGCGAGCGACTTCCTCTACGGGGAAGATCATCCCCGTCTCGTTGTTCGCCCACATCATCGTGATCAGGATCGTCCGATCCGTGATCGCCTCCGCGATCCGTTCGGCACTGACATAACCGAATTCGTCGACGTCCACGAACGTCACCTCGACTCCCTGTTCTTCCAAAAAGCGCAGCGTCTCCAGCACCGAGGGGTGCTCGACCGCCGAGGCGATGATGTGGTTTTTGCCTGGGTCGGGGAGGATGTGTTTGAAAAAGATCCCCTTGAGGACGGTGTTGTTGCTCTCGGTCGCGCACGAGGTGATGAGGATATCGTCCTCGTCGGGGGCGTTCAGCGCATCGTACATGTAGCCGATCGATTCGTTCAGGTAGGGACGCACTTCGATCCCGTACTGGTGGAGCGAGTTG
>JAFGUJ010000090.1 GCA_016938595.1 Campylobacterales bacterium | reverse complement strand
CGGCATGGAACAGCCGTTTTGGCCTCCATTCGTCGCCAGCATACTGGCGGCTCTTGTCACCTCCGTCGGCATCATTCTCATACGCCGCTACGAAACGTGGGGGAAACGAAACACGATCTATTTTATCTGTTTCGCCGCCGGTGTCCTTATCTCCGTCTCCTTTTTGCACATCATCCCCAAATCATTTACGATGAATCCCCACGCTCCCCTGTATCTGTTCGCCGGCTTTTTCGGGATGCACCTGCTCAACCGTTTCATCCATTTTTACGCCTGCCATAAAGACCCCGACGAGCACTACAGTTTCGGCCTGCTCCCCCTGATCGGGATCGGAACCCACTCCTTTATCGACGGTTTCATCTACTCGATCGCGTTTAGCGTCAGCCTCTTCACCGGGACTCTGACGGTCATCGGGATGATTTTCCACGAGCTCCCCGAGGGGATCATCACCTATCTGCTGTTGCTGCGGGGAGGATTTGGCGAGAAAAAAGCGTTCCTGCTGGCATTCGCCGCCGCGGTCCTCACGACGCCGCTGGGGATGCTCGTCTCCTACCCCATCGTGAGCCAAATCGATCAGGAGCTTCTGGGCGCCCTCCTCTCCCTCTCGGCCGGAGCCCTCGTATACGTCGGAGCGACCCATCTTCTTCCCCAGGCCGAAAAAGAGCACGCCCGGTTCAGCCTCCTCGCGCTGGCCAGCGGCATCGCCGTCGCGATCATCATCATCCTCTCGAAATCGTAAAGGAACCGTTCCATGGAAACCGCACAACTGAACAAACTCACCTTCGGTCCCGTCCCTTCCAGGCGGCTGGGGAGAAGTCTGGGGATCAATAACATCCCTTCCAAAATCTGTTCTTACGCCTGCGTATACTGTCAGCTGGGTAAAACACTCCACAACCAGATTGCGCGGAGCTCTTTTTACACCGTTGATGAGATTGTCGAATCCGTCGGAGCGCGCATCGAAATACTGGAGCGGAAAAACGAATCGATCGACTATCTCGCATTCGTTCCCGACGGGGAACCGACCCTCGAACTCCATCTGGGAGAAATGTTCGACGCGCTGAAAATGTTCAAGATTCCCATCGCGATCATCTCAAACGCCTCGCTGATCTGCCTCGAAGAGGTGCGAAAGGATCTTCTCAAAGCCGACTGGGTGTCGCTGAAAATGGATGCGGCTACCGAAGCGCTGTGGCATACCATCAACCGCCCCAACAAAGCCCTCAGCCTGGGTGAGATCAAACAGGGGATGAGCGACTTTAGAAAAAGTTACACAGGGTTTTTCGCCACGGAAACGATGTTGGTCAAAGGGGTCAACGACACCCCTGAAGAACTCACGAAGATCGCGCAGTTTCTCCGTACCCTCTCCCCTACGAAAAGCTATATCTCCGTTCCGACCCGTCCTCCGGCAGAAGAATGGGTCCGCATTCCGGATGAGAGGACCCTTACAGACGCCTACCGGATTTTCACCGAGCACGGCCTGGATGCGGAACTGATCACCGAATACGAAGGAGACATTTTCACCCTCACCGACGATCCCGCCTCAGATATCCTGAGCATTACGTCGGTCCATCCGATGCGCCGTGAAGCAGTCGAAAAATTGTTGCAAAAAGGTTCCGCTCCCTGGAGCGTCATCGACGATCTGGTTGCTGCAGGCACCCTTTTGGAACTTCATTATGACGATCACACCTATTATGCGCGGAAACTTTCCCGCAACAAACAATAAATCCACCAAGAGAATCCCATGAAAACCATTATCCTTCTAATCACTCTTTACCTTTGCTCCCATGCCGATACCCGCCCATCAACCCTCTTTGAGCAAAAATGCTCGATATGCCATATGCAGCAGCGTCCCCACGCCGACCTGATGGAGACGATGGTCGCTCCCCCGATCATGGGGGTCATGAAACACGTCAAGGAAGCCAAACCGACCCGAAACGAAGCGGTTGCGTTTGTCGCCGACTACGTCTTTAACCCTACCCGCGACAAAGCGGTATGCCAGCCGCAGGCGATCCAGCGTTTCGGACTGATGCCCTCGCAGAAAGGGAACCTGACCAAAGAGGAGGCGTTGATCATCGCGGAGTATCTGTACGACAACTTCGGCTCCCGCGGAATGGGGAGAAACCGATGAAGCCCAAAGAGAATCCCCCCTTTGCAACAGCGCTGAAAAAATCGGCTCTCTCTTTTGCCACGACCCTGCCCCTGCTGCTGGGGGTCATTCTCCTCGTCGGGATGGTCCAGGCGCTGGTGAGCCGGGAGATGATCGCCTCGCTCTTCGGTCACGGTGCCCTCATCGATACCGTGATCGGAACGGCCGTCGGCGCGGTCGCTTCGGGGAACCCCTCGATCGGCTACATGGTGGGGGGCGAACTCCTCGGCCAGGGGGTCTCGCTCTTTGCGATCACCGCCTTTATCCTCGCGTGGGTGACGCTGGGGGTCGTCGGACTCCCCGCGGAGATCGGCGTCTTCGGAATCCGTTTCACCCTCATGCGCAATCTCCTCTCCCTCGTTTTCACGTTTCTCCTCTCCCTCGCAACCGTCGCCACGATCGGAGCCCTCTCATGAAGTTCTCCGATCTCAAAGGGGTCAGGTTTTTTGGGGGTGTCGTGGTCGCCTACGGCGCTCTTCTGGTGATTGACAGTGCTACCGCGTCGGAGGCCGCGCTCAAAAGCGGTACCATCCTCTACAGCCTGTTCCCCGTCTTCGCCCTCGTCATCCTTATCACGGCCCTCGTCAACTATTTTCTCAAACCCGCCCGGTTCGTCAAACATTTCGGAGCCGATAGCGGCAACAAAGGGTGGTTTTTATCGCTCGCCAGCGGCGTCCTCAGCCACGGACCGATGTACGCGTGGTATCCGAT
>JAFGUJ010000089.1 GCA_016938595.1 Campylobacterales bacterium | reverse complement strand
TCAACGAAATCAAACTTTTGATGGGTACCAAAGACAAAGACAAACAATGGCTCAGCTACACGAACAAAAACACCTTTTTGTTCAAAGCAATGGTTCATTACTTCAAAGAAGAGAACCCCAACAAAGAGCAAAAGTACATGATCTACATGAACCGCTACCAGATGTCGGAAATCGCGAAACGAGTCGATGCGGCAGACGATGAGACAATGGCACTGTGCAAAAACCTCGATTCGATGGAACAATTCCGCATCGAAGTCGCGTAAGGAAGAGGTGTATTATGGGTCCAGAAACATTAGAAGCCAAACAACAAGCGGCCATTGAAGAGGTCTTGAAAGCGTATCCGGAGAAAGCGGCCAAAAACCGTGAAAAACACCTCGGTGTCGGAACTCCGAATGATGAAGCTCAAAAAACCTGCGGTGATGTCCGCTCCAACAAAAAAACCGTCCCCGGTGTCATGAGCCAGCGCGGCTGTGCCTATGCGGGTTCCAAAGGGGTTGTATGGGGTCCGGTCAAAGACATGATCCACATCAGCCACGGTCCTATCGGATGCGGTCAGTACAGCCGTGCGGGTCGCCGTAACTACTACATCGGGGTAACCGGTGTCGATACCTTTGTTACGATGAACTTCAGCTCCGATTTCCAGGAAAACAACATCGTTTTCGGCGGGGACAAAAAACTGGGCAAATGTATCGATGAAATCGAAGAACTTTTTCCGTTGAACAACGGTATCACCGTCCAGTCGGAGTGTCCGATCGGTCTGATCGGGGACGATATCAACGCGGTGGCGAAAACCAAAGCCAAAGAGATCAGCAAAACGATCGTTCCGGTCAACTGTGAGGGTTTCCGCGGGGTTTCCCAGTCGCTCGGTCACCACATCGCCAACGACGCGGTTCGTGACTACATCTTTGAAGGCGATCTCAGCCACATCGATACATCGGATGTTACGCCGACGGAATACGACGTTGCGATCATCGGAGACTACAACATCGGCGGTGACACATGGTCCAGCCGAATCCTCCTCGAGGAGATGGGGCTTCGCGTCGTCGCTCAATGGTCCGGGGATGCGACGATGAAAGAGATGGCGCTGAC
>JAFGUJ010000088.1 GCA_016938595.1 Campylobacterales bacterium | reverse complement strand
TCGGTGATGAGATAGGCAATGACGCCGCTCATTACAAACAGGGTATTGATACGGGTGATGGTTGCATCTACCTGACGAAAAATTAATGGGCATTGCTGAGCCATAGGGAGCTCCTTATTTTTGCGCCATAGTAAAATAATGTTTTCTTATTGTCAAGTATCCATAGCAATTTAATAAGGTATTACCCTCAGCGGCTCTTGATCAGCTCCCGCACTTTTTTTTCAACCGCAGCGAGCGATTCGAACGGTTTGAGGATGTAATGGTCGGCGCCGATTTTATGGCTCTGCAGCACCTTGTCGAGCGTCGAATAGGCCGTCATCATCACAACGACGCATCCGGGGTCTTTGGCCTTGATCTCCTCTAGGACGCTCAGGCCGTCGCGCTGCGGCATCATGATATCCAGCAGCACTCCGTCGAACTCGCCGGCACGAAAACGGCTCAGGGCACTCAGGGGGTTGTCGAAAGAGGTGATTTTGATATCCCCCGCGCGTCCCAGCGCTTTTTCGAGCATCGAGCCGATCGAGGGCTCATCGTCTATAATCATCAAACGTATCATTGGTTACCTCCGAAAAGTTGTTCGATCGCACTGCCCATCAAGTCCTCCGTTTTTTCCGCTACGAGAATGTCGAGCGCTTCAAAGACCCCGTGGCTCGCCTCTTCGATTTTGCGGATCCGTTCTTCAATCTGGGTACGCGAACAGAGTTTTTTGCCGTCGCCGCAGTCGGCGATAAGGGCATTGGCCTGTGTGTGGACGATCGCATGAGGGGTCTCCAGCCTACCGTAGGATTTCAGGTGCCCGAACTGCTCTTTTCCGACCCCCGCTTCGTACCATTTACCTAACCGGCAAGAGTGGTGATCCACCGGTTTGAAATCGCTCTCCTGCCCGAACAGGAACGCATAGACGTTGTTTTTGTAGATCACGTGGTCGATTTTAGCCAGGTTGCTGAAAATATAGTTGCTGATATCCATGATTTCATAGACGCTGCGTGAGGAATTACGCTGAAAGGTTTCCATGCGGCTCCCCATCTGGGAAACGTCGTCTTTGGTTTCCGATACGATGCCGGAGAGCTCTTCGGTTGCCGTTTCGATCTCGTTCGTGTCCTGCTTCATCGACTGGATCACGATTTCGATCTCTTTGGTCGCTTTCTGGGTCCGCTCCGCCAGTTTGCGCACCTCATCGGCGACGACGGCGAACCCTCTGCCGTGCTCACCCGCCCGCGCCGCTTCGATCGCGGCGTTCAGCGCCAGAAGGTTGGTCTGGTCGGCGATGTCTTTGATCAGGGCGACGACGTTGGAAACTTCATGCGACCGGGCGACCAGATTGGAGGTCGTCGAGAGTGTCCCCTCCATCAGCTGCGCGAGGTGATTCATCCCCTCATCCACTTCTTTGGCCAGCATCAGCCCTTCATTCGATCCCTGAGCCGTTTCGCGTGACTGCTGCGTCATCTCTTTGAGTTTTTCGAGAATATCGATGAATACTTTCTGGGTTGCGCTGAGGGCTCCTTTGATGCTTTTTTGGTGCATCTCCAGCAGACTTCCGTCTTCGCCGCCGACGATGGAGGCTTTGGTCAGAATGAAGCCTTTGGCCCCGTTGCTCAGGTTTTTGGGGATGACGGAGGCTTCGCACTCTCCGACAACGACCTCGCCGGAACCTTTTTTCAGCTCCCGGACAACCCCCTCTTTGTCGCTGATCGCCTGGGCCCTGGTGTTAAAGAAAACCGCCTCTCCGTTTCCGTTTAAAACGATGACCGCCTCTTTGTCGCTGATCGCGGCAATCTCTTTGTAAAGCGCCAGCTCCGCAGCCAGCATATCCCTTTCCACCCGAAGCAGATCGGCTTCTTCCTTGTATTTTCTCGCATCAGATCCAAAAAACATCCTATTTCTTCTCCTCTAAAGTTTTTAACACAATCTCAAACGATGCACCGTGATTTTCATTGTTGACCCGTATCGTCCCGCCATGCTTGTCCACAATCGCTTTGGCAACGTTAAGCCCTATCCCCATGCTCTTTTTCTTCTCTCCCCCGATGGCAAAATCAAAAATACTTTTCAGCATCGGTTCGGGTATTCCCCCCGCATTATCGCTTATTTTGATCACAATCTCTTTACGGCCGCAATGCAAAGAAATGTTCAGGGAACGGTTTTCATACGCCATTGTACCTTTTTCGAATTCGTCCAGCGCATTGTTCAGGATGATAATCCATACCTGTTCCAGACGGGTCGATATCCCCATCGTCATACACGACGAGGAGTCATACGCTGTCTCGAACGTAAAAATGTCGCCATTGAGAGTGATCGGGACAATGTGTTTGGCCCGGTTGAGGACGATCCGCAGCGCGTAGACAAGCGTCATGTGGACGCTGCACGCTTTCATCTCCTCTTTGCCGGTTCCGGCAAATTCGTACATCGAGCTGACGATCGATTCGATCCGCGCTATCCCCTCTTCGATCGGATCGAAGATCGATTCCATCTGCGCCACTTTCCCTTCGCACTCGAGTTTCAGCAGCTCAAGATTCCCTTTGATGTAGGTGATGGGGGTATTGATCTCATGGGTGATCGCCGCAGCCAGCCTGCCGACGCTCATCAGTTTCGCATCGCTGAGTTTTTCCTCTTTGAGCCGCTCGAAATCGGTCACATCGACAAAATAGAGGATATGGTACTCTTCGTGCCGGATCATCGGGTCTGGCATTGAGGTCGTGTGTACGGTATAGTAGCGTTTGTCACCGTCCACACCGATCAGAATGATCCTCCCGCCTATTTTGTCTTGCAGAAACAGCGTGTAAATTGACTCCAGAAACTCTTTCTGGCTCCCCTTTTCCTCCAGAACCGGCACCAGACGCTCATCCTCTTCGCGCATCCAGCTCCACAGCCCGCACGTCGAAAAAAACTCCCCGCTGTTGGCATATCCCCCCAGTTCCAGAAATTTGCGGTTGATCATGATCGCTTCACGGCGGGAGTTGAACAATACGGCCAGCGAAGTGTCGTAATCGATCAGCTGCTCCATACTCGCCAAAATAGCACGGTTTGTTTCGGTGACGTCGTGCCCGATAAAGACGATCTCATCGATCCCGTTTTTTTCGTTGAGGACCGCATAGAGGGTCGTGTCGACCATGATCGGGCCGCCGTTCGCGTCGAGAAGCTCGATAATCCCCCGGTAAATCTCTCCCGCCTTGAGCCGCTCCTGAACCAGGGAACGCAAAAAAAGCCTGAAACGG
>JAFGUJ010000087.1 GCA_016938595.1 Campylobacterales bacterium | reverse complement strand
GTGGTGTAATCGACCATGAGAATCTCCTTAATAGTGGTGTTCGCCCGAAGAGGTGATTTCCTCTTCGGTGATTTTGACCCGGTCCATCAGGTGCCAGACGTAGGCGATGTAGGCGAGGACGAAGGGAACCATCAGCGACGCGTATGACATCGCTGTAAGAGTATAGTGACTTCCCGATGAATTTTCAATCGTGAGCGAATGCTGCAGATCGTAAACCGAAGGGTAAAACGCGGTGCCGTTAAGCCCGACGTTGAGTAGCAGCGCCATGACGACGAGAACCGTTCCGATTCCGACGGTAAAGATGCAGCAGTTTTTCGCCTTGAACACGGAGTTGAAAACGGCCACGAGCACCATCACGACCCCGATCAGGAACATCGCTCCGATCCATGGCAGCTCGACAAAGGTTCCCAGATGTTTCATTGGTACCAACGAAACGGCTTTGGTAACAGGGTCATACGCATAACCGTCCTTGAACAACACCCATCCCGCAAACGCGAGGAAAAAGGGGAGAAAATAGAGGATGTTGCGTTTGATCATCGCGCGGGTGCGCATCCGGATCGGCTCGTGGTCGATGTTGTTGAGAAAATACATCCCCCCGATGATCCGTACCAGAAAGATCATCGCAAAGGGGAGCAGATAGTTTTGCCAGACCAGCAATGCTTCGAGCCCGCGGGTGGATGCCATCCAGTAGACGAAGTTGTTGTCATCGAGACGGAAATCGGCGCCGCTGAAGAAGGTGCTGATCGCCGCCCCCAGCAGGAAGGTCCCCAGATAGCCGTTGATGGCGAGGAACGTCTCATAGGTTTTGGCACCGAAGAAGTTGTTCGCTTTGGAGCGGTATTCGTACGAGACCGCCTGAATGATGAACGTAAAGAGGATGGCCAGCCACACCCAGTACGCTCCGCCGAAACTCGTCGCATAGAAAAGGGGGAACGCGGCGAACAGCGCCCCGCCGAAGAGGACGAGGGTCGTGAACCCCAGCTCCCATTTGCGCCCCAGTGAGTTGACGAGCATCGTTTTTTCCGTTTCGTTGCCCGAGAGGGTGTTCAGGAGCGTCTGCCCCCCCTGGACGAACATGATAAAGACAAACAGTCCCCCCAGCAGGGAGATGATGATCCACCAGTAGATTTGCAGTTCGTGCAAGGACAAATTCTCAAACATCAGTGGCCTCCGTGGATGCCCAGCGCGATTTGGCGGAGCATGATTTTGATTTCAGCGATCAACAGTCCCGTAAAGAGGGTAGCAAAGAGCCAGAAGGAGAGCTGAACGTTCCCCGCATCGATCTGCGTCGCGGCGATACCGACCGGCATCAGATCCTGAATCGCCCAGGGCTGGCGTCCAACCTCCGCGACGATCCATCCCGCTTCGGCGGCGACGTAGCCCAGAGGAAGCGAGAAAAGCGTTATCCACAGCACTTTTCTAAAGCGGGTAATGTCGTTCGCCATCAGCAGATACAGTACGATGAGGAACAGGACGATAAACCACATCCCGAGCCCCACCATGACGTGGAAACTGTAGAAGGTGATCGCGATCGGCGGTACGATATCGGTCGGCTCTTTGAGGTAGCCGTATCCGAAGTAGGGCATATACTGCTGGAGCTTTTCGTTGGCTGCCGCCATGGCTGCTTCGTCTCCCGCTTTTTTGGCCTCTTTGTAGTCAGTGAGGGCATCTACGGCGATCTGCCCTTTCATCATTTTTTCGGTGGCGCTTTCGATGTTGTGAGCCGGGTTTCCGTAGACGAGATCATCCAGCCCCGGAACGAAAGCGTCGACGTCGTGGTATCCCAGGAACGAGAGGGCGTAGGGGATCGTGATGTCACCCAAAAATTCCGGGCGGTCATCCCCGATCTGCTTTTCAGGATTCAGGACACCCCATGCGACGATCCCCGCACGTTCTTCACCCTTGTAGAGCCCTTCCATCGCAGCGAGTTTCACCGGCTGATGCTGGGCGACCTGATAGGCCGATTCGTCCCCGCTCACGGCGAGGAAGATCGAGACGAGCAGACCGAAGCTGGCTCCGACGACCATCGAGCGTTTCGCTTCGATGACGTCACGCCCCTTGAGGATCAGCCATGCGGAAACTCCGATGACGAACAGTGCGCCGATGACGTAGCCGCTTCCGATCGTGTGGAGGAATTTGGCGATGGCGACGGGAGAGAGGGCGACATCCCAGAAACTGGACATTTCATTGCGGACGGTGTCGGGATTGAACACCATCCCGACCGGATACTGCATCCAGCCGTTCGCGACGAGAATCCAGAATGCCGAGAGGTTCGATCCGACCGCTACAAGCCATGTAGAGAGGAGGTGGAACCCTTTGGATACCTTGTTCCAGCCGAAAAACATGACGGCAAAAAATGCCGATTCCATGAAGAACGCCAAGATCCCCTCGACCGCCAGCGGCGCACCGAAGATATCCCCGACGAACCACGAATAGTTCGACCAGTTGGTCCCGAATTCGAACTCCATGATGAGCCCGGTAGCCACCCCGATCGCGAAGTTGATCGCAAACAGCGTCATCCAGAAACGGGTGATTTTTTTCCATTTTTCATCACCGGTCTTGACATAGATCGTCTCCATGATCGCGACGATAAACGAAAGTCCCAGCGTCAGCGGGACGAACAAAAAGTGGTAGAGGGCCGTGAGGGCGAATTGCGCCCGCGACCAGTCTACCAGCGTACTATCCATCAGTTCCATAACGGTATCCTTTTTAGTGGTGTGAACAGCTCATATCCGGCTGCATAAGGCTGAGGCGATTCTCAAGATAGGCTTGAAGGGACTGATGAACGTTGAATGACGTAGTGTCATGATAAACGGCCAATCCCCGTTGCACGAACCCCTGAAGCGGCGACCCCCCGATCCCCGAGACGATCAGGGCATCGGCGCCGAGGACGCAGATGTTCTCGACTGCACCGCCGCAGCCGCTCTCTTTGTGCCCTTCGTTTTTGACGACGACGACATCCTCGATGTGCCCGTTTTCGGCGACTTCGACGACGGTGTAAAAGTTGGCTCTGCCGAAATGGGCATCCCGTTTGGAGAGCAGGCCGTGGTGTTCGTTCGTCGGGAAGACGATTCTTTTAGACATGGGTTACTCCTTGGTCAAATTGTCCAGCACGTGGGCACTGCGTTCGGTGTCAGTGTCGTACTGTGTTTTCAGGTAATTCGGGAAGAAAAAAATCTTCATCACTCCGAACAGGATCAGCAGCTTCACGGCGATCAGAAGCCACAACTCCCGTCCCACCTTCATGCTGCGAAAACCGTCGATGTAAAGGTCTGCGATCCGGCGCAGGAGTCTCATTTCAGTGGCCATGGGTATGCCCATGATGATGTCCGCAGTGGCGAAGCTCCGCGTGTTCTTCTTTGTTGTGGCGATGCGGTTTTTCGACGTATTCGGTCATATTTTCGGGAGTGACCCGGATCAGCGAATTCTCCCGGAGGTATTTCAGTGCTTCTTTGAGGAGAATCCGACCGTGGCCGCTGTGGT
>JAFGUJ010000012.1 GCA_016938595.1 Campylobacterales bacterium | reverse complement strand
GGCCCAGAAATCGGCGATGATGAGCCGTTCGTCGTTGACCATCAGCCGGTCAAACGTTTCGGTGTTGACGGAGAGGGGTTTGGTGTCGAGGAGCGATCCCTTGCAGTGGCCGCAGGAGGCTTTGGTGTAGCTCTCTTTGAGAGGGATGGCGTTTATCCCTCCGCAGTGGGGGCAGACGACATTGATTTTGCCCATGTCTTTACTCTGCTTCTTCGGCCACTTCCATGTCACGGATTGACGAGGTATGGTGGTCTTTGACTTTGTCGTGGAGGCGGCGAAGCGCTTTGTTGGCCCGCTCGATCGCCAGATCGATGGCCGTGTCGAGGTCTTCGTCGCTGTCGGAAATGACGACCGGCTGGGCGTGGGCGATGTGGATGTCAAATTCGACTCCAACGCCGTTTTTTTCTTTGGTGATCATGACATTGACGGTTGTGATGTCCAGATGATAGCGTCTGAAATTTTCAATGGCAGCGGCGATATGATTGTTTAGATGTTCGTTGAGCTTGATCTCTTTGGAGCGAATTTGTACGTTCATAGCGTATCCTTTTTGGTTGAACTCCAAAAAATATAACATAGATTATCTTAAGACGTAGCTTAAGGCGCTGTGCGGTAAAATTGTCCCTATTCAAGGAGAGTATTTTGAGAGTTTTAACAGGTATTCAACCCTCCGGTGATCTGCACATCGGAAACTATTTCGGCTCGATCAAAGCGATGATCGATTCCCAGAACGATCAGGAGGTCTTTGCCTTTATCGCCAACTATCACGCGATGACGAGTCTCAGTGACGGAGAACGCCTCTCTCACCTGACGATGCAGGCGGCGACCGATTTTCTGGCGCTGGGGATGGACCCGGAAAAAAGCACCTTCTGGGTGCAGTCGGACGTCAAAGAGGTCCTTGAACTCTACTGGGTCCTCTCGTCCTTTACCCCGATGGGGCTGCTGGAACGGGCCCACAGCTACAAGGACAAGGTGGCCAAGGGGATTGCGTCCAACCACAGCCTCTTTTCCTATCCGGTACTGATGGCGGCCGACATTTTGCTGTTCGGCTCGCAGGTCGTCCCCGTGGGGAAAGACCAGATCCAGCACGTCGAGATCGCACGGGACATCGCCCTCAAATTCAACAACCAGTACGGCGATATTTTCACATTGCCCGAATTCAAGGTTGACGAGAATGTCGCGACGGTACCGGGGATCGACGGGCAGAAGATGTCGAAGAGCTACGGGAACACGATCCCCATTTTCAGCGAAGAGAAGATCCAGTCGAAAATTATCAAAAAGATCGTGACCGAGCCGGTGCCGATGGAAGAGCCCAAAGAGTTTGAAGGGTGCAACGTTTACAACATTGCCAAACTCTTTTTGGATTATGAGCAGACGCAGGCACTGCAGGAGCGCTACAAACGCGGAGGAGAGGGGCACGGCCATTTCAAACTCTACACCCACGATGTGATCTGGGAATATTTTCGCCCCTACCGCGAACGTCGCGCGTATTACGAAGAGCATCAGGACGAGGTGCGCGAGATTCTGAAATCGGGTGCGATAAAAGCGAGTGCTGCAGCGGCCGAAACGATCGAAAAAGTACGCTCGGTCACTGGAATCCGTTACTGAATCGTGGAATAAACATAAGCGCGGTATACTGCGCGTGAACTCCCCGTTGAGGGGAACATAGTGTTAACGTAGTCCATCGGGACTTTGTTCCGATGGCGTATAAGGAAACAAATGAAAAATTACATTATCAAACAGATCGCCGAATCGGCGGCGACGAAACAGGCTATTTTGGAAAACGATGCGCTGATCAATCTTCTCGTCGAGGTGGCGGGCGTGTGCGTGGACGTCTACAAAAACGGCAAAAAGATCCTGATCGCCGGTAACGGCGGCTCGGCGGCCGACGCGCAGCATTTTGCGGCGGAACTGGTGGGGCGCTACGGGTTTGACCGCCCATCACTCCCCTCCATTGCCCTCACGACCGACAGTTCGAACCTCACGGCAATCGGAAACGACTACGGATACGAGTACGTTTTTTCCCGCCAGCTCGAAGGGCTTTCCCAGGAGGGGGATTTGTTCATCGGAATCTCGACGTCGGGGAACTCCCAGAACGTGATCAACGCGTTCACGGCGGCCAAAGAGCGGGGCGTCGTGACGGTGGCTCTCGTCGGGCGCGACGGCGGCAAGATGGCGGCGATGGCCGATTATGCGATCATCGTCCCCTCGAACGCAACCCCGCGTATCCAGGAATCCCACCTGCTGATCGAGCATATGATCTGCGACATTATCGAGAAAGAGATTTTCGGCGGCGGAGTAGCGTAAAGTGACCAAAGCCCTTTTCCTCGACCGTGACGGGGTCGTGAATATTGAGAAAAACTATCTCCACAAACCCGAGGATTTCGAGTTGGTTGACGGGATCGTCGAGGTGTGCTGCGCGTATGCGGAAAAAGGGTACCGGATTATCATCGTCACGAACCAGTCGGGAATCGCCCGGGGGATGTACACGGAACAGGATTTCCAGCATCTCAGCCGCTGGATGATCGATCATCTCGCCGCTTTGGGGGTTACGATCGCTCACATTTACCACTGCCCCCATCACGAGCAGATCAGCGGGCCGTGCGAATGCCGAAAACCGGAGCCCGGGATGTTTCTGGACGCGCAGCGCGACTACGGGATCGACATGGCCTCCTCGGTGATGATCGGGGACAACGAGCGGGACATCGAGGCCGCGCGGCGCGCCGGTGTGGGGACCAGCATCCTCCTCTCGAGTGAGGCGGAAACGTCCGAAGCGGACCGGATCGTCCGCTCCCTCCGGGAGCTTCTGTGATGCTGATCCTCAACACAGGCGGAACCTTCAACAAGCGCTACGATCCGATTCTAGGAGAACTTTTCGTCCCTCGTGACAACCATGCCGTCGAATCGATCGTCGGGACGTTTGCACTCACTCTCCCCATAGAGGGGCTGATCTACAAGGATTCGCTGGAGATGGACGATGCGGATCGCGCCGCGCTGTGCGAGGCCATCGCGTCGTCGCATGCGACAGCCGTCGTTGTCGTCCACGGCACCGATACGATCGACAAAAGTGCTCTGGCAGTCGCGGCGATGGGATATGACAAGACGGTCGTTTTTACCGGGGCGATGGTCCCTTTTTCGATTGATCCGGTGGAGGCGACGGCGAATCTGGCGATGGCGATCGGCTATGCCCGTAACGCCCCCCATGGAGTCCATATCGTCATGCAGGGGATCGCGGGAACGTATGAACGGGTAGTTAAAAATCGGGAACTGGGGAAGTTTGAACATGTCTAAAGTCAAGTGCGATCACTGCCATCTGGAGTTTGGCGATGAGGTGATGATCCATGACGGGGAGCACCGTTTCTGCTGCAAGGGGTGCCAGGGGATTTTCCACCTCCTCAAAGACGAGGGGCTGGAAAGTTTCTATACCAAGATGGGGGACATGACCCTCTCCCCCCCGAGCGAGCAGTTCGAAGCGAGCACCAACTTCGACACCCCTGCGTTTGCCGAGCGGTTTGTGACCGAAACCAAAGAGGGGTTCCATCAGGTCTCCCTCGTCATCGAGGGGATCCACTGCGCCGCGTGCGTCTGGCTCAACGAAAAGGCGCTCCACAAGATGGCCGGCGTCATCGAGGCCCACATCAACTATACGAACAACAAAGCGCGCATCACGTGGGATCCCCATACCGTCAAACTCTCCGCCATCATCGACATGGTCCGTGCCATCGGCTACAACGCGTTCCCCTACGATGCGACGCTGCAGGAGGCGCGGGCGAACAAGGAACGCAAGGAGTACTATCTGCGGATGGCGGTCGCGACGTTTGCGACGATGAACATGATGTGGGTCGCGATCGCCCAGTACGCGGGCTACTTCACGGGGATTACGCAGGAAGTCAAGACGATCCTCAACGTCGCCGAATGGTTTCTGGCGACCCCGGTCCTCTTTTACAGCGGATGGGTCTTTTACCGGGGGGCCTATTACGGGCTGAAAAACAAGACGATCAACATGGACCTTCTCGTCGTGACGGGATCGAGTCTGGCGTATTTCTATTCGATCTACATCACCGTGCTGGAAAAAGGGGAGGCATATTTCGATTCGGTTGCGATGATCATCACCTTCGTTCTGTTCGGCAAGTTCCTCGAGGTGCTCAGCCGTAAAAACGCCGCCGACACCCTCGATATCATCGGCAAACATATTCCACGGGAAGTGAGTGTCGTCGAGGGGGAGAGTATTCGCGAAGTGAACGTCAGCGACGTCAAAGTCGGCGATTTGATCCGGATCCGAACCGGTGAAAAAGCGGCGATCGACGGCGAAGTCGTGTCGGGGGAGGGGAGCTTCGATGAGTCCAATCTGACCGGAGAGTCCGAGCCCATCTTCAAGCGCCCCGGCGATTCGGTCATCAGCGGAACGAC
The DNA here is from genome assembly GCA_016938595.1 of Campylobacterales bacterium. GTDB lineage: Bacteria > Campylobacterota > Campylobacteria > Campylobacterales > Sulfurimonadaceae > Sulfuricurvum. The sequence continues at coordinate 1,194 of JAFGUJ010000012.1, read as the reverse complement.
GAGCATCGATGCGCTGCTCACCTATCGGGCCACGAAAGATTTCGCCCATTCGACCCTCTCCAATCTCGTGAACCTTCTGGAAAACGCGATGTCCAAAAAACCCAGCATCGAGCAGCTGGCCAACCGCCTGTCCCAGCATTTTTCCTCCACGATCCTTTTTCTGGCGATCGCGACGTTCTGGGGGTGGTATTTCTGGCCCCACTCGTTCGACCGCTCCCTGATGGTCGGGATTTCGGTCATCATCATCGCCTGCCCGTGTGCCCTCGCGCTGGCGACCCCGGTCGCGACGCTGGTCGGGTTGGGGCTGGGGGCCAAACGGGGAATCCTCTTTAAATCGGCCGCCCAGATCGAGACGATGGCGAAAGCGACGATGGTGGTGCTGGACAAAACGGGAACGATCACGCAAGGAAGGCCCGAAGTCGTCTATTCGACGGTTCACCAACCTTTCGATGCCGCTCATCTCTACTCCCTCGTCTCCTCCTCGAAACACCCGATTAGCCGCGGGATTGCCGAATATCTGGAGAGAACTGAAGAATCCGGAGAAAACACTTCCCTCGAAGAGGCGCGCGAAATCCCGGCCCGGGGGATCGTCGCCCGCGCGGGAGGGGTGATGGTCGCCGGCGGCAATGCGCTGCTCATGCAGGAGATGGGGATCGACGTCGACTCTTCGAGCGACAAGAGCCTTTTCTATTATGCGGCGGATGGCGAGCTGATGGCGGTCTATGAACTGCGCGACCGCCCCAAAGACGGGGCGGCGGAGTCGATCGAAGCGCTGAAAAAAGAGGGGCTTCGGGTCGTGATGCTGACGGGGGATCACGAAGCTTCGGCGCTGCGGGTGGCGGACGAAGTGGGGATCGATGAAGTCTACTCCCACCTTACACCGCAGGACAAAGCCGAATTTATTGCCCGCGCCCACAACGACGGGCATGTCGTCGTGATGGCCGGGGACGGGGTGAACGACCTGCTGGCCCTGGCCAATGCCGATATCGGGATTGCGATGGGGAGCGGCAGCGACATCGCCATCGAGGTAAGCGACGTCGTGCTGCTGAATGATTCGCTCACTTCGCTGGCCGAGGCGTTTGCGATCAGCCGCCGTACTTTCCGGCTGATCAAGCAGAATCTTGGGATCTCGCTCGTGTATAATTCGATCACGATTCCGCTGGCCATCATGGGATATGTGATCCCGCTGATCGC
>JAFGUJ010000086.1 GCA_016938595.1 Campylobacterales bacterium | reverse complement strand
CCACCGAAAGAATCCACCATCCTTACCATGGCCAAAAAAGTCAAAGAATCCAAACAGCACGCCGTTGTCGTTGACGAGCTCGAAGAGAATAAAATCCTCTTGGATCAGATTGACCGCGGTGTCAGCGAAAAACCCAAAAATTTCAAACTTCCTCCTATCGATTTTTTCCAGCTCCCTCCCAAAAAGCAGAATGCCGTCGATGAAGCCGAACTCGACGATAAAATCCGGGACCTGATCGACAAGCTGGGGCATTTCAACATAGACGGCGACGTCGTCCGAACCTACGCAGGACCTGTTGTCTCTACTTTTGAATTCAAACCCGCCGCCAATATCAAAGTTTCGAAGATTTTAGGGCTTCAGGATGATCTGGCCATGGCTTTGCGTGCCCAGACGATCCGCATCCAGGCGCCAATCCCGGGCAAGGACGTCGTAGGGATCGAAATTCCGAATAAGACGGTAGAGACGATCTATATCCGCGAACTGTTCGACAGCCAGCTCTTCAAGGAGGCGGCATCCCCATTGACACTTGTACTGGGAAAGGACATCGTCGGCAAGCCCTTCATCACCGATCTCAAAAAACTCCCCCACCTCCTGATAGCCGGCACGACAGGAAGCGGTAAAAGTGTCGGGATCAATGCGATGATTTTGAGCCTGCTCTACAAGAACTCTCCCGACCAGCTCAAACTGCTGATGATCGACCCTAAAATGCTCGAATTCTCGATCTATAATGACATCCCGCATCTGCTGACTCCGGTCATCACGAAACCCAAAGAAGCGATTGCGGCATTGAGCAACATGGTCTACGAGATGGAACGGCGCTATAAGCTGATGAGCGAGACCCGGACGAAAAACATCGAAAACTTCAACGAAAAAGCCAAAAAAGAGGGGTATGAGCCCCTCCCCTACATCGTCGTCATTATCGACGAGCTTGCCGATCTGATGATGACGAGCGGCAAAGACGTTGAATACTCGATCGCCCGTCTGGCGCAGATGGCCCGTGCCAGCGGAATTCATCTGATCGTCGCCACGCAGCGCCCCAGCGTCGACGTTGTCACCGGCCTCATCAAAGCCAATCTCCCCTCCCGTATCAGTTACAAAGTGGGACAGAAAATCGACAGCAAAATCATCCTTGACGGGATGGGAGCCGAATCGCTCCTCGGACGCGGGGACATGCTCTTTACCCCTCCGGGGATG
>JAFGUJ010000085.1 GCA_016938595.1 Campylobacterales bacterium | reverse complement strand
TTAAAATAGTTATTTGAGGGGATTTGAAAGGGTGGTGCGGACGAAAGGACTTGAACCTTCACACCGTGAGGCACCAGATCCTAAGTCTGGCGTGTCTACCAATTTCACCACGTCCGCATTAACAAAAAGAAGTCTAAGGTGGTACGCCCTAGAGGATTCGAACCTCTGACCGATGCCTTAGAAGGGCATTGCTCTATCCAGCTGAGCTAAGGACGCGAAAGACTATATGGTGCGCCCGATAGGGTTCGAACCTATAACCTACGGATCCGAAGTCCGTTACTCTATCCAGTTGAGCTACGGACGCACATCCTTCTAAAACATCGCGTATCAAAAGGTATCAAATATAGAAAACATGGGGTGGATGATGGGAATTGAACCCACGACCCCCAGGACCACAATCTGGTGCTCTAACCAACTGAGCTACACCCACCATGATGAAAAGAATCTATATTGAATGATACATGAAAGAAAAAAACATGGTCGGGGCGAGAGGACTCGAACCTCCGGCCCCTTGGTCCCAAACCAAGTACTCTAACCATACTGAGCTACGCCCCGACCTTCCTAATTTTACTCAAGTGAGCTCCATTAGTGAGGCGAAATTATAGTTGAAAATTAAAAAGATGTCAATACCCTTTTGAGGTTTGCTATAATGAAACCATGATTTTTTTCTTTCAGAGGAGAAAAAAGGTATCCAGGGAGGAACGGCAAGAGTGAAAATAGCACAGTTTAGCAGGGTAGGATTTATGTTGGCGGCGGTCGGTTCGGCCGTGGGGCTCGGGAACATCTGGAAGTTTCCCTACATTACCGGAGAATACGGGGGAGGGGCGTTTGTCCTCGTGTATCTGATCACGGTGATGCTGGTCGGCTTTTCGGTCATGATCGCCGAAATGCTGATCGGGTATCTGGGGAGACGCGATTGTGTGGCCAATTTCGAAACCCTCGCCCCCCGCCACAAGGAGCGGTGGAAATACGCCGGATGGATGGGACTGACCGGATCGCTCGTGATGATCTACTATTCCGTCGTCATCGGATGGATCTTTCATTACATTATGGTTGCCATCACACAGCTCCCGGCCACCGTCGAACAGGCCGAAACGGTATTCGGGGCGATGCTTACCCAGCATATTGGAACGCAGCTTTTCTACCATACGATCGCTTTTTTGATCACAACCGCGGTTGTCGCCAAGGGGATCAAAGGGGGGATCGAGAAGTTCAACATGGTCCTGATCCCCGCATTGATGGGCATTTTGGCGGTCATGTTCGTTTATGCCACGACTCTGGACGGATTTTCACAGGCGGTCGGTTATATGTTCACCCCTGATTGGAGCAAGCTCGATTCCGAAGCGTTCGTCAACGCGGTGGGGCACGCTTTTTTCACCCTTTCGCTGGGGATGGGGGCGATCATGATCTACTCTGCATCGCTTCCCAAAGAGGGGAGCCTGGTCAAAAGTTCTCTGTTTGTTATCGCCGGGGATACGATCATCGCCCTGGTCGCGGGGCTGGTGCTGTTTACCTTTTTATTCCAGTACGGTTCTGAACCGGGCAAAGGGCCGGGGCTGGTCTTTATCTCCCTCCCTGCGGTATTTTATGAGATGGGAGCCATCGGGAATGTCTTTTCGGTTCTTTTCTTCCTCGGACTCGCGTTTGCAGGGCTTACTTCGGCCGTCTCTCTCGTCGAGCCGATGGTGCAGTACCTGATCGACAAGTTCGATATGAGCCGGCTGAAAGCGGCGGTGACAATGGGGCTTTTTTTCTATCTTCTGGGAATCGTGGCGATTCTGTCGCAGATCGAGTGGAGTGCGCCGTACCTGACATGGGGAGGCAAAAACTTCTTTGACTGGGCCGATTACATGACTTCCTCGGTGCTGCTTCCGATTGCCGGATTGGTGATGGCGGTGTTTGTGGGGTATGTGATCGAAAAAGAGCGGGTGGCTTCGGTGCTGAAACCGCAGATGGGATGGTTTTTCCCGGTGTGGTATTTCAGCCTCCGCTACATTGCCCCGGTGGCGCTGGTGATCGTGATGTTGAACCTGATGGGGGTTATTGTGTTTTAATGAGAGTCTGTCCTTTTCTTTTTAGAAAAGAAAAGAACGAAAAGAAAAGCGTCTTTCGAGCAAATCGCTCACGCGACTCCGGCAGGTTTGCCGTTCTGGCTAAACAGAAAAGTAGGGAGAACCTTTAAAACTGAATCATCCCGTCGACAGGCGAGCTTGCCGTCGCATACGGCCGTTTCGGGATACGCCCCGCCAGATAGCTCAGCCGCCCGGCGATGACGGCATTTTTCATCGCCTCCGCCATCAGCATCGGATTTTGTGCCTGCGCGATGGCGGTGTTGGTCAGAATCCCGTCCGCCCCCAGCTCCATCGCCGCGGCCGCATCCGAGGCGCATCCGATCCCCGCGTCGACGATAACGGGGACTTTGACCGCTTCGCGGACAAACACGATGTTGTAGCGGTTCTGTACTCCCAGACCGCTTCCGATCGGAGCGGCCAGAGGCATGATCGCGTGGGCTCCCGCGTCTTCGAGGCGGCGGGCCATGATCGGATCATCGCTGGTGTAGGCCATGATCGTGAACCCCTCTTTGGAGAGGACCTCGCACGCTTTGATCGTCTCGAGGACATCGGGGTAGAGGGTTTTTTGGGTATCGCCGATCACTTCGAGTTTGATCAGGTCGATCCCCGTCGCTTCGCGGGTGAGGCGGAACAGGGTGATCGCTTCTTCGGCCGTCGTACATCCGGCGGAGTTGGGGAGGAATTTGACATTGGTCCCCGCAAACGTATCGCGAAGGTTCAGTTCGCCCGGGTTGGTGATGTTCAGACGGCGGACCGCGACGGTGATGAGCTCGGAGCCTGAGGCCAGCGTGGCCGCTTTGGTCGTTTCAAAATCGGGGTATTTGCCGCTTCCGACGATCAGACGGCTTCCCAGGGTGTATTTGCCGATTTGCAAAGTATGCATATGTAAGCTCCTTTGGATTGATGTGGGGTTTATAACATAACGATTCTGTCAGGAATCTTTGAGGAGCTGTATAACGCTCAGCGGTAATATTTCGTGCTCGATGGCGCGGATTTTCGCGGTGAAACTTTCCAGTGTTTCATCGTCGCTTTTGGGAAAGCTTTTCTGCATAATAACCTCTCCGCCGTCGAGCTCGTCGGTCACCCAGTGGACACTCACCCCGCAGATTTTTTCATCGCTCTCGAAGCTCCTCTCGATCGCGCGGGCCCCCTTGAATGCCGGGAGCAGGGCGGGGTGGAGGTTGATCGAGCGGACCCGGGAGGTAAAGACGGGGGTCAGAATCCGCATAAACCCGCTCAACACGACCAGATCGGGGTCGTATTGGCCGATCAGCTCCACGAGTGCGG
>JAFGUJ010000084.1 GCA_016938595.1 Campylobacterales bacterium | reverse complement strand
TGTGCTGACGCTTGCCGCTGTGGCGCTGAAGCCTGCTTCATTCGAAGCAGTGTAGTGAAGGATCTTCACTACAGCACCTTCGGCTTCGCGGTGCGGAGGTAGTGCAGCACGGTCGCTATCAGGTCATCATCATCCTTGCTTTTGCTCTGCAGGCTCTCTTTGGAGCCGTTCAGGTATTCGATCGTGATGTTCTGGTTGTAGTTGCTCACCATCTTCACCTTTTTCCCGATGCACAGCAGCTTGATCACCATGATCTCAAAAAACTGCTTGGTGGGGGTGTCGGGTTTGCCGAAACGGTCCTCGACCTCTTCGAGGATCTCGTAGATCTCGCTCACCTCCTCGCAGTGGCTGAGGCGGCGGTAGAGTTCGAGGCGCAAACGGTCCTCATGGACAACCTCGTCGCTGATGAAGGCGCTGACGGTCAGTTTGATGTCGACTTTCGCCTTGACCGCGGTCGTCTGGTTGGTGAGGAGCTTGATCGCATCCTCCAGCATCCGCAGATAGAGTGCATACCCGATGTTCTTGATGTGGCCGCTCTGGGCATCTCCCACGAGGTTCCCCCCGCCACGGATTTCGAGGTCGTGGTACGCCAGCATCGAACCGCTCCCCAGAAACGAATTCGACTCAAGCGCCACGAGCCGCTTTTTCGCCTCTTCGGTCAGGTTCTCCTTGTCATCGACGATGAAGTAGGCGTACCCCTCGGTATGCCCCCTCCCGACCCGTCCGCGCAGCTGGTGCAGGTCGGCCATCCCGAAACGGTCGGCCCCGTCGATGATCATCGTATTGACCGTGGGCATATGGATCCCCGATTCGATGATCGAGGTCGCGAGCAGGACGTCATACTCTTTATTGGCGAATTTGGCCAGTTCCTCCTCGGTCTCGTTCGCGCCGATTTTCGAATGGAGGATCAGGATCCTCAGCTCGGGGAGGATCGCTTTGAGCTCTCCGGCTTTGATCACCATCGAATCGATCGAGTTGTGAACATAAAACACCTGTCCGCCGCGGCGCAGTTCGCGCAGGATCACCTCCTTGATCAGCTTCTCGTCGTAATTTTTGACAAACGTCCGGACTCCCAGCCGCTCGGAGGGCGGGGTGAGGAGCTCGGACATCGTTTTGATCGAGCTGAGCGCCTGGTTGAGGCTTCGGGGGATCGGGGTCGCACTCATGCTGAGGAGGTGGACGTTCTCGTAGAGGTTTTTGAGCTTCTCTTTTTGTTTCACCCCGAATTTATGCTCTTCGTCGATGATGACAAGCCCCAGCTTCGCACAGCTCACCCCGAGCAGCGCATGGGTTCCGACCACACAGTCGATCTCGCCGGATCCGAGCGCTTTGAGGGTCGCGTTTTTTTCTTTGGTGCTGACGAAGCGGTCCAGCTTGGCGACCCGGATCCCGAACTCCCCCAGGCGGTTTTTGAGCGACTGGTAATGCTGGGAAGAGAGGAGCGTGGTAGGGACGACAAGGAGCGACTGGTATCCTCCCCTCGCGGCGGCGAAAACGGCATTCATCGCCACTTCCGTTTTTCCGAATCCGACGTCGCCGCTCAGCAGCCGGTCCATGATCTGCCCAGAGCAGAGATCGCGCACGATGGCTGTGATAGCGCTGCTCTGATCGGGGGTGTAATCAAAACCGGCATGGGTCTGGAACCGCTTCAGCTCGCCCGCATCCACTTCGATCGAAGGGGCCTTGATGAGGGCGCGGCTGGCGGCGACCCCTACGATCTCGGAGGCGATCTCGAACAATCGCGCCTTGACGCTCTCTTTGAGCTTGCCGAAGCTCCCTTTGCCCAGACGGTCGAGGACGGGGAGCGAGCCCGAGGCGATGTAGCGGTCGATGGCGTCCAGGTTTTCGACGGGGAGCAGCAGCTTGTCGTCCCCCATGTATTTGATGACGACGAGATCCTTGATCCCGCCCAGGATCTCGGCCTGCTCGATCCCCTCGAATATTCCGACGCCGTACTCCTCGTGGACGACGTAATCGCCCACTTTCAGATCGTCCAGCAGGATCGAGGTTTTGCGGCGGCGGCGCTTCTTCTCGTGGCGGTTCAGGGAGACGATCACCTCGTCCGGACCGATCAGGTTCAAAACGATCCCCGAAGTGATGAGCGTCATCCCTTTCGTATCGAATACGCCGGCCCCCTTGAGCTGCGCATCGCTCGCAGAAATCAGGGTGAATTTCTTGGCCTTGTGGGCGCTGCGCAGCGTCTCCAGATTGGGGGCGACGAGATCCGCGTAATGCTGTGCTTCGGGAATCACCTCCCCCTCGAACCGCTCTCGCGAAAGGGTCGGTTGGTTGAGACCGTACGCCTCATCCAGGACGATCTTCATCTCCCGGATCCGGATGACTTTTTTCCCCTCGCACAGATCGACGCCGTCGTCTCCGAGGACCCAGTATCCCAGCGAGGCGATGTCCTTGACGAAACTGTCGCTCTGGGCCTTTTCGACCGCTTTCGTAAACCGCTGATACTGCTGTGCATCCAGGGAAAAGAACGTGCTCGTCACCGTGATGGAAACGATCTCCTCTTTTTCGGTCCGCTGTGTTTCGACGTCGAAACTTTTTATCTCTTCGACCTCGTCGTCAAAAAGACTGATCCGGTAGGGGTTTTCGCTGCCGGGGATATAGATGTCGAGAATATCGCCGCGGTGCGACACCTCCCCCTCCATCTCGACCATATCGACGAAGCTGTATCCCCAGTGGAGCAATTTCTCCTTCAGAGTGCTCAAGTCCAGACGGGAGGCGAATTCGATCTCGAAACTCTGCAGCAGCTCCGGCTTCGGAACCGGGAACAGGAGGGTTTTGAGAGGGGAAATGATCAGCGGTTTTTTCTCTGTGGCGTAATAGCTCCGCAGCGCTCCGAAAAGGGAAAACAGCTCTTCGTTGAACGGGCGCAGATCGTCCATCCAGGCGGCCCGAAAATCGGGAAAAACAACCGTTTCCACGCCCAGAAAGGAACACACGTCGGCCAGTTCCCCCGCCTCTTTGCCATCCTCGCACACAAGTATGTCGGGAAGTTTTTTCGGGTTCTTTTTGAGGTATTCGTACAGTCGTGCCTGAGGCATCACAAAGTCCTTTGCTGATATTGCGCACGAGTGCGCGGGCCTACTGCCGAAGTAAACCCAGTGTTAACGTAGCGCATTGGGGCTTTGCTCCAATCGCGTATATAATTTAATGAACGTCTCGGCTACGCTGAAGGAGCCGAAAACGAGGTACTCTTTCTTTTCCTGCACCCTCTCAAAAGGCTCATAGGGGATTGAGAGTTCTGCGAGCGCCGCCTCCAGATCACCCCGATCGGCAATGCGCCCTTCCGGTACGTCGATGATCTCGACGTGATCGATCAGCGGTTTGAGAATCCCCAGAATCTCACGGTAATCCTTGTCCCGGTAGGTGTTGTACACCAGCGTCACCTTTTTCCCCTCGTACGTGCGCGCGATCTCGCGCGCGGCGAGGGGATTGTGCCCGACATCGAGGGTAACGTTGGGGGCGACCCGGCTCAAACGGCCGAAAAGCGCGCTTTGATCGAACAGCTCTTCGCGCGCCTCATACCCCAGCAGCTCGCAGGCGGTCATGGCGAGGAGGAGATTATCGCGCAAATAGTCGCTCAGGCCGTTTTTTTGGGCCATACGCCATGCGGCCTCACGGATGGCAGGGGTAGTCCGCTCCTCCAGCATATAGAGAATCGTCCCCTTTTCCTCGGCGACGGCGCGCGCTATTTGCTCCACTTCGGGGTATTTCTGTTTCCCCAGCAGCGCGACGCTCTGCATGCTCCGCAGTTTCGTCCCCGCCACCTCCTCGATCGTCGAACCCAAAAACGCGGCGTGGTCGAAATCGATCGGGGTAAAAAGGCTCAGGGTTTTGTCAAAAACATTCGTCGCATCGTGTTCCCCCCCAAGCCCCGCTTCGAGGACAACGTAGTCGCACCCTTCAAAAACGACCATGGCCAGCAGCGTCGTGTATTCGAAATAGCTCAGCGCTTCCGCCGTCTCTTCGGGGAGAAGCGCCATCAGCTTCCCATGGGCTTCCTCAAGCGCTTCGTCGGAAATATCGGCGCCGTTGATCCAGATCCGCTCGTTGAACCGCAGGATATGGGGAGAGGTGTAGTGCCCCACCCTTTTCCCGGCGCGGTGGAGTGCCGTAGCCAGGAACCGTCCCGTACTTCCCTTTCCGTTTGTCCCGACGACATGGATGATACGGGGCTTGGGGAGACCGTCGCGAACCTTCGCGTAGGCGCGGGGGAAACGGTCATAATCGATGACATCGTAGAAAAGGGGCTTGGAGGTGAGAAAAGCGTCTAAATTCATGCAGGCTCGACGCGGTTTCGCCCTTTGCGCTTGGCGTCGTACAGCCGCTCATCCGCTCCCTTGATCAGCGCTTTGAGGGAAGAATAATCATTGCGCTGGGCAACGCCGATGCTGACACGAACGTCGATCCGGTCCTCCTGATACATAAAATGGGCCTCTTCGACGTGGGAGCGGATTTTTTCGCAGAACACTTTGGCGCCGTCGAGCTCCGTGTCCCCGAGAATCACGATAAACTCTTCTCCGCCGTAGCGTCCGATGATGTCGCTGATCCGCGCCTCTTCTTTCAGGATTTTGGCAAAAGCGAGCAGTACGGCATCCCCCGCTTCGTGCCCGTAGGTGTCGTTGATTTTTTTGAAATGGTCCAGATCGAGCATCGCGATGCAGTAAATGCGCTGGTGCCGCTCGTATTCGGCCTCTTTGATATTGAGATATTCGTCGATTCCCCGTTTGTTCAGCAGCTTGGTCAGAAAATCTTCGCGCGACGCCTGCTGAGCCTGGGCCAGTTCCAGTTCGAGTGACGCGATTTTATTTCCCATCTGCGTCACCTTGTCGTTGTGGATTTTCAAATCCTTGCTCAGTACTTCCACCCTCTCTTCCAACGTGCTCGCAATGGTGTAGAGGCGCTTATGGGCTGTTTTGAAATCTCCCCCTTTGCCGGCCTCGAGCGCCTCGAGTTCCCGCTTGACATCACGAATTTCGCTGGTGGAATTTTCACTCCGCTCAATCAGTTCGATCAGCTGTGTCGAGAGTTTTCCCAACAGCTTGTCGAGGGAACTGACCATCTCCTTCACGCTGTTCTTGTCCAGAGCGATCCGCATCGTAATAGCGGTTTTCAGTTCTTTGTCAAATTCCGCGTTGTCGATATAGTGGGGGTTGCTCCGCAACTTCTGGGACAGATTCAACGTGGCATCATCCATATTCGGGGCGATCGAGGGGACGAGAGACGCGATGAGAAAACGGACCACTTTGCGATAATCGACCCCTTCACTCACCGCTTTGGCCTGCAGGTTCAGCCCCTCGACCGTCCGGCGAAGGCTGGAGCCATCCACCGGCCCCAGCGCAGAGAGTTTCATCAAAAAGGTGTCGTCATAAATCGCCAGGAAGTTGTTCCACGCCTGCCGCAGCAACTCCACCTGCGCCGTCCCCCCCTGCTCCTCCAAAACGGAGATCGTTTTGCGGGCCAGTATCGAGGCGTCGGCATTGTGCAGCAGTTCAATACTCTGCGCCATCTTTTTGGCCAGCGCGCTGAGCAGTTCCACCAGAGCCGCCGCTTCGCTGGGATTCATGCGGTTGAGTTTGGAGATCAGGAAACGGATCAGTTCGGCCGTCGTTTTAACCCGGTACTGTTTCACTTCGTCGAGCATTTTTTTATCGAGGAGCTTGGTATAGCGGTCGATGCCGCTGCAGTCTTCGACCTGGACCCCCGCTTTTTTCGCTTCGGAGCAAAACGTTTCGGCGTAGACATCAGGGGTCCACATTTTCCCCTCGGATTTGAGTCTCTCGACCGTATTGCGGACTATCTGATGAATCGTCATTACTGATCCTTATGAGGGTTGGTACCTTCGGCCGCAAGCTGCGCAACAAAAGCGTCCAGCCCTTTCTGCGCCCCCTGGCGTATCGCTTCGAAACGGGCCTGATCGGTAATGATCGCATTGGGTTCGATGGTGAAATCGTAGATTCCGCGCGTTGCGTACGATCTGCTTTTCCCCTCCGTGGTGCGGTGTATGTTCATAATGACCGTTGTGCGGTAGGTGACGATATAGCCGTTGATATCGTACTGCAACGGGGAAAATCCGACCGAGCCCACCGCAATTTTAAGATGGGTAAGGGAGCGGTTTTTTGGCACCAGCGCCGTACGAAATTTTGTGATGACCGCCGTATCGACGGCATCTTTGATGATGACGCTGTTCTGCGGGTCCTCCATCGAGATGACCACTTCCGTACTGACACTCTCACCCACGACATTTTTGGCGTAATGGGATGCCGGCTGATAGCCGCATCCGGCCATGAGGAGAAGAAACAGCAGCGAAAGGGGAACCAACTTCATCACTATCCTTTGATAACCAGGTTAACCAGTTTTCCGGGGATGACGATCTCTTTGACGATCTCTTTCCCCTCGATCCATTTCTCTACCGCAGCCTTGGCGGTTTTGAGGATCTCTTCCTGGCTCTCGTTCACCCCGACCTCGATCGTGGCACGGTTTTTTCCGTTGACCGAAACGCCCAAAGCAAGTGCGTCGACCTCGAATACCTCTTCGCATACCTTTTGCGGTCCGAAATTTTTGCGTCCGAACAGCTCGGTCGAGAGTTCCCAGCACAAATGCGGAGCGATCGGTTCCATGATCGAAAGTAAAATCCAGTACCCTTCCGTCCACACCTGCGCGTTATTCTGTTCACTCAACGCATTCATCGCTTCCATCACGCCGGCGATCATCGTGTTGAACGTATGACGCTCAGTATAGACCTCCTGCGCCCGCTTCAGCGCCTCGTGCACTTTTTTCCGGGCAGCTTTTTCCTCTTTGGTGAGCGATCCATGCTCGATCGCAGGGATACTGTCGCCTTTGCGGGCGTACTGGGAGCGGTCAGCGAAGCGTTTCAGGAAGCGGAAAGCCCCTTCCACCGCGCTGTCGTTCCATTCGAGCTCCTGGGTTGGAGGAGCCGCGAAGAGGATAAAAAGGCGTGCCGTGTCGGCGCCGTATTTGGCGACCAGTTCTCCCGGATCGACGGTATTCCCTTTGGATTTGGACATCTTGGCGCCGTCTTTGAGAACCATCCCCTGCGTCAGGAGGTGCTCGAACGGCTCGTTGCTGTTGACGTACCCCAAATCGCGCAGCATCTTCGTAAAGAACCGCGCGTACAGCAGGTGCAGGATCGCGTGTTCGATCCCCCCGATGTAGTGGTCGACCCCCATCCAGTAATCGAGTGCTTTGGGGTCAAAAACCTCATTGAAATCGTTGGGAACCGTATAACGCAGGAAATACCATGACGACTGGATGAACGTGTCCATCGTATCGGTTTCGCGGATGGCCGGTTTGCCGCATTTGGGACAGGTACAGTGTTTCCACGTCGGATGGTGTTCCAGCGGGTTCCCCTCGCCGTTGATCACAACGTCTTCGGGCAATGCTACGGGGAGGTTGGCCTTGTCTTCGGGGACGATGCCGCAGCTGTCACAGTGGATCAGCGGGATCGGGGCTCCCCAGTAGCGCTGGCGGCTGATACCCCAGTCTTTCAGGCGGAAATTGACTACTTTTTTCCCGAGGGCGTTGGCTTCGAAATAATCCATGATCGCCGCTTTGGCCGCGGTGTTGTCCATCCCGCTGAACTGTGCGCTCGCATGCAGAATCCCCGCTTCGGTATAAGCGCATCCGCTCGGAAGTTCCCCGTTTTCAGGGAAGATGACGGGATTGACCGCAAGGGCGTATTGGGCCGCGAACTCATAATCGCGGTCATCGTGCGCAGGAACGGCCATGACCGCCCCCGAGCCGTAATCGGTGAGGACGAAGTTGGCGACCCATACGGGGACTTTGGCCCCTGTGAGGGGATGAATTACGTTGATCCCCAGCGATACCCCCGCTTTGGGCTGAGTAGCGCGCTCACGCGCCCCGACACGCTGCATTGCTTTGATCGCATCCGCGGTTGCGTTGTCGAGCAGGCCGAAGGAGAGCATGTGGCGGACGATCTCGTGTTCGGGTGCGAGGGCGGCATAGCTGACGCCGTAGATTGTATCGGGGCGGGTCGTGAAGACATCGAAACTCTGATACACCGCCCCCAGCCTGGCTTCGCTCTCCTCGTCGAGCTTGAATGCGAACTCCAGTCCGTACGATTTGCCGATCCAGTTCTCCTGCATCGTCAGAACCTGTTTGGGCCATTTCCCCTCCAGGGTCTTGAGCGATTCGAGGAGCTCTTCGGCATAGTCGCTGATCTTGAGGTAGTACTGGTACATCTCTTTTTGCTCGATCGGTGTGCCGCATCTCCAGCATCCGCCGTCAACCACCTGTTCGTTGGCCAAAACGGTCAAATCGTGGGGACACCAGTTCAGGAAACCCTGTTTACGGTAGAGAAGCCCTTTGTTGAACATGTCGATGATGAAACCCTGCTCGAACGCCGTGTACTTGGGATCAGAGGTGGCAAACTCCCGCTCTTCCGAGAACGAGAGCCCAAGACCCGCGAGTTCGCCTCGCATCGTCGCAATGTTCTCGTAGGTCCATTTTTTAGGGTGCACCCCGTGTTTGATCGCGGCATTCTCCGCCGGCATCCCGAAACTGTCCCATCCGATCGGGTGGAGAACATTGAACCCCTGCTGACGGTAGTAGCGTGCGAAAGCGTCGCCGATCGAGTAATTGCGCACGTGTCCCATATGGATCCGCCCCGAGGGGTAGGGGAACATGCTGAGAACATATTTTTTCGGTTTGGAAAAATCGTCTGAGGGTTCATACGCGTTGGATTCACTCCAAAAACGCTGCCATTTGGCTTCGATGGATGCAGGGGAATAATTCAAAAAACGCTCCTTGGTTATTCGTAATTCTCTTTGGCTTTCGCGCTTTCAATGAAAACCATGATGATCGAAAAAAGATTGGCGATCAGCGCTCCGATGGCCAACGCAACAGCCCACTGGACGCTTCCGACCACTTCCATATAGATAAACGCCGGAATCAGATGCAAATCGGCGACGAGCGAGCCGGCGAGCAGTTCCGCTGCCAGCAGGTTGCGGACACCCAGTTTCAAAATCGTGGAGATGATATTGAGGCTTGCCGCCACAAACAGCATGATCGACGTATGATCATACAAAAACGCCGCCGTCGACGTCAGACTCATCAACGTAAAAAATACGTATACAACTTTGCCCCAATCCATGATTCACTCCTAAATTAAACTACACCCTGTTCGAACTGCGCGCGCAACCGCTCTTTTTCCGCTTCGCGAGCTGCCTTTTCCGAGAGTTTAGCATGATATCGCTTCACATCGAATCCGAACCATTTCAGAATCGGCGATGCAACGAAAATCGAACTGTAGGTCCCGACTCCGATCCCCACCAGCAGCGTAAACGCGAACGCGTGGATGATCTCTCCGCCGAAGAAGAAAAGGACAACCACGACGAGCAACGTCGTCAGCGACGTCAGCGTCGTGCGCGAGAGGGTCTTTGTGATCGATTCGTCGATGATCTCGGCCAGATCCGCTTTTTTGTTGTCGGTGATCCCTTCACGGATACGGTCGAAAACGATGATCGTATCGTTGAGCGAATACCCCAGAATCGTCAGAAGCGCCGCCAGGACGTCGAGGTTGACATCCAGCCCCACGAGCGAGATCGCCCCCAGCGCAATCGAGACATCGTGCACGAGAGCGAAGACCGAAGCCACCGCAAAACGCCATTCGAAACGGAAGGCGACATAGACCAAAATTCCGATGATGGCGAGGGCCATCGCCATAATCCCCTTTTCGCGCAGTTCGCTTCCGACCTTGGCCCCGACGATATCGACGCGGCGGATCTCGAAAGTTCCGGTTCCGGCGAGCTGTTCGCGGGTAACGTCCCCAAGATCCCGCGTCATGCTTTCGGAGCTGTTTTTCAGACGGATGACAACCTCATCGGGGGAACCGAATTCGTTGATCGAAGAACCCGCAAACACCGGGTTGTCCGCCAGTTTTTGACGCATCACGTCAATGGGAGCGACTCCCTCGTATTTGACCTGTACGATCGTCCCTCCGGCGAAATCGATCCCGTAGTTGAGCCCTTTCGTGAACAGCAGGGCATACGATCCCAGGACCAACAGCACGGAGATGACAATCGCGATGTGCGATTTCCCCATGAAAGGGATAGACCGGGTTGCTTTAAACAGTTCCATACATTACCCCTTTATCCCGAAATATTTGAACGGGTTTTTCGATTTTCCCATCCGGTTCTCCAGCATCTGGTAGATCCCGTGGGTCCCCAGAATCGCCGTGAGCATGGAAGCCAGGATACCGATGCTGATCGTGATCGCAAATCCCTTGATGGCCCCGGTGCCGTAGACATACAAAACAACCGCAGCGATCAGCGTCGTGATGTTCGCATCCAGGATCGCCCGCATCGCATTGTCGTATCCCGATTCGATCGCTTTGCGGACCGAATGCCCCTCGCGGAGGAGTTCGCGGATCCGTTCGGCGATGATGACGTTGGCATCGACGGCCATACCGACGGTAAGGACGATCCCCGCCATCCCCGGCAGCGTCAGCGTCGCTCCGAACAGCGCCATGACGGCGATGATGATGAGGAGATTGACGACGAGGGCGATGTTGGCGATCACCCCCGCCATCCCGTAGTAAACGATCATGAAGAGGGCGACAAGGGCGAATCCTCCGATCAGCGCGATCATGCTCGCCTTGATGCTGTCGGCACCGAGGCTTGGGCCTACGGAGCGTTTTTCCATCATGTAGATAGGGGCCAGAAGCGCTCCGGAACGCAGAGCGATCGCGAGGTCGTTCGCCTCGGCGGTCGTGTAGTTTCCGCTGATCTGTCCGCTGCCGCCGCCGATCCGTTCGTTGATGACGGGGGCCGAATAGACCTTTCCATCCAGAACGATCGCCAGCCGCTTCCCGACGCTTTTGCCCGTAAAGTCGCCGAAAATCTGCGCCCCTTCGGAGTTGAGGGAAAAGTTGATAACCGGGCGGTTGTTCTGGTCGTATCCGACCTGCGCATCGGTCAGCATCGAGCCATCCAGAATGGGGATCTCGTTCACAAGGTGTCTGATCTCCGGCTGTAGCGCATCGTCGAGGATCTTGTCTCCGAAACTGGCCGCTTCGGCATCGCTCATGTCGTGGACACGCATGGCTCTCTCCTCGTCCACCGCCATCAACTCCAGTTTTGCCGCACGCGAGATCAGCTCACGCGCCCGTTGCTCCTCTTCGGGAGTTTTGATCCCGGGAAGTTCGACGAGGATCTTGTCAATCCCCTGCTTGGCGACGGTCGGCTCGGCCAGACCGAACTGGTCGAGACGGTTTCGGATCGTCTCGATCGCCTGGTCGACCGACTGGAGCTTCAGCTTTTCAACCGCCTCAGGTGTCATCGTGACGGTGTATTTCCCCTCGCTCGCATGGACCACGGTCCCTTCTACAGTTTTGAGGTGTTCATCCACGACCGTGGCGTCATCGCTGTCGAGGAGTTCGAACGTGACCTCCCCTTCGCTGACGCTGATGCCGTCGAGAAGAATATCGTTGCGTTCACCGAAGTGTTTGAGTCCGGAGGCGATCGATTTAAGCTGGGAATTGACCGCTTCGTCGGTTTTGACCCCGAGGAGCATATGCAATCCCCCCTGCAGGTCAAGCCCCAGCGTGATCTTTTTCCCCTCACCGCTTTGGGTGAACGAGGGGATCGAAAACACAAGACCGAAGACGGTGGCGAAGATCAGAATGACGATGCGGTAATTAAGCTTCATCCTCGTACTTTCTGGCTACCGCGTCTTTGACGAGGCGCCCTTCGGTCTCATTGTTGAATTTGATGGCAAAGAACTGCTCTTCCACTTTTTTGATCTCGACGATCAAACCGCCGCTCGTCACCACTTTGTCCCCTTTGGCGAGAGACTCGATCATCTCTTTGTGGCGTTTGGCCTGCTGGTTCTGGGGACGAATGATCACAAAATACATAATGGCGATCAAAAAGACAAATGGGAGGATTTGAACAAGAAATTCCATGCGGTTCCTTCATAATGAAAATTAGCGCATTATACTCAAAAGACATTAACATCGCTATAATTCCC
>JAFGUJ010000083.1 GCA_016938595.1 Campylobacterales bacterium | reverse complement strand
TGGCTCAAGACGTACTACCCGCAGGAGTTCATGGCCGCACTTCTCACCTCGGAAAAAGACAACACCGACAAGGTCGTCAAATATATCGACGAAGCCAAGCGGATGAAAATTACCCTCGGCGCCCCCGACATCAACGACTCCCAGCTGGAATTCTCGGCGATCACCAAAGACGGTGCCGACCAGATCCTCTTCGGACTGGGAGCGATCAAAGGGGTCGGCGAAGCGGCGGTCGAATCGATCCTGGAGGCGCGAGCGGAGGGGGAGTTCGTCGATATCAAGGACTTCATCAACCGGATCGAACCCCAAAAAGTGAACAAAAAGGTGATCGAATGCATCATCAAGGCCGGAGGGCTGGACCGCTTCGGCTATTCGCGCCGCGCGCTGTTGGAGCAGGTCGAAATCATGGTCGAGACGGCTAAAAAAGGCTCATCGCTTAAAAAAGAGTCGCAGTTCAGCCTCTTCGGGGATGACGCGGAGGTGACCACCGTCGATTTGGAACTCAAAAACTACGACGAATACGACCTCAAGGGGATCCTCGATTTCGAAAAAGAGACGCTGGGATTCTACGTCTCGGGCCATCCGCTCGACAACTACCGCGAGCAGATTGACCTGATCAACTACACCCTCTCCAGCGAGATCGAGAACATCGCCGACGGCTCCACCGCGATCTTCATCGGCAAGGTCGAGGAGATCACGAAAAAAATGTCGAAAAAAGGGTCCATGTTCGGCATCGTCAACCTGATGGACTTTCACGGCAACATCGAGATGATGCTCTTCTCCGACAAGATCGATCAGCTCGAAGCGATGGACCAGGACGAGCCGATCGCCTTCAAGGTCAAGGTAACCCACACCGAGATGTTCACCCGCATCAGCGTCACCAAGATCATGACCCTCGCCGAGGCGAAAAAAGAGGCCAAAAAGGTCGAGACCAAGATCGTCGAAAACCTTCCGCCGCAGGAGCCTCTGAACCTCCGCATCCGCCTCAGCGACAATCTTGAGAGCCTCGAAAAACTCTACACCCTCGTCCGCCGCCATCCGGGACGCCGCCAGATCAAACTCACGATCGTCTCCAAGCTCGTCGACGTTGTCATCGATTCGGCGATACGGGTCGATAACAAGGTGATCGAAGAGCTTACGGCTCTCGATGATGTGGACGTACTATAGGAGAATACCATGCGCGAATTCAACGAAGAACTGCTGAGCTTTATCGATGCCTCCCCGACCCCGTTTCATGCGGTCGCGTGGATGGCGAAGACCCTCGAATGCCGGGGATTTATCCGTCTTGAAGAGGACGAAGAGTGGACGTTGGTCGAGGGGAAGGACTATTACGTCACCCGCAACGATTCCTCGATCGTCGCGTTTACCTATCCCCCGTGCGCCGAGAAGGGGTATATGATCGTGGGGGCCCACACCGATTCCCCCCATCTGCGGCTCAAACCCCATCCGTTGACGACGTCGGCGGGGGTGAAGCGGCTGGGGGTGGAGCCCTACGGCGGGGTGCTGCTGAACCCGTGGTTCGACCGGGACCTTGGGCTTGCCGGGCGGGTGGTCTATCTCGACGGCGAGGTGCGCAAGGAAGCGCTCATCAACATCGAGCGTCCCATCGCGATGATCCCCTCGCTCGCCATCCATCTGGACAAGGAGGCCAACACCTCCCGCACCGTCAACGCCCAGACCGACATCGTCCCCATCATTTCGACGGGGGAGGTCGATTTCGAGCAGTTCATCCTCTCGCAGATTCAGGAGGAGACCTCCGGACTGACGCTGCTGGCCCATGAGCTCAGTTTTTACGATCTGCAAAAAGGGTCGTTTGTCGGGGTGGACGAGGAGTTCATCGCTTCGGCGCGTCTGGACAACCTGATCAGCTGCTTCGTGGGGCTTCATGCGCTGCTCGATTCGACCTATCCGATGATGCTCGCGTGCATGGACCACGAAGAGGTGGGGAGCGAAACGCACGTCGGAGCGGGGGGGACCTTTGTGCAGGAGGTTTTGGAGCGGGTTTCCGGAGCGGACTACGGGACGCTGATGCGCCGCAGTCTGATGGTCTCGTGCGACAACGCCCACGCACAGCATCCCAACTTTCCTTCCAAGCACGAGAGTGAGCACGCGCCACTCCTCAACGGCGGAGTCGTAATCAAGATCAACGCCAACCAGCGCTACGCGACGTCGGCGCGGACGCAGGGGCGGTTTTTGCAGTGCGCCCGCGCGCTGCACGTCCCGACCCAGACGTTCGTCACCCGCAGCGACATGGGGTGCGGCAGTACGATCGGACCGATCACCTCTACGCGGCTTGGGGTCGAGACGATCGACGTCGGGGTGCCGCAGCTGGCCATGCATTCGATCCGAGAACTTGCAGGAAGCAAAGATGCGTATGGTCTTTATCGGATCCTGATGCAGCTGGGGGATTTCTAAAAATGGCCGACATCATCTCGGCCGAAGAGCTCAAAGCGCTCATCGACCAGACCTACAAGGTCGAAGAGGAATACGTCGCGCTGCGCCGCTCCTACGAGCATCTGCAGAGCACGGTCGAGCAGGTGATCGAGTTTCTCCCCAACGCCATCTGGATCGTCGA
>JAFGUJ010000082.1 GCA_016938595.1 Campylobacterales bacterium | reverse complement strand
GTGTAGGGATAGGGGGCGATAATCTCCTCTATCTCGGTTTCGATATGGCTCATCAGCGAAGGCTCATCAACGGTGAATTTGAAAAAACACTCTTTGGCGTGGGTGATGATGGAATCGATCGCCTCTTGCCTGACCCGTTTTTCATAAGGTTCACCGCTGTTGGAGAGTTTGACCGAGAGGGCATAGGTCGCCTCTTTGTAAAAGGGGTAGCGGCGAAAATCGGGGGAAATCGTCCCGTTCGTCTCAAACGTCACCCGATGCCCCTGCGATACGAGGTAGTCGATAAACTCGGCAAAGAGGGGTTCGTTGGCATAGATCAGCGGTTCGCCGCCTGTGAGGACGATGTCGACGTGCGGCGGCAGACGGTAGCCGTTCATGATCCAGATCAGCGTCTGAAGCTCCTCGATCTCCTGCCACATCTCGCCGAAGGCCTTGCGGTTCACGGCATAGGCCGTATCGCACCCGACGATCTCCCGCCCGTCGGGGGCTATCTCGGTACACCCGAACCCTTCGCAGGTCAGGTTGCACCCGCCGAAGCGGAAAAAGAGGGAGGGATGACCGGTGTATTTCCCCTCCCCCTGAACGGAGTAAAAATGTTCGACAAGATACAGCATCAGCCCCCCGTCTCGTAAAAAGCGCGGCTGGAGACTTCGGCATCCCCTTCGCTCCAGCGGTTTTTCTCGGGCTTGGTACGGATCACCTCTTTGAGCACCAGCGTCGCTTCTTTGATGTCCCCCCGCCGGACCGCGTCGCGGATCGACATCGCCTCGTCAAAATAGAGGCAGGGGATCAGGTTCCCCTCCGCGGTGAGGCGGATCCGGTTGCACTTCGTGCAGAAGTCGTCTTTGTGCGGCTCGATAATCCCGAATTCGTATCCGTCTTCGAGCTTGTAGTAGTGCGACGGAGAGTGGCCGTCGAACCCTTCGTCAACGTAGGCGTAGCGGCTTCCGATGATGCTGAGAAGCTCGGGGCTCTGCATCCCTTTGATGTTCACTTCGGCATGGACATTTTCCATGTATTCGATGAAACGTACCGTCATTCCCCGCGCTTTGCAGTATTCGAGGACGTCGAGGATTTCACCGTCATTGAGCCCCTTCATCGGGACCATGTTCACTTTGACTTTCAGCCCCACTTTGAGCGCCTCTTCGACCCCTTCGAGGACCTGTTTCAGCACATCTTTTTTCGCGATCGTTTCGGCGACATCGGGTTTGAGCGAATCGATCGAGACGTTGATCCGGCGCAGCCCCGCATCGTAAAGCTTCTGTGCGGCCCCCTTGAGCAAAAAGGCGTTGCTCGTCATCGCCAGATCGATATCGTTTTTGTAGTCGTGGATCATCTTGATAAAGGCGTCGAGATCCTCGCGCAGCAGCGGCTCTCCCCCCGTGATCCGGATCTTTTTCACCCCTTCGTCGATGGCGACCTTGATGAATTCAAACAGCTCTTCAAAACTCAGCAGGTTCTCTTTGGGAACCCATGAAAAGGGTTTTTCGGGCATACAATACTGGCACCGGAAATTGCACCGTTCCGTCACCGAAACACGCAAATAATCGACGGTTCTGCCATAGCTATCTACTAACACCATTGTCCTTGAAACGAATAATGCGCGAGTGTATCGAAAAGTTGTTTGGAGTTTTATTTATTGAAAGAATTAGGAAAGGGTTTGGAGGCAAACCCCTTCTTGGGGTTTGCGCCGCAAAGAGAGATTACCAGCCGCGAACAACGGCGTGGCATGCCGTACACGCATTGACAATCTCGGAATACGATTGACTCGCTTGTGAAAATTGTTTTTTATCCAATGCGGCAAGCATCTCCGAGGATGCTTTATCGATCCGTTTCGCTGCATTGAATGCGATATTGCTCATATGCTGCTTCTCTTTGGGAAGATATTTTTTGGTCGCTTCAGTGTTGTGGAAAAGAGCATTCGCATTGTCAATCTCTTTTACCCCTTCTTTGATCAATGCGGGGGTATTGTAGAGAAACCCTTTTTGAACATTGTTCAAACCGTTTTCCATCTTACCCATGTTCAACGCCAAAGATTCATTGGCCATTGCGGCACCCGCTAGGAGTGCGCCAAGAGCCATCATTTTGATCATTTTCATCCGTTACTCCTTAGTGGACTTCAGACCAGATTTTGCGTTTCCACAAATAGGCCAGGATAGCGAAGATGAGGGTATAGAGCATGACCCACAGACCCAGTGTTTCGCGTTCCGCTTTTTTGCGGTCCCCGACTTCTTCCATGTAGGCGATAACCTCTTCTTGCGCTTTTTCGGTCAATCCGACGCGCGGCATTGACGTACCGTGCAGCAGCACCTGAGGATCGTTGATGAAATTGTTGAGATAGTGGTGGCCCCGGCTTTTGATGTACTGTGACAGATCCGGCGGGGTTGCACCCATATAGTTTTTGATCGTCTCGGCAGGCGTTAGCGCCTCGGAACCGGCATATGCCATAGAGTGGCAACGGCCGCAGGCCGCGTCAAAACTCTGCTTGTGTGCTTCGCTTCCTTCCGCTACTTTCGGAGCGATCGACTCGAAATAGGCGACGATGTCCATGATCTCCTGAGCACTCATCCAGTTGTACGAGGGCATCGGGAAGCTTTTGCCGCTCTCCGGCGTGTACTTGTGCTGAAGATGCATCGCACTGACTGGATCGAAGATGAAGTTGGCCAGATAGTTTTTGTCATAGATGCGTCCCGCACTGCTCAGATCCGGCGGTACCACACCGTAGCTCGCCGCCGCGTCCGCGTTTGGCATCATCTGCGGGAAGCCGGCCGATTCGATCGAATGGCACGCGATACAGTTCGCCTCTACGAGGACTTTACCGTTTTCGGCATTCCCTGCAAGCGAGGTATCGACATTTTTCAGGTCTTTGAACGTGAAGTCGGCCTCTGCCACTTCCGGATGCATAATATGGTGAGCATACGGCTCAATACCCCAGTAGGTGAATCCGACAAGCGAGGCGATGATAACGAGGATCCGCACTTCTTTGTTCAGAGACAGTTTCAACATAACGAAATGCAGCACCAGCAAAACCAGCGCTACCGCTAAACTGATATAAATAAATTCCATTATTTACCTCCCGCTTTTTTTGCTTCTGCTTTCGTGATAAACGGAAGGCTGGCAAAAAGGATCAAAAAGGTCATCGAAGACGCAAACCCGATCCATGCATTGATACCGGTCGGAGGCAATTTACCGAATACGGTCAGTACCACCAAATCGGCCATCATCAACCAGAACCAGTATTTGAAATACGGGCGCTGATTCGCCGGTTTTACCATCGGAGAACGATCCAGCCACGGCAACAGGAAGAAAATGACGTTGGCGATACCGAAGGCGATAAGACCAAGCGATTTGCCCGAAATACCGGCGATGTCGAAGAAGAATCCGCGCAATACCTCATAACTCCACAGGAAATACCATTCAGGGTAGATGTGCGCCGGTGTTTTCAGACCGTCCGCTTTGTCAAAGTTGATCGCATCCATCGCAAAACCGTAATGGAAGAACGTCAGATAGAAAAAGAACAGCATAAAGAATCCGAGGACAAAAAAGTCTTTGGAAAGGAATACCGGCCAGAATGCGACGACTTTGGACCCTTTTTTGTCACCCGCTTTGTATTTTTCAGCTTCTTCGTCGAAATCAAAGAACTCACCCTCTTCGTTGTTAACGTGCGGGAAGCGCAGGGCGTAGAAGTGAAACACAATCGCACCGATGATCAGCAACGGCAGCAGCAGCACGTGCAGCATAAAGAAACGGGTCAGGGTCGAATCGGATACGTAGAAGTTACCGCGGATCCATACGACAAGCTCGTTCCCGATAAACGGAATACCGCCGAACAGTTCGGTGATAACGTACGCGGCCCAGTACGACATCTGTCCCCACGGAAGCATGTATCCGCTGAACCCTTCCGCCGAGAAAAGGACGAACAGGAGCATCCCCGATACCCAGATCATCTCACGCCCTTTTTTGTACGAGCCGTAATAGATGCCGGTAAACATGTGGATGTAGATCACCAGAAACACGACCGATGCGCCGACCGCATGGATATGTCTGAAGAGCCATCCGTAGGCCACTTCCTGCATGATTGTGTAGTTGACGCTGTCAAACGCCATGTTCACGTCAGGCTTGTAATACATCAAAAGGAAAATACCCGAAACCACCAGGAACGTGAACAGGACGGTCAGCAATACCCCCATCGCCCACAAAAAGTTGATATTTTTGGGAATCCAGTACTCCGTCATCATCACTTTGGCAAAGTTGACGACACCTAAACGCTGGTCAAACCACTCGAGCATCGAGTCTGCTTTTTTAAATTCTGCCATGTGCCCCCCTTACGCTTTTGCCATCATTGCTTTGTACTCCGGGCCTTCTTCACCCAGTACAAGCGTCACACCGTCCAGTTTGAACGGAGGGATATCCAGCGGTCTCGGAGGCGGTCCGAACGTATTGACGCCGTCTGCCGTAAATTCACCGCCGTGACAGGCGCATTTGAACTGATGTTTGTCCCCCAGATACGCCGGGATACATCCCAGGTGGGTACACAGACCGATCATGACCGAAAAGTAGTGGTCGCCGATTTTGACATTGCGGCCGTCGGTCGGTTTCATGTCTTCCGTGTATTTGAGGACAAACACCGGTTTACCCCGCCACACAACAATTTCGAGCTTGTTGGCCTCTAGGCCTGATACGTCTACCATTGTAAAACCGGCCGACATGACGCTTGGGAGGGGATCCCACGTCTTTTTCATCGCGATCAGCGATGCGATCCCTCCGACAGCGGCGACGGCACCAAAGGCTTTACCGATAAACCCTCTTCTGCTTTCATCCATCATTGTCATCTCACTTATGTTTGGAAATTTAACTCTCTATAATAAGTGAAAAAGGTTTAAAGTTTCTATAATTTGAAAGTTTTCCTTATAAATTCGATTACTTTTGTGTTATTCGTATCGATTAAGTGACAGTTGTTTGATAAAGCGCCGCTTATAGCTTTCATAAGCTGATCTTGATCAAACTGCTCGACAACGGGTATCGCCAATGACTCGAAAAGGGGGATGAAATCCCGCGGATAGTCGGGGCGATGAAGGTAAACAGGCTTGCCTCCGCCGGCCATATTTTGCAAAACCGCCATCGGCGATGCGCTGACCAGAACCTCGGCAGTCCGGATCACCTCATCGTAGGCTTCGCTCTCATGAATCGTTGCGAAGCTCTCCTTAAGGGCGCTCTCATATCCGAGAAAATGGTAAAAGCCCATCAGCAGGTCCATTTTGTACGGCGCAAAAAGCCCCTGATATTTTTCCAGGTCTTTTTCGTAATCATCGTCCCCGAAGAACAAGGCCAGCGGAATTGTTTTGGGAAGCGGCACATAATAATGCTCATCGATGACCAGCGCCTGGCACACACCCTCCCCCTCTGCATAGGGAGAGATCAAAAACTCGTTGGGGTGTTTGACGTCGGAAGGATCGTCGCTGATCCGGATAAAGGTGGAAAAGAACCGGGTCATGTCGTCATGAAGCGTCGGATTGAGTTCGGCGGAGTCGAAAATGATCTTGTCCCCGTGACTGGCAATCTGGGGGATATTGCGGACGACGTCAACCCCTACCGCACGCTTGATCCCGTACTCCCGCGCCTGCGACGCGATCCGAAAATCGGAACACAGCAGCGTGATGTCGATCTCTTTTTGGAGTTCGTTGACGATCGCGGCG